>JBIIOE010000091.1:0-15525 GCA_044337105.1 Bdellovibrionota bacterium | reverse complement strand
TCGTGGACCAGTTCAAGCGCGCATCTTTCTCGATAGTGCTCAACATTGCCGAAGGTGCCGGGAAGCTAAAACAGGCAGATAAGCAGCGATATTTCTCAATAGCACGAGGATCAGTCATGGAGTGTGGGGCCCTCTTTGATCTGCTTAACGCTCTCAGCCATGTTTCCCCGGAAGAGTATCAAGCCGGGAAGCTTTTGCTGACAAGGATCGGAGCCATGCTTTCCTAGCTATGCCTTCAGCCAGTGTGACTCCTCCTCCGGGTACGTTCACGTTTACGTGCACGAGCACGTTCACGTGGAAAGGCGCGATTTATAGGTCAAACAAGGGCTTACGCTGTCTCCAAGCTCGCTATCACCCACTCTAAAACGCGATGAGCCATTTTACAAAGAGGGCGGTGAGAGCAGAGAGGGGGAAGGGAATAGGCGCCTAATACCGTCCTTGGACAACTTCACGTTAAGCCCGACCGGAACCTCGGCGAGTTTCATGTAGGTGATAACTTGCGCTTGGTTCGATGCACCTCAAAAGCACAGCCGATGACCTGTTGGGTATTCCCCCTCTCCGTCCTCGCCGCTCTCTTTGTTAAAATACAAGGAGCCCGTATCGGTGAAATACCGCACAAGTTGCGTAATAAAGGATAGTTTTACAAAGAGGACAGCGAGAACAGAGAGGGGGAAGGAAATAGGCGCCTTATACCGTCTTTGAGCAACTTCACGTTAAGTCCGACCGGAGCCTTGGCGAGTTACATGTAAGTGATAACTTACGCTTGGTGAAGCAGACTCCAAAACCCCCTGGATTGGCCTACTTAGAGGCTGTTGCGCGAGTGGCTCAGTTGTGGCCAGACCTGATCATACGTTAGTGCAGCGAGACGTGTCATACTGGAGCGGTGGGTGGTATGTTGCTCATGTGCAGCACGGGACAGTACTGCCACGAAAGTCGGTCGCGGCGCGGTTGTTTGACCATCGGCTTATGTGAGACGGGTATGTTATTTCCGGAGCACTAGGCCGTTTCGTCACTCACCATACGCACGTTCGAGAAGGGGAGACTATGAAGCTCGATTCTACACTTTCAGGAATTCAAGACGCGGCGCTTGCCTGCTTGCTGGCAGCATCGAGCCGACTCGCGCAGGGGATAGTGGCACTTGTGATTGCCGTGTGTGCCGGTGGACACCTCAACACGGCGTACGCCTCGAGTGGATATGCTTGTTTCGATCAGCCGTGCTCGCAGGAGCGCCAGGATTACGTCGATCGCTGGGAGCGTCGTGTGTGCTCGCATTCACGGATGCTTGAGTCGCTTCTCAGAAGAAAGGCGCGTGGGCAAAATACACGTGCCCAGATCCTTGGTCGCTTGAACCGATGTTTAGCGCTGAATCCCCAGAGGCCAGGGCGCTGCACTTTCCATGCTCGGCGTCTGCGTAATATCGATAGTACTCTCAGCGATATTCAGCGGCGTATCGACAGGCTCGTTGCGAGATTGCAAGGAGCTTGTAACGCTTCGCTTCCTCCGCGAGCCCCCGGTAATGCCCCGACGTGCGAGGAGCGAGAGGCTGTGTTGTATTGTCCTATAGGGAACGAGCAGCAGGCGCAGCAGAGTGTGCAGCGGCGGTGCGCCGATCTTCGTGCGGAGAAAGCGCGGCAAGCACTGTGCGGGAACTGCGTTGCGCCGGATGCCTTCGTGGCGGCCGCCGCTCGTTCTGCAGAGGTGATGAGGATGGCTAGCACGCGTCCGACCTGCGCGCCATTTCCAACCTCTACACCGAGAGCGACCCCTGTCCCAGAAGTTACGCCAACCGCGATGCCAGGGAGGGCTATCGAGGCAATCGTCACGCCAAAGGTTAGCTCAAGTTAAGCCCGGATAGTTACTCCACTTTATTAAGGTGGTCTCCATCAGCGTTCGTAGTGTGTGGATCTGTGCGCCGAAGTGCTCATTCAGGTCGGAGACTACCTCCATAATCATGCCAGGCTCGGCAAGCTCAACCCTTATTTCGATATTGAAGCTCCCCAATCATTCTTGCTTCTGCATCTGATCGGACATGCTGCTCAGTTAGCTACGTTGCCAGAGTTGCATTTTTAGGAGAGCCAGATCCGCTTTCGTAGCAGGGAGGGGTTTTGCCTCGCTTCCTTAAGATTTGAGATCCGTGGCCACGCTGCGCAGCGCCGTTACGACATTCCGCACCAGAGGATTTTCGAGGGCGCTCTTTCTGGCCAGAATATTCACGGGCAGATTGAGGTTTGGTGCTCGAAAGTGAAAGAGCTTTTCTCTCTTGATTCCGAAGCTGTCTGCAACGGAGAGCGGCACCAACCCGTGCCCGAATCCGGCAAGGGCGAGTTTGCAGATTCCGCCGAAAGACACGAGAGAGCGCTCTACCGCCAATTGAAAACCCCAGCGCCGCTCTGCCCTCTCCAATTGTGTGCTGAGAGCTGTCCATGATTCGGAGTGAATTTCGGGGCCGATGACTTTCAGAGCTTCACCAGCGGTCGGTTTGAGAGGGTGGAGGCGGGATGGAACTATCACCATCGCCTCGTCAAGGATGTGCTCGGCTGCCAGGTCGGGAGCCGTCACGCCGGTTCCATGGCAGAGGGCGAGCATGTGCTCACCGGCGCGCACGCGCTCCATCGATGCAGTAGCAGAGTAGGTCCCGATCGAGAAGCTGACCGCGGGGATCTGTTCTTCGATTTCCTTGAGGACCGCGGGACCCCAGGAGATGATGATACCGCTCGAAACAGAGATTGAGATCTGTTTGCGTCCTGTCGCGACCTCTTGGTGGAGTACGTTCTTGAGTTGAACGAAGATCTCTCGTGAGGAGAGTGCTATCTGCCTACCTTTCTCCGTAAGTTCGATGTGCCGCCCTGTGCGCTGGATTAGTTTGTGTCCCAGCTCCCGCTCGAGGGCCTGAATGCGTTTGCTTATCGTCGATTGGCTGACGCGAAGGTACGCGGCGGTGCGCAGCATCGTGCCCTGTTCGGCGAGGGCAAAGAAGGTTTCGAGAAGATTTAACATATGCGTAAAGCGAATATAACATATTACATCTATTCCGTTGTTTAAATCTACGATCCTTCTACAGTGGCACTATGGAAATGTTCATAGCTTTCATCGTTTCGTTCGTTGCTGGGTTAATCGATGCCGTTGCAGGAGGGGGAGGGCTGATTCAATTACCGGCTATCCTGATCTTATTCCCGCACCTAGCTCCTGCGGTGGTGTTGTCGACGAACAAGATCCCCTCCTTTTCCGGAGCGGCGGCCGCCGCATGGGCTTTCTCGAGACGTATGAAGCTCAACTATACGTTGGTAGCGGTCTGCTCTGTGTGTGCTCTGGCAAGCTCTGCGCTAGGAGCACATCTGATCAGCCTCGTTCCAGCGGTGTACTTCAGGCCATTGGTTGCAGGACTGTTAATATTCGCGGTCGTTGTAGTTCTCTTTGGAAAGTTCGAGGGTGACAAGAATGAAGTGCATGAATTTTCGTGGCTCGCAGCTTCGGTCATCGGTGGGCTCGCCGGATTCTACGACGGGTTCTTTGGGCCTGGTACCGGCACAATCATCATCGTTCTCCTCGCGTCGAAGTTGAGGCTAGGCTTTCTATCGGCAACGGCGCATGCGAAACTTATCAACCTTGCGACGAACGCTGGAGCGATTACGTACTTCATTGCGAGCGGAAACGTCGAGTACGGATTGGCGCTTCCGTTGGCTGGAGCGAACCTCTTGGGTGGCCTGGTCGGCTCCAAGCTTGCTCTCAAGAGGGGTAATGGCTTCGTCCGAAAGATGGTTCTGGCCGTAGCGCTCTTCGTCGCAGCCAAGCTTGTGCTCGAGTTAGCGGGCGTAGCGTAGGTATGCAAGGCACAACCTCCACTTTCTCGCGACGGGTAGGTTTTGCCTTGCTTCCCTAGGGACGATCCTCGACTAACCCGTAGATCCCCCACGGCAGCCCGCGAGATTGTAGCTCGGCGCATGAGATACCTCTCCCTCCGCAGGGCGCCACATGTCCGCCGATGCTGCTGCCGTGTCGGACGAGGTGCTCTTCGTTTGTGAGGTTAGGGGCGGGTGCACCCACTATTCTTCGAGGGCTATTGGAGCTTTGCGGCACTATGAAGGCAGGATTTTGCTCCATGAAGTAAATCCTGAAGTTTGGCGCAGAGAGATTCTTAAAGGTCCAGTTCTCCAAGAAAACGGTATTTCGAGCAAGCACGTGTATCCCAGTATTGTTCGACAGGTCGTAATTCATAAGCACGTTGAGGGGACGAGTCGGAAACCCAGGAATGACTCTCATCTCAGACGGCGCATCCGCCGTAACTTCCCCGATTCGGGTAACGCGTGCTACGTGATCCATAGCTAGATTAACCCGAAAGTTTACCCAGTTACGCCAAATGCCTCCACGTATCTCCGTGGCGCTCTCGGGTGAGAATGCGCCTGGCCTAGCGGTATTCCTCGCGTGACGAATTGAATCGAAACCTACGTGAAAATTGGCCACATAAGTTCCTGCATAAACTCCATTCGAATCAACTGCCCCGTCAGAGTTCGCCAACACTGCGCTCTCATTTTCAGAGAGAATCTTCATGTTTGCAGCTTGGTACCATCGATGGTTGAAGTTGAAGCCCACAGAATACCGTGAGACCCCAAGATATTGATTGGCAACCATTGGCTCGTTGACCATTACGAAATCAATAAAGTGGTCGTTGTCAGTATGGTACGAACGTACTCCTTCTTGTACATTGGCGATGATAAATCGTTCATAGATACCGGGTGTGTTTTCATAACGAAAGATGTCGATATCTCCGCCTCTGGGCCACGCTAGGTACACCCCTACAGTAGTTCCCCAAATCAAGTTGGCACGCTTCTGCCCTACAGATATGGGATCCGTTCGACTGCTCTCATCGTTTCTCCGCGCTGCCCATTTAATGTGAGAAGTGGACTCGCTTGGATCTGCTCCACGATACTTCGGTGTCGTTAGGTTCGTCTCCCAGTAGTGATTGAGCTGATAGCCGATCTGCCATGCCCCATATATGCGGTTGTCTGTGACCGTATTTGACGGACTATCCCAGATGGCGCTGTTGCCAGAAAACGTCTAATACACTGCGCGTCTTGCCGCCGCGACTCGCGACATCCTCCGGCCTTGTGACCTGATTGGGACTCGAACCGACGAAGAGGTTTCCGATCACATCGTTGTAGGATTCGTTTCCGGACTCGAAAGCCAAGCCATCCCCAGAGATACGATGCAGCACATTCTTAGAGATCAGCCCGAATGAGGAATCGTGAATGGCAACCGCCCACCGCTTCGAGCCCTCCACGTTCAGTCCAAGCATCGTGAACTGATGTCCTCGGTTGCGCGGGTTCTCCTGCCCTAGCAGGAAATGCGTGTGGATCGGATACCGTCCCACCTGATTGCTTCCAAATCTCGCCAACTCACCGGCTTCATTGCACTGAGTATTGTCGAAATCTCCGCTTGTGGTTCTGCCTAGGTCTACGAATGAGGCGTACCTGAGGTCGACTTTCGCCCTATTCACAAACATCGTATGTCCTCGCATCCCATCCGGCTGCAACGATCTCACCACGATGTTTCGTGTAGTGTTAATCGCTTCGATCTGGAGTGGGATCGTGAGCTGTCCTTTACTATCAGGAAGCAGGATACCGGGGTGCTCGAAAGAGAGTGGCCTATCCAGGCTTACCCTGAGTTCATCGATAGCCGATATTGTTACGTACTCAGTTTGCGAGGTAAAATTCCTGGACTGCTTTGGTAACTGTCGCGTATCTGCAAGAACAATGGTGTCGCCTACACGCCATCCTTCTGGTAGTTCCTTGAGAAGTAACGAGCGATCTCCAGCTTGAGGAGTCTGTATTAAGCGAATTCCTGGATTAGGTAGTCGTCTGCCGTGCATCGTCACTTCACCGAGAGCTATAATCGAATTTCTCAGCTGATAGGGGTCTGTGTTTTGGTCAAGCGCGTAATCGGCCAATATTATTTCGGCCTTCTTGTCGCAAGCGATCGGCTGAGCCTCTGTACCAACGATTAGCCTACCCGAAGGAGCGACTATCAGGTCGCCCACTATCATTTTAGTATCGACCGTTGGGGTGAACTCGAGCGCGCCGTAAACGACAACCGCGCGGAGGCGCAGCTCGCTTGCGACGTCATATTCCAGTGTTGCCTCGTGATCGATCTCGAGCACTTCTTCCTCCTTCAGTGAGGGGAGAAGATCCGACATTTTGGCTCGTCCAGAGATCACGCGGGTTGTCTCGGGTAGCTTCATGGATTGGCCGTGCACCGTTACGACTCCATCTTCGCAACCGCACGTATCGTGGTGGCCGTGAGGATGATCGTGGTGATCCTCGACCCCATCAAGCTTACACACACCGACTGCTGGTGCCGGTGGGATGGGAGGATTAGCGATCAGATCAAGCTCTTTCACCATGTCACCAATGGCAGTGATTAGAGTATTGGACCTCTTTATCGGGTCATGAGTAATAGCTGGGGGTGTATTCGGGGGAGAAGAGAGGGAGGGTCTCTTGATATTTTGAAGTTCGGCAAGGTTGTTTGCTGCTGCGACTCCTTGGATAAATACATCAAGGTCCGCTATCCACCTTCTAGTAGCATCGATCCTGCTCCTAGCCGTGTATGCAGATCTTGTAGTTAGCTGGTGGACATACAGAGACCACTCCGCCTGAAGACTGCCTGGCCCCGACTCAGACAGAGCGCCCTGCGCCACCTCTAGCTGGGCCGCTGCTGAGTTCCTTAGTTCCTCAGACAGGGCCTCATGCGCAGCAAGCTCCTCCAATTTAACGAGCAATTCGCTCAGAGTTCCGAGGTTTATGTTGAAACGTCTCGTGTCGTTCGTGATCTGTTCGGCTGCTGAATCGTTGCTTTTTCAAGATTATCGATCCACTGCGCAAGTTGTCTCTGTGCATTCCTGGACTGCGAATTCGCCCACGAAAGTAGTGAATTCCTAGCCGCTGGAAGAGCGCTAGGAGAGGATGGATTGGCACGGGCTGGCCCGGCAAAACCGAGCACTAGCCCAAGAATCACCATGGTCGAAAGGAGCTTCGTAAGCTGCTTGTGAGCTGTAGATCCTCGCACCCCGAATCTACTAATATTCAAACCTGCGGCAGATGCAATCGATTTTACTGATTCAATAACGTAGCGTGGAACCATTTAGCATCCTCCAAAAGCCCCTAAAAGGAATCGGAGATCGTGGGGATGCCGAGTCTTAGCAACTCGTACTTTCCCGCCCTTCGTATCCCCTCAGAGCGACCTTGTTTGATGCAGGGCGTGTACCAACGGCTAACTACTTGACCTACAGTAGGAGTCGCCTCGGGCAGACTGGGAATTGGGTAGCTTGCTCCACAGCTACGAAAGGGATGCGCAGTCAACGCGGCAGGATTTGCCTCGCTTTCTGAGAGCCTGTTTGCATGCGCTCTGAGAGCGATGGCAGCACCCTAGGAATAGCCTTTTCACGCCGGATAGAGCTGCGCATTATTTCACAAGGCATGGAGAATCTTTGGCTTTCCGCACGGCAGTCCTATTGCTAGAGTCCGCTTAAACATCGCGAGCGGATCAGATGTTCCGCTTGTTTTTCGGAGGATCCTCATGAAAAATCGAGTATCCCAGATCGGTAAGGTCTGGATCGTGGTACTGGCTATTGTGGTCAGCGGGTGCTACAGCGTAACCAGTCGCCCTGCAGGTGGATTTAAAACCGCCGGACAACCAACATTTGAGCAACGACAAGATTTCTTCCTCTGGGGTCTCGTCGGAGAAAGCCACATTGATACCGCAAAGGTCTGTAAGGGCTCACAGCCCGCCCAAATGCAGTCTCAGCGTACTGTCGTTGACAGCTTGCTAACATTGGTGACTTTAGGAATCTACGCACCAGAGTCTGCGCGAGTCTGGTGTAAGTAAGGCGAGCTTTATAGTCCTAACATAACAGTCACTAGAAGATTAATTGGGGAAAACTATGAGAAAATTTCTTCTATTCGGAGCTCTCTTTGTAGCCTCCGTGACCACAGGATGTCACAAGATTTACTATCATAACGGGGGGCCTCTCTTGGCAAACAAGGCAGCCGCTAACGTGAATGAGTGGCACCATGACGGGGTACTCGGCCTCGTGGAATTCAGTGAGCCGGTAGATCTCAAGCGTTATTGCGGAGAGAAAGGCTGGTCAACAATCGAGACGGAGAACTCGTTCTTGACAGGGCTTGTAAGCGTCGTTACCTACGGTCTCTACACCCCTCGCGAAGCGAATGTGGTGTGCAAGTAATTATTTGACAGACCACGCAGACGAAAGGCGACCCGCAAGGGTCGCCTTTTTTTTGGTTGCGTACCTCCTTGCCGGTACTCTCTGAGCGAGGGTTCGCCGCCAGAGAGCTACCCCTACGGATGAGTGGTAAGTTTTCGTAAGACATTGTGCCGTGCGGCGTGTAGAAGCTTCTCTTGTTCCTCCATCGGGACAAAGAATGCGTCAGGGGCACCCCGCCTCTTGATAAAATCGGTGAGGCTGTCTGGATCCGAACTAAGTCGCCACGCCTCCAGCTCTGCTGCGGAGAGCTGTCTTGTGTATCTCTCAAGTACCAGCATAGGAGCGGTGGCGTACCTCAGATCCTCGACGAGCTCCCGGATCCATAGTGCCTGCGCTTGGTCGCGCAGAGGTAGGTGTGCGAGGTCTGGATACTCAGCTTGCACGTGCGCCGGGTTAGTTAAAAAATCCGCCGATTCAAGGTACGACTTAATTGATGCGTCCAAGGGGGCAGAGAACCTGCTGGTGGCAGACATCTGAGCCAGTTTGCTGATTCGAGCGTGAAACGGCAGCTGCCATGCCTCGTGTAGCGCTGCGCGAATGGCACTGGTGGTATCCAAGAGGTCTCGCTCTTGCGGTAGTGTATGCCGTACTATATTCCGAGATAGTTCATGCATTTCATGTCAACTCATCGTTGAGAGCGTGCCATCTCTCGCCATCTGCTCTCCGAGCTCAAGAGCTGCGATGAGAGGCTGGTGGATAGCGTATTGAATACTTATCCTCTCATTTCCTCTAACTGCGTGCTCAAAGTAGCTGGATCGTCTCAGGTGAGATACGAAGGTTGGTACCACCGCATCTCCGTGACGGGTTTTAAGCCACCACAGTGATGCAAACACATCTGCCTCAGCCTCAACCCTACACCTTTCGTAATGCGATTCGTGTTGTGCCTCTTTCCTCATTCCGCGCACGAATTGAAGGGCGTGAGCGCTCTCATGGAAGCGCACATAGGTTTCAAGATCGTCTCGTGAAATAAGACGAGTTAGCATCACCGTAGGGCATGCGATCCCAGCGATGCTCTTGAGTGCAAGGGTGCGCGGCCGCGCCGAATCAAATCCCACTACAGCGATGAGAGCAGTGGCGTTCGTCTGTGTGTCATTGATTTGGAAGGCTGCTGGTCCGACTAGAGAAGTGGTTGCGTAGACGATCAAGACTGCTTCGTCGTAGTTTGTGAGATTGAGAGATTCGTCAACGTGCCGCGCTTGCCCCCACTTTTGTAGGTTCTCTTTGAGGCTGTACGCATCGAACCTCGTAGTTTCGCCGAGAGGTTCATACGAAAGGTAGTGATCCGGCCAAATCAGTGCTACAGGCGAATCTGCCCCAAATATCTCTTCGTGTTCAATCCTTGCTTAAGAGAAGCGAAGGTGGTTCGTGGCGGTTTCGAGAGACTGAGCTGAGGGTCGTGTTACAGCAGGAGTGGTAAGGTTCGCTAAGCTCTCGAGCGGATCGAGGTTTGTGGCAGAGGCGACGGGAAGGAGCTGTGTAACGCGCTCTTCTTGCGCAAGAGCACGGCCCCCACTTGCCAAGCCTACAGGGGAGAGCAGGGAAAGGCCCAGGATGAGCGGACGCGCCCAGGAAAATGACTCGTTTGTGTGGACTCCAAGTTGCGGCTCCAAAAGAGGCGCAGACATAGGTGACCTCCGCATAAATTCCGAGCAACGGCTACGAAATGATCAGGACGGCAGAGGAACCCACTCGGATGTGCGCAGTTGCCGCCCCAATAATTCCGACATTTTAGACCTTCGTCGAGAAAATATCACAGCAGTACGATGTATCGAAGCGTTTTCTTTATACGTTAATCGGATGTGTGTCTCGGACATCGCTGGATGTCATGGCGATCAAGGCTTAGGGAGTAGAGGGAAAACCTTCACGTAGCAAGAAAGTGGAGGTTGGGTTGATATTCGATTTTCGCGGTGTGGAGAAAACCGCAGGTGCATCCTCTGCGATACACTGATGATTTCTCCACACCGCAAAAATCGGAGAGCAACCCACGATCCGCTTTCGCAGCAGGGAGGGGTTTGCCCTGTTTTCCTAGGTTGAATCAAAGGGCCAGTTATTGAGGTAGGTCACCTGAGAGTACGAGGCCACCAGCTTGTACATCAAGAGAGCCAGAGTCATACTCAGCGCCATTGCTGCCGCTAGCGATGATCCGTTCCGAGATCGATGTTCTCCCCTTGATTACTCGAATCTCCGCTTCGCATGTCTCCGGTGCCTCCTGACCGACCTGACAAAGGGCATTGTTCACTAACATCACCAAAATATTTCTTCCCGGTCGGGCGACGAGATTAACTTCCTCGACGCTAACGTTCTCATTTGCGTTGCCTCGGAAGGTGATAGTTCCCTTCTTGCTCTTTAGGAATAGGCGCAACTTCGGTGTGGGGCCGCGGCTACCGAAGTAGCTCTTAAGTACATCTTGATTTCCGTAGACAAGCTCCAGCGCTCCCTTGAACCGCTTTTCTCCCTTGGCTCGATTACGAACTGACGTAGAAAAAGAAACGTAATCCTCCTGTGATACAGGGGCAGCGGTAGCGGGGGTGGAGATGCTCAACGAGACCAGAGAAATACTCAGGGCGAAAAGGGAAATTTTAGCGGATCGAGAGAAGCGTTTCATGGTAGTCCTTTTTAGTGTAAAAAGTTTCCAGTATATTAGTAGGGCGCGCTCTATTTGTCAATAACGATCGCCACACACCAATAAGATTGAGTTATATCAATCGGCTGGTGGGGCAGGGGAGGGCCTCAGGTAAGCCCTACCTCTTGATCTCGCATTGCAAACCGCATTCTCGTCCGTATCCTAAGTTGCGTGCCGAATCAGCGGAGGCCACATCACTACTGCGTCTGGTGGAGTGTCGGTCGCCAATTGTCGTGTAGCCCTGAGCGAGAAGAGGATGCTGGGGTAGTTGGTGAGTCAGCATGTAATCAGTAATCTGTGTATCGCTCCAGTCGTATAATACGCTGTATTTGAGAAGCTCTCCGCGTGTCTCTACCGGCTCCATGGTGCTGCGTGACTTTGATTGGGCGCGTCGCGCACCAGTGAGCCAAGCATGAGCGTCGAGCTCTAACAGTGCTCGACTAAAGGGCTCTACTTTATTGATGCGGTTGTGTCGCTTCATCCCCTCGGCGCCCTCTTCCCAGTATGCACCCCACTCTCGGTGCTGTTCTTCGATACTTTGGCTTGCTCGAAATACCCGTAGGTCGAGCGAGAAGATCCGCTGCAGAGTCTCCGAATACGCAAGGGTTTCTGGAAAGTGATCCTGAGTATCGATGAAAATGACAGGGGCTCGTCGCTGCAACTCTTGAGAAGCAACAAGATGCAAAAGAACCGCCGCCTGAGCCCCGAAACTCGAAGAGAGTACGATTGCTCCGGGATGAGCGTCCAAAGCCGCTCGAAGTCGTTCCTCAGCGGAAAGCTCGCGATGGAGATTTCGGAGATGATCGAGTGCAAGAGGGCGTAGCCCTACAAAGTCGCTCGCGGTCTGTACGTCCTCCTCACAGTTAGCGGCTCGCGCTATCTCAACACCAGATAGTCTCTTTGCTAGTCTCTTTGCAAATTCAGGGTCATTAGGTAAACCACTACTCATCGTCGGCACACTCCATAATGGAGCCTCGCGATACGCGGTGAGCTAGGGATCTTGTTTCAAAAGCCGCAACAGGTTTGCTGGCGGTCTGGGATGTAAGATTGTACCCCGGCTCAATTGTTACCGGGGCTCTTGGTTGAAAAAACTACGTCAGGGAGACGTAGCAGCCCCGGCAGATCATGCAACAGCACGCCATACCACAGCACGCCAGCTGTGTTGTGTGAGCAGAATGACCGGGACGATTCGTTTTCATAGACGTTCTCAGGAGTACCAGAGAGTTGATGCCATTTCAATCGGAAAGTATCCGTACCAAGGGAGCATGAGAGACGCGCTATCGGCGGACCCTTTACGGGAGAGGCACTATGCGCAATCCGGCGCAAATGAAATGGCTATGCAATATGAAGGTCCCTAGTCGTCATACCCACGTATTAACCCGGCTCCAGTAGTTCTTCGGCCGTTTGCATCATGCCTTCACAGAAGCATATCCCAGCATCAGCACAAGACGCTCGTTCGACGGGAGGCGTCGCCGAGCCTAAGCTCGATACTACACAGCAGCAACGTGTTCCTTCGGAATCGCCAGAGCGGCAGATGGCCATCGCGGATCAAAAGGTATGGACGGCGTCGATACAGCGCAATGTCGTGGGTGAGTAGGGGCGCGCGCCTGATAGCCATCCTACGGTACGGCAGTTGAGCGAGTGGGCGCAGCAGTTGCGAGATGCGGTGAACAGCGACCCGTTATTTCAACTAGAAGGCATCTCAAAAGCGCCTGAAACAGATACCGATTGCAGCGAATTGTACGAAGGCGAGATAGTTTTCGTCGTTGATGTCGTATCTGGTTTCAATACGGCGAAAGTTTTTAAGCCAGGCGAAGAGGCGCTCTACTTTCCATCGTCGCTTGTAGCGGCGAAGAGCTCGTCCATCTTGAGTCGGCCGTGCTTTTCGATTTGACTTATGGGGAGCAATAAGCCGGACTCGATATCGTTTTGCAAGCTTTGCATCCAGTGGGTCGCAATCGTAAGCTTTGTCTCCGATAATTCGACGAGGAACGTTTTTCGTATATCGCTACCGAATTGCTCCTTCAAGGAGCGTACTCTCATGCGGTGAAGCACTTGCAATGGATAGGGAGATAGAAAGACTTGAATTGTCCGCAATTGCCACGATTTTAGTCCCCTTTCCGCATTTCGTGGGGCCGATTTTTTTGCCTCGACGAAGGTCGCGTCGATGAAGGTTTCAGCGAGATTGATCTTCCCCTTCTTCTGGAGATGCCAGACGAGGTCTTCCAAGATGGCGCGAAGCACACCCTCTCTGCGCCACTCCTGAAATCTTCGATGACACGTCTGATATGATGGATACTCCTTGGGGAGATCGGACCATCGCGCGCCAGTCTTAAGAACCCAGAGGATACCCTCAATGACTCGCTTAGCGTCGTGGCGTCGACGTCCACCGCCAGGGTCCTTCGGTATCCGCTTGCGTATAAATTCCCATTGTTCCTTCGTGAGCTTCATTACCCCACGATTACCTATCTGCTAACTTATAGATACACCTAGTGTTTCATGGGGCTTTTGAGATGGCTTCTAAATCTTTTACCCTTAGCTTAAGTGCTTCAGCAAGCCGCATCCCTGTGCCTTAGAGCAGACTTGCAATCAGCCGCTTGACTCCCTCAAGGTCTGCCAGAATCGAAGAGACCTCACCGGGGGTTAGTGCCACAGGTAGTAAGGCGGGTCTCTTTGACCACCGTATACCCTCTAACTTGCCCAAGTCGATCTGCAGCACCTCTCGGTATAGAAAGACCAGTGCATTGAGCGCCTGGTTCTGCGTTGATGCCCCAACATTTTCAGAGTCCGCGAGAAATGAGAGGAAAGATGACACGCATTGAGAGCTGAGGTTGGCCGGATGCTTTCCCCCGTGAAAATCTATGAATCGCAGGATCCAGCCGATGTAGCCCTTCTCCGTAAAGCGACTCATATGTCTGACCCGGATTACCTGGCGCACCCGGTCTATCACAGAATTTACATCTTCCGTCACCTTAATCGGAGCCAGCATACGCGCGCTTGGTGCCGTGTAAGGCCCGTATCCCGTCGGCGGCCGCCACCGAGCAAAAGCCGCAAGGTCGCGATCTCCGGAAACGAACCAGCGCTTGGATTCCTGGTCCCAGCGGGCACCGAGCCGTTTCGCCTCATCCTTTTGGGCGAACGGCACTTTTAAATAAACCCGCACTCGCGACATTTAGCTCTCCGTGCATGCATCCTGTACCCTGTTTTCAAGGGCTCTACCGAGACCCTAACTCCAGGTCTCTCCATCCACGCCGTACAACAGGAATTAATCGGAGGATCTGGCTAAAAGTTGCTTCAGGAGAACGGCGGAACTGCAGATCTACCCCAGATTCCAAGCGGTAGATCTCCAGGTCAGCGATTAGGGTTCTCCGGTAGATCTCCAGGTTCACAAAGGCTAAGAGGCTTAAGATATGAGATCTTTTGCGACTGGAGATCTAGGTATTGCGATGTGTTGTTTAGGATCTCCGGGCTGGGGTAGGATCATGTGCAGAACTGGAGGTCAATACTGTTATCCACCAGGGAGTTTTGAGGCATATGATCGATCCATTACATAGTAATGATCAGGGACGTAACGACCCTCCGCAAAGTGATCGGGAAAAGGTACTTGGCTATGGGTGCGTTCTACCTTGCGAGAACGAACCAGAGTTCGCGGAACTCGAGGGAATGCTGGGACAACTGAAAGTTCCGTTTCGTCGAATCGACGTAATCGGAGACGGTGTCATGTACCTAATTGATGAGTGCGAGTTACCAAAACTACCCCGAGATGGCGATGAGAAGCCCTTTATGCCTGGAGAAGACGGGACCGGACATGGTTTAGTTAAGATCGGGCAGAAGTACCTGGATCTTATGACAGACAACGGACGGACAATGAGATCCCAATAGGTGGTGGATAGCAAACGGCTCGTCCGCAGAACGGGGCGGCGAATTTCTGGGGTAATTTGAATTTGCTGTCTGCCCCGTTCGCGGACAGCCTACTCGTTGTACCGGCAGTGGACTAGCTTCCACCGCCGTATGCTTAGGACATAATTTTGAGGTTAGTCGCTGAAACTGTTTCAACAAGTGAGGAGGACAAATGAGAAATCGTTTAGAAGGAAGCGAGGTTGACAGCTTTAAGTTGCCTTATGAGCAGCAAATAGCGCTTGCAGCCCAGGCCCTCTTTGATGCTTTAAAGAATATGCCCAATCCCGAGGCTGCGATAAGGGTGGCAGCTCGATTGGCGACAAACGCGGCTAATGAGGAACAAAACTCTGTTGATGATTTTTCTCAGGTTCAGCTGCCTATCAAAAGATAACATCAGGGATAATAATTGAGCAGCCGAAGTTGCTCTCAGCTGATACTCCTAAGAGGCAGTAGCGCGAGAGTTGCTCCAGATTTATGCCCTCGGTACTTCGGATGGTCCCAATTGTCCCGACAACTTTTTCCGTGTTTGAGTATCTCTGCGTAAACCCTTAAGATTATGGGTACAACAAGGCACTCGAGCGGGAGCGCTTTAGCGCCCGCTCATTGAGCGGTTCTACCTCTATCGTGGGTTACGGCTTTTGGGTTGAAACCACAGAGGACTCAGAGGAACACAGAGGTCAGAACACGAATCGTTCGATACCCTCTTTGAGATGTACGACGTTGAAGT
>JBIIOE010000090.1:0-15540 GCA_044337105.1 Bdellovibrionota bacterium | reverse complement strand
GAGCGCTTTCGTAATCGATTGTGTAAACCGATTACATAGCGAGACGGAGGCCTCCGAAGAGGTTTACATCCGACTCGTCGTTGATGCCTACGCCAGCCTTCAGAGCTACGTTCTCGGCAATCGCATACAATGCAGTACCGGTGTAGTTCCAGTCACCGGTCGTAATGCGTGACCAGGTGATGTCGAGGTTGGTCTCGATCTCATCAGTGAAGAGGTAACGGAGGCCAACACCGGCGTATACGCCGTTGTCCGATCGATCGTTAGTACCAGGAATGTCAGTATCGACGCGACCGTGGAGACCACCGACGCGAGCGAGGAGATCAATGCCTGGGCACCAGGTGTAGTAGCCCAATCCACCGTAGTTGTAGAGGTGAGCATCTACATCGTAGTTTTGGGAGCCGCGGACATCGAAGCTTTTGAAGCCGCTGTCAGCGAAGTTATATCCGCCTTCGAGTGCGAAGTTATCGATCGGAGAGTATGAGAGCTGCGTATCAAGGCCGTTTGCATCCTGCAGATCGCCGTCTACATGAGTCCACTCGTAAGCAGCGTCGAAGTAATCGTACTTCATAAGAGGTCCGGCATATGCCGTAGAAGCGCTGGCTGCAAACAGCACAGCAACGAGAGCTAATAGCTTTTTCATTACCTGTTCTCCCTAAAGGATGGTTAACAACTGTTGCTGAACTTAGAGCAGAGATTGCTGGCGTACAACCGGAAAAGTGAGAGTCGTTGAGTTTTGATATGGTGTTTGTTTCGATCTCTGGTGAGAGGACGGTTCCTCGTGTATTAATGACAACGAACACAATAATTCGAAGATGACGCGTCATGAACCCCCTACAGATTCCCCAGCTCACCCCCAGAGATCTCAAACAGCGCCTCGAAGCGGGAGAGGATCTATTCCTCTTGGATGTGCGTGAGCCGCATGAACGGGAGATCTGCTCCATCGGCGGTGAGCTGATTCCCAAAGGTACGGTTTCCCAGAACCTCGACAAGATCCCTCGCGACAAGGAGGTCGTGGTGTACTGCCGTAGCGGTGGACGTAGTCAGGCAGTGGCGCTGGAGCTTAAAGGGCTCTTTGGGTACGAGCGGGTAACTAACCTCGCCGGAGGGGTGTTACGGTGGTCTGATGAGGTAGACCCCACGGTAGTGAAGTACTGAAGCACTCGGGAGAGTGCCCTGTAGCCATTGGTCGGTTTTGGCTCGATTTTGTTTCCTCGACGGACAGTGGTGACTATTTTTTGTGTTACACTCGCTACCTCCTTTGTGTAATACTAGTCGAGTAGTGGAGTTGTACTAGTTGGTTACACCCTCCCGAGTTCTTTACCTTTCTAATATCTGCGTATTCTGAGCCCTTATCGGAGTCTGGAACCTTACGTATACAGCCCGAGCGCTTAGGCACCTAACCTCGATCTCTATCTAGTCCATCACGGACTGCGACGAGGGCTCACAGAGACTGAAATTATAAGGTTGTAAGGCGGTCTACCCTTGAGACAACGGTTGTTGCTGAGGGGTGGATTGCCGATGGTTTGGCAGTCCGAATCTTTTCTCTCTTCAAGTAGGATTGAAGACAATGACGAAGTTGAAAGTTTCCCCGGTAACTGCACCAGCTGCAGATGCCTCCGAACCCGTGAGCAAAGGAGTCGCCACCAAGTTCAGCCAATGGCTGATTCTTGTGAGTACCCAAGCCCTCTGGGAGCTCGAGGACAGGTCTAATGCAAGCGTCGATCTGTATCACCGAGGAGTGCTCCTCGGGAAACTTGTTCTCCGAAAAGAGAACAAGGTGATTGTGGCGCAGGCTTGGTTCAATGACGGGGGGAAGATTCTCTACAGCGGAGTGGAGAAGAACCACAATTTCCGTGAACACAAGGAGACGGGAGGTGTCTCCTTATTAGAGCAGGCTCAAAACCTTGAGTTGATGCGGGCCGTGCGCCGCTGGAACGATATCGATAGGTGTTGCGAAGGTCTGGTTTAAATCAGCCCTCAGCTTGATCTTTCCAATCATTAGAACTGGCCTCACGAGATTAACTGCCCCAAACTCCTTTAGGTTTGGATCATCAGTCTCTTGTGAGGCCCTTTTCTTCGATTCGTGCAATTTGAATCGTTGTCAGGCTTACAGTCGTTTTGCGGACGGCGTGGACGCGGGAGCACGCATGCTCTCCGAGGGCCGTCTATCTGGTATCTTTGTTAGGTGACGCGATGTGGTGGACGACATCAGTCGCCCCCTTGCTGCATCCACAACAGCCACCCCTGTTTTTCTTCCTACGAACATTGGCGCTAAGGCGCATGAGCAGATATCCGAGAGCAGTGCACAAGAGCAGCAGAGCGATAGCTTTCTGCATCACAACCACCTACTCCCAACTTGGTACGTCACAAACGAGGCCAGGTACGCTAACCCAGTCATGTACGCAAACATTCCAAAGGTCCACGCCCACGAGCCCGTTTCGCGTTTGCACACCGCGAGGGTCGACATGCACTGGCATGCGAATACGTAGAACACCATGAGCGAAAGGGCTGTCAGCAGAGTAAAGCTCCCGTCATCTCGTTTCTTTCGGAGATGCGCTACCAGCCCTTGGTGATCATCATCGTCGTCGCCTAACTCGTACACCGTCGAGAGTCCTGTGATAAAGACCTCGCGCGCCGGAAATGACGAGATAATTCCGATGCCGATCTCCCAATTGAAACCGAGCGGCTTGATGAGAGGTTCGATCGCCACTCCGATCTGACCCGCATAGCTCTCGCGCACTGCGTTGCCTTGGAAATCCGGAGCTGGTTTGGGATACGAGGAGAGGAACCACAGTATTATCGAACACGCCAAGATGATCGTAGAGGCGTTTTTCAAGAAAGAGACGACGCTATCGTAAGCACCACGCAGGACAACCCGAGGTAGTGGCATACGTAGAGGAGGCATCTCCATCACGTAGAATGATAGCTCCTTTCGAGCCAAGGTTTTCTTGAGCACCCACGCAACGATGCAGGCGCCGATGATGCCGAGCGCGTACATTCCTAGCAGGGTCAGACCTTGAAGTGAGAGCACTCCGGCAATAGAGGAGCGCGGAATGAACGCGGCGATGAGCACAGCATACACGGGTAGTCGCGCACTGCAGCTCATAAGCGGTGCAATCATGATGGTGGCTAACCTATCGGAGCGCGACGGGATCGTTCTCGTAGAGAGGATCCCTGGTACCGCACAGGCAAAGGAGCTCAAGAGCGGAATAAAGGCACGCCCTTGAAGACCGATCTTGCGCATGAAGTTGTCGAGCAAGAAAGCGGCTCGCGAGAGGTATCCGCAATCTTCGAGGAGTCCGATGAAGAAAAACAGTATCGCTATCTGCGGAACAAATACGATCACGTTTCCGACACCAGGCACGATCCCTTCGGCGAGCAGGCTCGTGAGCATACCCGCGGGAAGATTGGCAGAGAGCCACGAGCTCACGGCATCAACGGCGCTTCCTATGACGTCCATTGGGAGCTGTGCCCATAGGAAGATCGCTTGGAACACAAGCGCAAAGAGTCCGAGCATGATTGGGAGTCCCCATATCTTGCTGGTGAGTACCCGGTCGAGTCGCTCGGAAAAGCTACTCGCTCCGCCCCTTTCGTGTTTGGTGCTCTTCTCGACGATCGAGCGGATCCACGAGTATCTCAAGGTGGCGATTGTAGTGACTAACGCAGGATCGTGTGAGATCGACTGGTGTGAGTTGTGTCGGAGTCTTTCGCTGAGGGCGTGTGTGGAGGGAATCCAGGCATAGCGTTGCTTCGAGACGATGGGGGCCTCGAGTGTCTTTTTTACGACCTCTATGAGAGAGCTAATCCCGCTCTTGGAGCGTGCCACAATCGGGACGACCGGAAGATCGAGGTGTCGCGAGAGAAGCTCTGTGTAGACCTTGATGCCGGCACGCTCGGCTGCGTCCATCATATTGGCCGCGAGAACGATCGGAAGGCCGGTATCAATCAGCTCAGAGAGTAGAAAGAGATTACGCTCGAGGTTGGTCGCATCGGCCACGACCACAACGAGATCGGGCCGTGGACATTCAGCCATCTCGCCGCCGATGAACTGGGTAACGATCTTTTCGTCTAGGGTGGTTCCCTGGAGGGCATACGTACCAGGCAAGTCGAAGATTCGAGCGCAGCCGTTGGGTGACAAGGCCAGCGAGCCCTCACGCTTTTCGACCGTTACACCAGGATAGTTCGCAACCTTGTAGCGCGAGCCGGTTAGCGCGTTAAAGAGGGTTGTTTTTCCACAGTTAGGATTACCGACGAGTGCGATGACCTTTAGGCATGTGTCGACGGAGCTATCGAGCAGGGTCACAAGCAGCCATGTGAGTATTAGACGGGCTGAACTTGAACGTAGGCTGCCTCAGCGCTGCGTAGCGAGAGTACAGAGCCGAAGAGACGAACGTTAATCGGGGAGCCGAAGAAGCCTCGTTGAGTAACCGTGACCTCAGAACCAGCCACCAGGCCCATTGAAACGAGCTTGCTGAGCAACTCGGTTGAGCAGCCTTTAAGATCAGAGATTACAGCCCGTTGGCCTATCTCTACTGAATCAAGCCCTTTCTCTAATGCCTTCTTCACCTTAGCGCTCCTTGCCTAGGTAAGCCCATGAGTTCACAGAGTTTCAATCACTTTAGGCCCTAGTATTTAGCCATATACCCTGTGCTTGTCGAATATGTCAATGGATAGGGAGCCCTATCTTGAGTGGATTATTCCAATTTGTCGCTTGGTATATCAAGCAAATGCTTGGGCTTGGGCGAGTGACACAACTAAAGATGGCGGCCGCCGATTACTCTACCAAGCGGCCTCACATGAGGACGGTGTCTACAGTCGGTGTCTACAGTAAGAAAGTGCGAGAGAGGAGTCATGCAAGTAGGGGAGCTCAAATACAGTGCTGATGCACAAGAACAGATACGAATCGAGATTAAAGACCTGATCGATACCTCGCCGTCACTCGAGCAGCTCTTGCGTGCATGGTTCAGTAAGGCCGATAGAGGGGTGTCTGTGGGGCGGGGGATCAGTGATGAGGATCCGCACAGGTTATCAGTGTGCGTTGTGTTGCGCGCAGACGAGAAGAGATTGGCTGAGATCTATTTCCCTGATTCCGCGATCCTTCCCAAGGATACCAGTATAGTGAACATCAATGACTTTGTGAGCGAAGCTCACAGCACTTTCGATGGTATGCCTTTCGACGACGAGAAATTCGACGCATGGCAAAAGTTACTTGGATTCGAGTACGACGATTTCTTGTGCTGTGAGCTTGCCCCCTGGGATGCTTTGATGCCGTATACTCTCGCGTATGTTTTCTCTCAGGGGGGCGAAGTCGACATCGCGCCCGCGAATCCGGATGTATTCGAAGCCGACATAGACGACGAAGGCGCGATCGATCTTGATTCCGTCTTGTGTATGTACGCGACTTTTCAAGTTGCCGAGCCCGTCGCTGGAGGCATATTTGGCTTCGATACGATCAAGTATTTCTGGAAGGAGAACCATTGTATGGGCCGCGGAACTATCACGCCCGAAGTGTGCGCCTACCACTGAAATCCGACACGTTGATCATTTGCTCGAGAAAATCTCCGGTTCAAGTCAGCGCACCCTCTTCGCGATCACCCTCGAACGCGAGCAGAGTGGATATACAATAATTCTGACAGGGCTTATGAGATCTTCGAGTCTTCTGAGATGATCATAAAACGTATCCTATCAAGTATCGATGATTATCACCGTCTAACGGGCGACCTTGCGCTGCCTGAACCTTTACATGGGCTCGTCGTGTTCGCGCACGGGAGTGGGAGTAGTAGGTTCAGTCCGCGCAATCAATTCGTAGCAGAATGCCTGAACAAGCAGGGGCTCGGTACTTTGCTTTTGGATCTGCTTACACCCGAGGAGGATCGTTTATACAGCAATCGATTCAACATCGACTTGCTCACGAAACGATTGCTCCACATGGTTGCCTGGCTCAGCAATCAGCGTGAGTTTCGATATGTTCCGATCGGGTTGTTCGGATCGAGTACCGGAGCGGCGGCAGCATTACGCGCGGCAGCGCAGCTTACAGAAGAGCTGAAGGCGGTTGTTTCGCGAGGCGGTCGGCCGGACTTAGCTGGTGAAGATTCCTTAGGCTCGGTGTCCGCTCCTACGCTCCTTATTGTAGGGGGAGAGGATCGTGACGTGCTCGAGCTGAATCGGATGGCGTTCTCCAAGATGCGCTGTGAACGCGAGCTGTATGTGGTCCCAGGGGCCGGGCACCTCTTTGAAGAACCTGGAAATCTACAGGCTGTTGCGGATCTGGCCGCAGATTGGTTTCTGCGGCATTTTATCGAACTGCAGGAGCCTACTACTATTGTAGGAGCCCCAGCTGAACCTTGACCTCTCGCAACTCCTTGCCTCGCAGGAGTGTCAGGCGAACTTTGTCACCGGGTTGACGCTCGTCGAGGACCTTGAGGAGATCCTCGCCGTTCTCAACTGAAACATCGTCGATTGCTGTAATGATGTCTCCCAGCGCAATGTTTCCTCCTGGTCCTCGGTGAAGGGGGAGAATTCCCGCTTTATGGGCAGGAGAATCCGGTATGACGTCAGCAACTACGGCCCCTAGTAGTCCGTGTTCCTGCAAAAAGTCACTTTCAATAACGCGAATTCCGAGTCCTGGTTTCTTGACGTACCCGTTGCGGATGATTTGAGGCACGATTCGGTTGATCGTATCGACCGGTACAGCGAAGCCGATGCCGGCATATGCACCTGAAGGGCTGACGATGGCGGTGTTCATTCCTATCAAACGAGCAGCGCTGTCGAGTAAGGGGCCTCCGGAGTTTCCAGGATTAATCGCGGCGTCGGTTTGGATCACACCTTGAATGGGTCGCTCTGTTACCGAACGGATTTCGCGACCAAGTCCGCTGATCACACCGGTCGTGAGGGTGTGGTCGAGACCGAATGGATTCCCGATAGCGAATACTTTCTGACCAACGCGCAGCCCCTTCGATGTTCCCAATGGAACAGGAACGAGCGTTACGTTGGTGGGGCTTATCTTGAGGACGGCGATATCTTTGTCCGGCTCAATACCGACGAGCTGTGCATTCCAAGTAGAGCGATCCGAAAGTGTGACTTGAGCAGCCTGAGCTCTTTGGATCACGTGGAAGTTTGTGACGATGTACCCCTCTTTGTTCCAGATGAAGCCGGATCCGGTTCCTTGTGGAAGTTCGAATATGTTGAGGCTCAAGAGATCTCGCTGGACTGCGAGGCTCGTGATGTAGACGACCGACGGACTCGCACTCTCGAAGAGATCGATGTTCGACTGTTCCTCTGGGCTCATAGGAGCGCGAGAGGCCACTTTGCGTGGAGCGTCTCGGTAAGCGAGGCGTTGCTTGGTCGAACGCGCAATCAGAAATATCCCGATCACGACAAGAGCTCCGATTATAGCGGAGATTAGAGTGGGGAGTATTCGAGCTCTGAGAGGGGCGAGGTTCATATCTACTACCTTGCTATTGTTGCAGCTGGTTTTCAAGTTTAGAGAGAGATAAGCGCCCGCAGCTCCCGGATGTCTCAGCATGCTCGCGATGCTGTGAGCCGCCATGGCGGAGGCGGAGCGTGGGGGGGCCGCCTGCTGCGTGGCTCGTGGTGCTGATATTTGGCGTAGCGGAAGCGGACCGCGGACTTTCTAGTCCGCCTTTAAGCTGGGGTCGTGGTGCTGTTAGCTAGCGGAGCGGAAGCTCCGCGGTCCGTGGGGGGCCGCCTGCTGCGTGGACCGTAGTGCTGATATCTGGCGGAGCGGAAGCGGACCGCGGACTTTCTAGTCCGCCTACTGCTTGGATCGCGGTGCGGGTATTTGGCGGAGCGGAAGCTCCGCGGTCCGTGGGGGGGGCGCCTGCTGCGTGGATCGTGGTACTGATATCTGGTGGAGCAGCCTTTTTAAAATACTCGTGTACCAGGCAGTAAGCAGTGGTGTGAATCTTCCTGGGTACTTACTCGGCTTTGTGTGTGGTGTCGAACCTTGGGGATAGGGATAAAAGAAAAAGCTATGTAATATCATAGTGTTAGATCTTTTGTTCGCAGTCCCAGGGGTTGAGCTTTGGACTGGTTGTCAGTATAAAAAGCAGTCTCAAAATAAATCGCCGTGTTGTTCTAAGGTGTTACCGGGTAGGTGGATCTTTTTTAAAAGCAGGGCTCACATTTCGTGTAGACAAGTAGCTCCTCTTGCCCGTACATATATCTTGTAGTTGGTTCCTTGAGTGGCTACTACATATAGTAGAAATGGCCCTCAAACTAATCTTCACATTAGGTAGTACAGCAGGAGTCTTTTTTGCGGTCGCTATCAAGCGAAGGGGATTTGTGTTGCCTGGAATCAGCCGGAACGGGTGCTGAAAGGGGAGTAAAAAGGCTTATGACAGTTGCAGTAGCTGGGGCAGAAGTAGCTAGAATGACGGCGGAAAACGGAATGCTGGCGGCCAACGGCATGGCCAAGGCCAAGCAGACGACGGTGGTTGACCTCGAGAACTTCGCGGTGGTGAAGCGAAACGGCATGTTGGTGCCCTTTCGTCGAGCTCGCATCCTGCGCGCCGTGGAGCTAGCTTTGCGAGCTACCAAAGGGATCGCCCCGAGCTCGCCGCTCCCTCAAGAGCTTTACAGTGTGGCACAGATGATTACCGACCAGGTGGTTGAGGCTGTGGGCGTAGAGGCTGCTAAGGGCGCTTCGGTTACCGTCGAGGGAATTCAGGACATCGTCGAAGTGAAGTTGATGCAAGGCGGGTATTACGATGTGGCTCGTAATTACATCATCTACCGTGACGAGCACAAAAGTTCGCGCGACGACTCCCCGCGCAACCTCAAGGTAATGCGACGTGATGGTAAGACTTTAGTGCGCTTCAATCCGATGAAGATTGCCTCGGCGATCGAGCGCGCTTTTCGCGCCTCTTTGCAGATCGAAGGACAGACCTCGGATGATATAGTCAATTCCGTCAACGTGCTCACGAATAAAGTAGTAGCGCGTGCTGCGCAGCTCTCTCGCGAGGGTAAGCAGCTCGACATCGAGATGATTCAGGACGAAGTCGAGCGCCAGATGATGGCCGAAGGCTACTACCAGATAGCCAAGGACTTCATTCTGTACCGAGCACAACGCGCCGCACAGCGCCAGCTCGAGGGTGTAGTTGAGGAGAAGGAAGTCGCGCAGGTTGAGCCCGTAGCGGCGCCTGTCGCTACCGGCGCTACGTTCGAAGTGACCGCAGCTGACGGAGCGAAGCTCACGGTTTCGGAAGCTGAGCTTCGCAGGCGTATCGTTCATGCGTGCCGGGGCTTAGAGAACCTCGTTTCAAGCGAGGATGTGCTCCAGGAGGCACTGAAAAATTTCTATCCAGGTATCAAGCTGGAAGAGATCGATCAGGCCATGACAATGGCTGCACGCGCCAAGATAGAGAAGGACCCCGCATATTCGTACGTTGCAGCCCGATTGCTTCTCGATGTGGTCTACCGTGAAACGATGAAGGTCGACGCGCACAGCGCTGATCTCGAGAAGTCTCATCAGCACTACTTCAAAGAGTGCCTCAAGAAGGGAGTGTCCGTTGAGCGCATGGATCCGAAGCTTCTCGAGTTTGACCTCGACAAGTTGTCCAAAGCTATCAAGCTCGAGCGAGATCTCGACTTCGCATATCTCGGACTTCAGACGCTCTACGATCGATATCTGATCCACCACGAGGACGTGCGTCTCGAAACACCTCAGATTTTCTGGATGCGTGTGGCTATGGGTCTCAGCATCAACGAAGGTCAGCAGAAGAACGAGCGGGCCATAGAGTTCTATGATGTGCTCTCTAAGTGTCTCTTTACCTCGAGCACCCCGACGCTCTTCAATGCGGGTACGCTGCATCCACAGCTCAGCTCATGTTACCTCACGACGGTAATGGATGATCTGCAGCACATCTTCAAGTGCGTCTCCGACGATGCGCAACTCTCGAAGTGGGCTGGTGGTCTCGGTAACGATTGGACCAATGTTCGCGCAACTGGATCGCGTATCAAGGGAACTAACGGCCGTAGCCAGGGTGTTATTCCGTTCTTGAAAGTTGCCAATGACACTGCAGTCGCAGTCAATCAGGGTGGTAAGCGTAAGGGCGCTATGTGTGCCTACCTTGAGACCTGGCACTTGGACATCGAGGACTTCCTCGAGCTTCGCAAGAACACCGGTGATGAGCGACGTCGTACCCATGACATGAACACGGCAAACTGGATTCCGGACCTCTTCATGAAGAGAGTTGCGGAAAACGGAATGTGGACACTCTTTAGCCCGAGCGATGTTCCCGATCTGCACGATCTCGTCGGAAAGAAGTTCGAGAAGCGCTACGCCGAATACGAGAAGATGGCTGAGACTGGGGAGCTCAAGCTCTTCAAGAGGATTGAGGCCTTGGGTCTGTGGCGTAAGATGCTCAGCATGGTCTTCGAGACGGGGCACCCATGGATTACCTTTAAGGATCCATCCAACCTCCGCTCTCCACAGGATCACGTCGGGGTGGTTCACAGCTCGAATCTCTGTACAGAGATCTTGCTTAATACTTCGGCAGAGGAGACTGCGGTGTGTAACCTCGGTTCTGTAAATCTGGTGAAGCACGTAGGTCCTAACGGACTTAACCGTGAGTTGGTTGCGAAGACTGTGCGCACAGCGGTGCGCATGTTGGATAACGTCATCGACATCAACTTTTATCCGACGCCGGAAGCGAGAAATGCTAACCTGCGACACAGGCCAATTGGGTTGGGTATCATGGGATTCCAGGACGCCCTCTACGCACAGCGTATCAGCTATGCGAGCCCAGAGGCGGTTAAGTTCGCAGACGAGAGTATGGAGCTCATCTCGTACTACGCGATCCTTGCCTCGACTGAGTTGGCGCAAGAGAAAGGTGCTTACTCGTCGTACAAGGGGTCGAAGTGGGATCGCGGGATGCTTCCTATCGATACCATAAAGGTGCTAGCGGACGAGCGAGGTGGAAATCTGGAGATGGATTCGTCTTCGACTCTCGATTGGAGTGTGGTTCGTGAGGCTGTAAAGAAAAACGGCGTGCGCAACAGCAATACGATGGCGATTGCGCCGACGGCTACGATCTCCAACATCACGGGAGTGAGTCAGTCGATCGAGCCGAATTACAAGCACCTCTACGCCAAGTCGAATCTGTCGGGAGAGTTTATCGTTCACAACACATTCCTGGTAGACGAGCTCAAGAAGCTCAATCTCTGGGATGAGGAGATGATCGACGACCTCAAGTACTTCGACGGATCCATTCAGGAGATTGAGAGGATCCCTGACGACCTTAAGCGGATCTATCCGACAGCCTTCGAGATCGAGCCGGATTGGTTGATCGAGTGTGGAAGCCGTCGGCAGAAGTGGATAGACATGGGGCAGTCGTTGAACCTCTACATCGCCGAGCCAAGCGGTAAGAAGTTGCACGAGATGTTCATGTCGGCATGGAGGAAGGGGCTCAAGACGACGTACTACCTACGTTCGCTTGGAGCAACGCAGATCGAGAAGTCGACGACAGATATTAACCGACGTGGCCTTCAGCCGCGATGGATGAAGAATAAGTCTGCCTCGGCAGAGGTGGCGGTTGAGCGAAGTGCAGTCGAAGAGGTAGCTCCGCAGGCGCAGGATAAGAGTAATCTTGCTGTTCCGAAGGTGTGTGGTCTCGACGGCGATTGCGAGAGCTGTCAGTAAGAGTTTGATGGAATAAAAAGGATGTGGCCCGACATCCAGGCGGTTGGAGGAGTCGGGCTGCGGTTACAAGGTGTAAAGGAGAATTACGATGTTGACGTTTGATGATTCGGATTCGACAGGTTCAACGAGTGGAAGCGCAGGAGACTCGGACAGCAATTCAGTTAGGCGCATGCGTGCCGAGGACAAGCGACTGATCAACTGCGCAGCCGTTGACGTGAATCAGCTGATGCCCTTGAAATACAAGTGGGCTTGGGAGCACTACCTGAATGGGTGTGCCAACAATTGGCTGCCGAGCGAAGTGCCGATGGGTAAGGACATCGAACTCTGGAAGTCGAACCGTTTGAGCGATGACGAGCGTCGCGTAATCATGCGCAATCTCGGATTCTTCAGCACGGCAGAGAGCCTGGTGGGAAACAACATCACTTTGGCTATCTTCAAGCACGTGACCAATCCAGAGTGCCGCCAGTATCTCCTCCGTCAAGCGTTTGAGGAGGCTGTTCACACGCACACCTTCCACTACATCGTTGAGTCGCTCTCGCTCGATCAGGGTGAGGTCTTCAACATGTACAACGAGGTGAACTCGATTCACGAGAAAGACCAGTTCGAGATGAAGCTGACCGAGGACATTCTTCGTTCGGACTTCTCGACCTCTACTTTCGAAGGTGCACAGAAGTTCCTCGAGAACTTGGTGGGCTTCTACGTGATCATGGAGGGACTCTTCTTCTACAGTGGTTTCGTGATGATCCTCTCGTTCCACCGTCAGAACAAGATGACCGGAATTGGAGAGCAGTTTCAGTACATTCTGCGTGACGAGAGCATCCACTTGAACTTCGGTATCGACCTGATCAATACGATTAAGGCCGAGAATCCGCATCTCTGGACCCCAGAGTTCCAAGAGCACCTGACCAATAAGATCCGCCAGGCTGTGGAGCTCGAGTATGCGTATGCGGCAGATTGCCTGCCGCGCGGTATTCTGGGTCTGACCGCTCCGATGTTCCGTGATTACGTTCAGTACATCGCAGACCGTCGTCTGGAGAGGATTGGGCTTAAGACCCAGTACGGTTCGAAGAACCCATTCCCCTGGATGAGCGAGACGATCGACCTCGGAAAGGAGAAAAACTTCTTCGAGACGCGAGTTACCGAGTATCAAACGGCAGCATCGTTGAGCTGGTAACAGCTACACACAAAGACGGCTTCTGACGAAGCTGTGAGAAGGCGGTGGCCGAGATTTCTCTCGGCCACCGCTTTTTTATTTCCATCATGGGAGTGCGAGTATGTCGGCCGTCGAGTACTTGAATGCGTAGGCTGAGTCCTCTCAGATATTTAGCCATCCCTTTAAGGGGGTTCCCTTTTGCCCGCCTTCACGCCATATTTCGCGTATGATCCCGGTCATGGGATCAGTTCATCAGAGGTACCTTTCTATGCGAATCATTCGATCTCTTAGCGCCGTAGTCGCCCTCTTGTGTGTCTCGTGCGCGCCCGTAAAGATAAAGACGATCGACCCGGCTGATAGTTTGAGGGAATTTCGACAAGACATCTTGTCGTCAGACAATTTCAGTCCCCTTACAGCGCAAACCATCCGTAGCTTCGGACTCACTCAAGAAGAGGTTCTCGAACGCGGGGTCGCTCCGGCGTACTACGCTCAATTCGAGCAGTTTTCCGACAAGGCTGACCTTAATTATATCTCAAGTGAGGTGTTGATCGGGCGTGCGCAAAAGATCGAGCGCAAGGACCCAGCCAAAGCTGTGGGGTTCTATTTACTTGCGGCGGACTTGGCAAGCCAGGGGTTCTTCCTCTCGGAATGTAGATATCCGCTCGATATCCGCTGTGACAGCTTCAAGGTTTTCTACGATCGAGCAGTACGTGGCGTTGTGTCCTACCTGACCGCCAACAACTGGAACGACGAGGCCATAAGGAATATTCAGACGTCGCTCGGTCGCAAGTTCTCCTTCGCACTGTCCTCCAATTCGAAGTACGAGGATCCGCGAGAGTACGACAATATCATTCCCTCTGGCTCGATTGGACTCGAGGGCCTCACCAACAGGTATCGTCGTACCGGTGTCGGAGTTAGCCTTACGGCGTGTCGCGCTCGACGGGATGACAGTAAGCAGGAGCAGTATCTTCCTCGAGTCGGTGTCTGCTTGCCTTTGACAGCTGTATTGCGCTATCCCGATGGTGGATGCACTGGAGAGGTCTGTCCGGTTACCCTAGAAGTGCACAATGTGCTAGCTGCCGAGACCACTACGATAAATGGACAGCAGTTGCCACTCGCGGCTGACTTTTCGGCGCCATTTGCGCAAATGATCGACCGAACGCAGATCGGGGCATGGCAGGGGCTCTTCAGTGCCTTACAAGGCAACGAGGAGCTGTTGAAGGATACCGGCTTCTATACCGTAGAGCCCTACAACTCTGGAAAGATACCCCTTGTCACCGTTCACGGGCTTTTCTCCAATCCGCTAACGTGGATGGATCTGCACAATGATTTGATGGGCGATGCCGTCATTCGTGAGCACTTTCAAGTGTGGCACTATCTGTATCCGACCAATCTTCCGATAATCGAGAATCAAAAAACCTTCCGAGGAAAGCTCGATGAGCTTAATGCGTATCTGAAAACAAACGCTCCAGCGGGAAAGAACGTGCCCGATATGGTGATCATTGGGCACAGTATGGGAGGAATTCTAACGCATACTGCTGTTGCGCAGGACAGTCAGGAGCTGAAGAACTACTTCTTCGAGAACCCTAATAAACTATCCGATCTCGACAAAGAGACCCGCGACGCCCTCTCTGAGTACATGGACTTTCAAGCGAAACCGTACGTCGAGCGTGCAATATTCGTTGCTGTCCCGCATCGCGGAAGCGATATCGCCGACAACTGGATTGGTCGTATCGGACGAGCCCTTATAACGCTACCGAAGAACATTTTGACAAAGTCTGCCGCGCTGGGCCGGAGTATTCGAAATGTCGTGAGGCCCGATCTGCGAACTGAGTTCGACTCCGGACAGCCCTCGAGTATCAGAAGTCTCTCGAAGACGAACCCCGGATTGATAGGCATCTCGAAGCTTCCTATCGATCCTCGTATTCCGTATCACTCGATCATCGGAGACCGTGGTAAAGGTGATACACCTAACAGCTCTGACGGAGTCGTTGAGTATTTCAGCTCGCATCTGGACGGAGCTGTTTCGGAGCTGATCGTTCCGGCAGATCATACGGCACATGCTCATCCGCTTGCGGTGCAAGAGATCCGCAGGATTTTGCGCTTAGACATCAAGGAGCGAACGCCAAAGGATGCACCTCTGGGTGCATCTGCCCACGGGACTAGATCTAAGTAGGATTGTTGGTGTCATGAAGTCGTTTCTTTTGAAGTTCATATGGGCCCTCTTAGTTGTCCTTCTAGGGGGATGGTGCGTGCTGGTGTTGCTGTTCTCGCCAGCCTTACCGGAGTCGTTACGTGTCCCTGCAGGTGCTATCTCTGGCATTCTCCTGTTGCTCTCGTTCTTTCGCTGGAAGCGCCGGGCTCTCCTTAGAGGTGCTGCGTTGACGATATTCGTCGTAACGGGAGGGTTGTGGGCATCCCTACAGCCCAGTAACGACAGGGATTGGACCCCAGAGAGTACAGCAACGCCATGGGCAGAGATTAAGGGGGATGAAGTTACGATTCACAATGTCCGTAACTTTACGTACCGCTCCGAGGAGGATTACGATCCAATATACGAAGACAGAACGGTAAATCTCAGCGACCTCAGCGAAGTGGATATCGTAGTTTCTTATTGGGCTGGTAAGGCAATAGCCCACATCATGGTAAGTTTCGGCTTCAAGAACAAAGACTTCTTGGCAGTCTCCATAGAAACTCGGAAGGAGCAGGGCGAGGCGTATTCCGC
>JBIIOE010000089.1:0-15580 GCA_044337105.1 Bdellovibrionota bacterium | reverse complement strand
CTCGACACCACACGCATTGATGTCAGTCAGCAGCGAGAGTGGCTTTAAGGTGCAGGATCTCATGAGCGACCGTGGGCTCTTCGTTCGGTCTCGTGAGGGGGGGCAGTATCGGCGAGAAGAAGGAACGATCGAGCTTAAGCACGGCGACTGGATTCGATTCGGAGATGTGGAGTTTCTCATCGTCATCGTACCGACCGGATCCGGGAAGTGAGAATTTCTCGATAGCGGGTTGGAGTCGCTCGGCATTGTTCGTACAATGCCGGCACTCCGTGGTGTGAGGAAGTTGTTCTCGGCGGTGGTCGAGGCTGATTCGAATGAGCGGGTGTCGAGGGTTTCAGGTGGTACGTGTTCATCGGCCATGCCGCGTGCATAGCGCTGCTGCGGGTGATCGGGTAGGGGTGTCAGGATGAGATTACGGGCCGTATGCTGGTTGATTGTCGTCGTTGTCGGCATGCTCGGATGCGGTTCGACGCCTGTTGCCAACGATGTCAATCAGCGAGAATCGCACGAGATCATAGCCGCCTTACGTGAGCGAGGCATCGAAGCGACCTCTAGCAAGGAGCGTGGCGGAAAAGGGCAATACTCAGTCGTCGTGTCGTCTTCCGACTTCGGCCGAGCTGTTTCCCTTCTGCACTCTCTTGGGCTGCCAGCCGAGCACAAGGCGTCGTTTTCCGAACTCGTCGCGCCGAGTGGTATTCTTCCCAGCTCGAAGAACGTCGAGGATCTCCGCATAGATCGCGCACGAGCGGCAGAGATTGAGGATCTGCTCAAAGGATACCCTGTGGTCGTGAAAGCTAACGCGCTTGTGCGTTACCAAGCTCTCGATACTGCTGGTCCTCCATCTGTTTCCATCGTTATTCAGAAGCGAGCGCAGGCCACGCTGGATCTTGAAGAGGTCAAGCAGCTCGTGGCACGCGCGGTCCCCGGTATCAAGGGCGAGGATGTCGTCGTGTCGGTAACCGATATGGCGAGTTCGACCCTTGGGGCTCCGGCCGGCGGCGCATCCTCTGGGGAGTCGATGGTTCCATTTTTGATGTTTTGGAGCGTTCCCGAGAGAGACTACAACAGCCTGGCGTTCATAATGATAGGATTGCTCGTGGCGGTGTCGTTAATGGCCGGGCTTGCTGGCTACATTTTTGGGCAATACACATTTGCTCGTCAGAATGAGCCCCGCCACTTTGAACCTCTCGAAAGTAGTCCACGCCTTGGAGAGATTGAAGGGCCGCAAAGCTCGCGCGACGATGGCGGTGTCGAATGAGCAACGTGGTATTCCGCTCGTTGACAGCCTCCGAGAGGATCCTGGTTGCAATCGCCGTACTGGTCGATGGAAACGACGCAGCTACCTATCTCGAGTACGATGAACAGCGTGGACCGGAGCTCAGAGCTGCGGCGCAGGAGTTGGCTCGCATCGAACTTGATACCAGGTTGCCCTATGTCGGAACGATGTTGAGAATGGCCCTCGATGAACTCGGGTGATCAAGATGAGCAGAGGAAGGAGCTTCTTTCTTACCGGGAGGATGTTCTTCGAGAGCTCGAACGGAGAGCGAATAGGGTGCGGGAGATTGATGTGCGGATAGGCGAGACACAATACGCCCTCGACTCCTCCGGTAGGGGACCCAGAGTGTTGACGGGAGAGGCAGTGCGCGTTTTGGCCCAGGTCTCCTATAGGTCTCGGCTGAAAAAGCAACTCGAGGCGCAGCAGCGTGATCGACGCGAGGCGCTCGAGGATCTGAGGCGAGCAGAGGCTCGTTTGGTGGATGTCGACCTCGAGCTCTCGAAGCTGGAGGAGGTTGCGGAGGTAGAGGCTCTCGATGGCGGCGAATAGCGTGGGAATTAATGAATGCTCGGTATCCCGCATGGGAGCCGGAGCAAGAGTGGGAGACGAAGACTAAGTGAGCGAGGGGAATCTCAATCAAGACGAGGGCGTTGGGGCTGATGTGCAGCTGTGGGAGCCACGGCGCGCTTTACGCCGGATTGAGCCTGCAGAGGCGGCGCTCTCGAGAGGGTTCCTGCGTTGTCATCCCGAAAAGTGGTTTCCAGGCTTTGCTGCTCATTGGCTTCCTGTCATGCATTCCTTGGGGTGCGAAGCTCGAATTTCAGAGGTAAAGCCCTCCCTGCATCGAATGGTGGAAGGGGAGCACGTATTCATGGGCAGTGTCGATGGAGAGCCGCTCATTCTGTGTGTAGATGCGGAGTCTGCCCGTTCTATTGCCGAGGAGGTTGTGCCCGGAGCGCGCGGCAAGGCAGCAGATGCGGTTCTCGAATACCTCATGCGACGCTTGTTGGCGAGCTTGGCCCTCTCGTGGAGTGGGCCGGAGTCCTCCAAGGTGACCTTTGCGGGGGCTGTAGAGCCGGCGGTGGCAGAGGCTGTCGTATCGGTGAAGATCTCCTTTGTCATCAACACGGTCTCGAGCACGGTTCGAATCGGCTTCGGCATGCGGATGGCCGAACAGCTCGACCGCTTGTGGCGGCGGCAGGTGCACTCTTCTGCGCGGGTTCCCCAGGGTCCCGCAGCAATTCGGCTCGAGATCGCCCAATTGGGTGTTCCTCCGCAGATGCTCTCGGAGTATCTCACGAAAGGAACCGTGATCGACCTTGAAGTGCGAGCTTCTGATTCTATTGTCGTGCGGTACAATACCAAAGCCTGGATGCCCGCGCGCATGGTTGAAGTGGATGGTAAGTTCGGGTGCGAGATCGTTTCGGGTGCGCCTTCGGCGCCATCGGTGCCCGAAGGGACAACTCGACTCTCCGTTGAGCTCGCCAACCTCGAGCTCGATGGTACCCATGTCGCGGAGCTGTCTCAGCCTGGCGCTGTCTTGGTCACCGACACGCCGATAGGAGAGACGGTCAATCTGGTAATCAATGGTGACAAAGTGGGAGAGGCTCGTTTGTGTGTCTACGAGGGGCGCTTCGCAATCGAGGTGCAATGATACCCGGACTCTCTGATAGTCAGACGATTTGGGCTTTTCACTCAACAACGCAGGAGGCGAAGAGACCTCGTAGAAGGACAGGGCTACGTTTGGTGCAAAATTGAGGCTAGACCGGTCCACGTGTCCCCCCGTATCATTCCGTCCATGGTTTCCACAGATTCAGTACTGACCCTTCTCGCCACGCTGCTGCTCTTTACTTCTTTTATCAAGATCGTCACGGCGCTCACGGTGTTTCGGTACGGTGTCGGGTTGACGGGGTTCGAGTTTGGCGTGGTGTGCTTGCTCGCCGCATTCGGGTTGGCGGTAGTAGCGGCGCCGCCCGAGTTGGCGCAGCTGGGTTTTCCGCAGGCTTTCTTTGCGGAGCAATCGAAGCCGAAGGCGGACGAGGTTACCAAAGCGCTTCTGCCGTTCATGTCGCAGAGGGTTGATCCGGCGATAGGCAAGGCTCTGAACGGTGCCCGGCACGTCGAAGCGGGAGCTCAGGAGCCGTCCTCTGACATGCGAGCGATAGCCCCGGCTTTCATCCTCTCTGAGCTCAAGCAGGCGCTCTCTATAGGATGCCTCATTCTCATCCCATTCATCGCCATCGATCTCATCGTGGCGCACCTGATGGCCCTGGTAGGTATTGGTCATCTCGCAACGAGTGTCGTTTCGCTACCGCTGAAGTTGCTGCTTTTTTTGGCTGTGGACGGATGGACGCTCCTGGCGAAGAAACTTTTGGATTTCTGAGGATCCTGTATGGCGCTCATTAGTAGTGAGGTCCTTGAACAGCTCGGTCGAACTCTCCTGCTTGCGATGGTTCCGACCCTTCTCGTGCCCGTGGCATCGATGGTCTTCTCGTTGTTGCAGGGCATTATGGCGGTGCGTGAAGAATCGATGCAGTACGCTGTGCGTATCGTAGCCTTGGTAGGTGTCGTCGCGGTGTTCGGATTTAGCGTTTCTGCATCGTTGGTAGAGTTGATGCGTTTGGCGTTGAGGTGAGGGTGGGAGCACTGGTACTTGCATCCACCTGTGTAGGGCCGCTTACATTGGTGTGCGGTTTTTTTGTCGTGGCTTTGGCGCTTTTCGGCGAGCGGAGCTCGCTGGTGTCCGTCGGTATGTGTGTTGTGGTAGTGGCTAGCGCTCCATTAGTTGCGGGCTGCGCCGTATCGACGCTGTGCAAATGGTGCCTACCCTCTGCGAGTGTGCGCTCGATTGTGAGCGCCTCCGGTTTGTTGACTGTGCTTGCGCTCCTCTCCGATGGCGAAGCTCTTTCGGGGCTGGTTCGGGTGTCCAGTACGGCTCCGTCGTTAACACTCCTTGTGAGGGCATTGTCGGTCGCAAGTGGCGCCGGTATCTTGAGCGCTTCGGTCGTCATGCTCGCCGTTCTGATCTTAGAGGTGCCAGCGCGTTGGTTCGTGTCACGGGATGACGGCGCGGAGTGGGAAGGTATCCTTCGCACCCTACGGCTGATCGGGACTGTGGGTGTGCTCGTGGCGGGTTGGGGTATTATCGACGAATTCTCACGAGAGAGGATCACGGAATATCTATCGATGTTTTCCTGAGAGGTCTCGATGGACGACAAGCTCATACCGAATCGAGAGACTCTGCGTGTCTTGAGACTCCAAGGAAAAGTTTCCTGGAGTCGCCATGCCACTCGAGCTTGCATCACGCTAGCCGTCGTGGCGTATCTGATGAGTTTCGGTGCCCATTATGCCCAAGAGGTATGGGCTCTGCTTCAGACGATCTTAGGCGATCGGAGAGTCGAGCCTGACGCGCTCGGGGCTTTGATGCGGGGCGTAGGGGAGATAGTGGTCGCAACGAGTCTGATTGCGCTTGTCGTGGGACTCCTGGTGTCTCTCGTACAGACGGGGCTGTTCGTGTCGATACAGGCAGTACGCCCTATGTTTCGGCGTTGGCGCGCCCCGCACGCCACGGTGATTTCGGCTTTTCTCCCTCTCCTGGGGATAGCGCTCGGTGGGGGGCTCTTTGTTCGTTATATTCGTGACACGCTCCTAGTGTTGCGGCAACCCCAACAGCAGGTGTTCTCGAGTGTCGCGCGAGTCGCTTCGGACTTCGGAAAGACTGTCATTGTTGTAGCGCTCGTTTTCGCTATACTGTCGTTTGTAGCTACTCGCCTGTCGTTTTTGTGGCGCCACCGAATGACCAAGCGAGAGATGATTGGACAATTACAGAAGTGAGTTCGTTGGTATGGCTGGAACGATTGGCGGCCCCCCTGATCCCTTTTCCCTCTCTCCACTGCTGGCGCTGATTCCTCAAAAGGGGAAGCTTTCGCGTCTGGAGTCGTTGATGTCGTCGCTCTTTGCTCGATACGAAAAGGTCGAAGCGTTGCGAGCTGAGGCAACCGCAGCCGATATGGAGCGCCGCTATGCGGCGGAATCGGCGATGCTGCGACAAATATTGGATTGGTTGGCGGTGAAGCCTACGGGGGGCGAGTAAATGGAGGTGCCAGTGCGTCAAGGAGGGCAGGTTCCCCGCCGTAGCTACTCGCGAGAGGAGATCGTGGATATCTTCGAGCTTGGAAGGTTGTGGCTCGAGACGGGGCAACATCGCCGGGCCGAGGCGATCATGGCGGGACTGAACGAGGTAGCTCCGGATTTTTCACCCGCATGGCTCGGAACCGCATTCCTGCGAAGTGTCGCTGGAGACTACGATGGTGCGTTGCAAGCTGCTAAGAATGCGCTGCGCAACGAGCCGGAGAGTGTGGAGGCGATGCTTTACATAGCGACTTTATCGTTAACAGTGGCGGATTACAGTACGGCCGGAACCTATCTGGGGGAGGTTGGTGAGCGGATCGAGCAGGGGAAGATCGTGAGTCCGCACGTACCGCGATTTTTCAAGATGCAGCTTGCTCGCTATCAGTCTCGAGGGGGAGAGCGATGAAGTGTCGTAAGTCGTAAAGCATCGAGTCTCTTGACCGGCTGCGCGGAAAACGAGGAGAACGCCTCGAGCAGCGGACACCTGGAGCGCCAGCGTAAGGTGGTCTCAGCCTTGTCTTGTTCTACATCAAATAATCGCTCTGAGCCGCTATCTAGGCAACTCAAACGGGGCGGGTTGGAACCACAGGGGACTCAGAGGAGCACAGAGGTTGAGGTTCGAAAAGCCATTCACCGACGGCACGAGAACTACGACGTAGAGCAACAATGGACCAGTTGAGCCGCCAGGCTTCCCCCTCTGTGTACCTCTGAGTACTCTGTGGTTTCAACCCAAGAGCCGTAACCCGCGATAGAGGAAGAGCACGACAGTAACCCTATTACGATCCTCCAGCGATCTTTTTCTCCGGGCCTCCTTGAATGTTTGCGCGATCTCTCAATGCGGGAGGTGAGGGTCGTCCTTTCGTATGCTTCGCATCAGTCGAAGGCGCGCCAATACAACTCGGACGATCGACTGTACGCGAGTCATTCGGTTCTTGTGTGTAAGGTGAGCGAGTTTTGTAGGATCGCCTTCATCGAGAGGGCGATCGTGGCCGAATACATAGGCCGGTGGATCGCTTGCAGGAAATGACTCACGTGAAGCTTCGTCGATCTTCTCGTCTTCGGAAAGGGGTTTCTCGGTCATGCTTGCCTTTGTGGCGTTACAAGTTTCTCTGCACGCCTGTGTCAAAAATAGGTGGGATCTCTTGGGCTGGTAGGCGTTGCTGTAGCTCCCTAAATCCCTCCCAGGGATCGGTGAGTCCCGCATCGATGCAACGTTTCGCTGATGCAAGGGAGAATCCGTTCATTTGGAGTCTGGGAGAGACCTCGCTCCAGGAGAGAGGCATTGCGACGGTGGCGTGCGGTTTTACCCGTAGGGAGTAGTTGACTACGCAGGTCGCCCCTCGCGAATTTCGCAGGTAGTCTACGAAGATCTTCCCACGCCTCTGCTGCTTGAGAGGGTTTACGGTAAGGTCTTCGGGGAAAAGATCAACGAGTCTACTTGCGAGCGAGAAAGCGCAGGTGTTCACCTCCTGCCACGAATGGATTCGCGCTATCGGCACGACGAGGTGCATACCTTTTCCGCCGGTCACTCGCGGAAAGCTTTCTAGTTCGAATTCGAGGAGCAGGTCCCGAAGGGCCAGGGCCATCTTGACCACCTGGGGTGAGCCGACCGTTTCGTCGGGATCGAGGTCGAAAACCATCTGATCTGGGTGATCGATATCTGGCAGGCGCGATGTCCAGGCGTGCATCTCTACTATGTTGGCCTGCACGAGAGCCAGCAGATGCTCTTCGTTTTCGACAAATATGTATTCCCCTTGGCCTTCTACCTCGGGGAGTGTTACCCGAGGAACCTCTTTCGCGAGCCAGGCTCCGGGGTGCTTCTGTACGAAGCAATTTTCTTCGACGCCCGAGGGGCAGCGGATGAAGGAGAGGGGGCGCCCCTCGAGGTACGGAAATATCACCTTGTAGACGGCATGGTAGTATTCGGCGATCTCCCACTTGGTAATCCCTTGCGCAGGGAATATCTCTTTCGTGGGGTGCGATATGAACACGGAGCCTATTTTTCGAGGGAGATCATTGGTTGTCATGAGGCATACTCTCACACCAGCTTCGAGGCGGATTTTTCAGCAGCGTGTCAAAGTGTAGAAAGCGCAGAGGGGCTCAGACATGAGGTGCCGCAGGGGGGGGCTTTGTTGCGGCACCATACGATGTGATGCAACGATGTGATGCGGCTGGAGGTGAGCTGGACGCATGGACGATTCCTGTGGACCCTAAAGACGGGTAATTGCGCTCCTTCGTCGGCGGGACTAACCTACCACGGTCACAAGTCCTTAGTTCATAGAGGCCTTTGCCTTGTCGCTTGCCTGTGTCGAGCTGAAAGTAGGCGTTACTATTTGCTGGAGATGCATATGAAGAAGGTATTCTTGACCCTTATTGGAGCTTCCTTGCTGGGTAGTGCTCAGGTAGTCGTAGCCGAAGACATCAATGAGATATTCAAAAAGATAAACGACTATGCGCAGGCCAAGAATTATCCAAAGGCCCTCGAGGAGTTGTCGTGGGCACACAAGGAGCTTACCAAGCTCCACCAGGCGCGCTTGGGTGAGCTGCTTCCTGCTGATGTGAATGGCTACAAGGGTGCAGAACCTGAGATTCAATCTGCCATGGGGTTCACCAGTATCGAGCGGCAGTATTCGCAAGGCGAGAAGGAGATAAAAGTGTCTATCTCTGGAAGCTCCGGTGGAGAGGGTGGCATGGGTAATTTGGCAGGTCTGGCAAAGATGGGGATGATGTTCGGAGGCGCCCAACCTGGCGTTGATCAATTCCGCCTCGATGGTCGAACTGCAACACTCAAGACCGAAGACTCTCCCGAGCTGACCGTATTCTTGGAGAGTGGTTCGCTCTTGCAGATAACAGGTAGCGAAGGAGTCGACGCAGCGGCCCTCAAAAAATTTGCCGAGGCGCTCAAGATAGGAGAGCTCGATTCCTATTTGAAGGGTAGTTAGTTTCGATCGTGCGAGAAATAGAGGTTGTAATCGTTGGTGCCGGACCAATTGGTATCGAGATGGCGGTGGCGCTGTCTGGCCATGGGGTGCCTTATGTGCACTACGAAGCAGGCTCTATCGGATGGACGATAGGGTGGTTCGCTCCGGACACGACCTTCTTTTCATCGCCTGAGCGGATCGCAATAGCCGGTGTTCCTCTCCAGGTCATCGCCCAGCGTAAGGCGACACGCGAAGAGTACCTGAACTACTTGCGCGGAGTAGTTCAGCAGTTCGGTCTCTGCATCGAAAGCTACAGGAAGGTAACTTCAGTTGATAGACAGCCCGATGGTTCGTTCATAGTGACTAGCGAGCGGAGCTTTTACGGCATAGGCGGTCCTCAGTGCGCAGGTCGCGCCTCTGGAGTGGATGTCGTGCAGGTCAGAGCTCGCCACGTCGTTCTGGCGATAGGGGACATGCATCGACCTAATGAACTGGGAGTTCCGGGGGAAACCCTACCGCACGTAAGTCACTATCTTGCAGACCCGCATACGTATTTCGGTAAACGAGTTGTCATTTATGGAGGTAGGAATTCTGCTGCCGAGGCAGCGCTGCGGCTGTATCGGGTCGGCGCCCGTGTCTCGCTGGCGTATCGGGGTTCCGAGCTACCTCGCGATCGCATCAAATACTGGCTCTATCCTGAGCTAGCCGGCTTGATAGGTGAAGGCAAGATAGAATTTCATCCCTCTACGGAGATAGTCTCCATATCCCCGCGTGAGGTGTTAGTTCGTGCGCGAGGGAGCGAGTGCAGCATTGAGGCGGATTTTGTGCTGCTTCTCGTGGGATATCTACAGGATCCTTCGTTGTACCAGCACGCAGGGCTCGAGCTAACCGGGCCGGGTCTCAAGCCGCACTACCACTCAGACACCATGGAGACCTCAGTTCCCGGAATCTACGTGGCCGGTACCGGCTCTGCTGGTTCTCAACTCGGAGGGGTCAAGGAGTTCATTGAAACGAGCCATGTGCACGTCGAGAAGATCCTTGCCAAGATTCTTGGGCGATCCGTCCCGGTTTTGGAATCAGTTCGTGATGTCGAACAGCGAGAGCTGTAGCAGATAGCTGCGCCATTCGGGTAGCTACGGGTGTTTACAAGGACGGTTTCTAACGCAGCGAGAGCTACCAGAGTTACGAGGCAGACCCCACATCAACATCTATGACGATTCCAGCATCTACGAGGTAGCGGTGCAGGTGCTGATTCACGTTCCGCAGGGCGAGGTTCTTTGCTTTGACGACACCGGAGTCGGGATACTCAAGCTTGTTCGTGTCGAACTTTATCAGGTCGAGATACGACGTGAAGAGTTGAGACTCTACTGGATATACCAGGAGGTGAACTTGCTGCTGGAACAGGCGAGATGATGCTTCGAGCACTCCGCCTTTGAGCAGCGCGTAACGCTCGTCTTCGAGTAAGAGAGGGAGCAGTGCTACGCTGACGATGAATCCGATCGGATCAGTCGAGAAGCGTCGGAGGTATTGGGTTAGGTGAAAAAACTCCGAGTAGTTGCTGACCAGGATGTTGTTGTTTTTTTTGCTGAGTTGAGAGACGACGTCCAGGATCTCGTCATCCGTCGACTGTTGGGTCTTGAGGATGTTGTTGAGGCTAATCTCGAGAACGTAGACGGCATCCCGAGCGTTTTTCCCAGCTAGGTCCCGCAAGTGAGCTTCGCACGATTGCACGAGATTGGGGAACAGGTGGTGTAGTGCACGAAACGAACCTCGCTCGAGGAGAATTGGTCGTTTGTGTAGAAACTCCGTGGGCGGGACGGGCTTTTGAGTCGCGTCGAAGAGGATCGAGTTGGTCAGGCCTTTCCGCAACAGTGCAATCGCCAAGAGGCGGTGGTCTGTTTCGGCGAACCCCGGACCAGTGACCTCTATGTGATCTACTTCGATCCGGCCCGGAGAGAGTCCGTCCAGTAGTGTTCCGAGTAGTGAGTCGAGGTTGTCGACTAGGTAGAACGCCCCGTACACTAAGTTGACGCCAAGGATGCCGAGAGCTTCCTGTTGTCGAACGTTGTCGGCGTCGTTCATGTTGATGTGCAGGAGAATTTGAACCGGCTCGCTCTTTGGCTCTGCCTGAAATCGGATCCCCATCCAGCCATGACACTCGTTGGTTCCGGCAAAATTCCGAGCTGATACGGTGTCGGCAAACGCGAAGAAGCCTGTGGTTTCACCCCGCGAAGAGGCGAGCCGATTGATTAGCAGCGAGTACTCGTGATCGAGCATCGCAACAAGGCGTTCCTTCGAGACGTATCTGCCGGTCTTTCCGTAAATACTATCGCTGACCGTCATGTCGTACGCCGACATCGACTTAGCCACCGTACCCGAGGAAGCTCCTACGTGAAAAAACCAACTCGCGACCTCCTGTCCCGCGCCGATCTCGGCGAAGGTGCCGTAGCGCTTGGAGTCGAGGTTAATTTGCAGAGCCTTCTGGCGTGGGTCGTGTGCGGAGTCGGGGGGAGCGCTGATCATGCACGGAGCATAGATCATGCCCGCAGCGACTGAAAGTGCCCACGGCCTTTGCTTCTTCAGCGCTTCTTGTTCTCTTTCCCCTCAATGAGCGAGGCATCGATCGCCATCTTCACCGCTTGCTCGACCACCTCGCGTTGTGACTTTGATATGACGCCTTGAGCCGTGAGCTTCTCGGCTTCTTCGGCAATGATCGTCATGAGCTTCTCTCGCTGTTCGAGGCTAACGGCACCAACGGCACCCATTTTCCCGATGCCAGATACGCCGCTTACGCTTTTGATAGCGTCGGCGCCTTTGATTTTGTCTACCTCAGACAGAGATTCGGTAGCTTTGACACCCTTGGTCGAGTCTGATGAGCCTATCGCTCCGATCTTCTTTTCATCATCTTTGTTTGTCATGGAAGCCTCGTGCTCTTAACCTGATTGCTGAAGTACGTTCGTGAACGGACCTTTGCTCCCGTCCTTGTTTAGTTTGCTAGCTAATTGCTTGAGCCCGGGCCTCACCTTGGGTGTCGCCACAGGCTTTCCCACAGCGATACTTTTCTGAAGGTACGCCAGCAGTACTTTGTGTTCCCGCATGACGTTGAGACCGTCAGTTTCCCACTCCGCCGCTACTGTGCGCAAAGATAGGCCGTCCCAATATACCCGATACAGGAGCCATTGATGAATAGGATCGAGCACCGCCATGACCTTGACCATGCGTTTGTAGTCCACGAGATCGTCGGGCAGGGGATCGGATGCGACCGCTTGGCGCGAGGCGACTATGCTAGCCCCAACGAGGAGTTCGCGTACCGCAGATCTGAAATCCTGCTCCTCGTTACCCGAGGACTCTTGGACGGGGAGCCGTCCTTCACGCAGTTCGGGGAAGACTCCATACAACTCTGCTGAGAGTTCGCGTGCTTTCGCTTCGGTGGCAGAAGCGTTGGCGGAGCCGCGTGACCAGCCCTTTGATTTCCGTGCTGCATCGGTGGAAGCCTCGTGGATGCGTTTGCGCGCATATCCTCTGAACGGGATGCCGCGTGATGGATCGAATCGACGAGAGCAGAAGATCAGGGCTTCCATGGCGGAGCCATCGAGGCCGTCCAGTCGCCAATCGAGGTTCCAAGCTCGCGCCACTGCTCGAGCTATGCTCTCTGCCCACCCGTGATGCTCCAAAACCAGGTTGTTTGCCTCGTCTTCCGAAAGCCTTTGTCGTTCCGTCACTACAGGTATCCTCTCCCCGGGGGCTTGAATCCGCCTCTATGCCCTATCGGCAACCTAGCTTCACAACCTAAAGAGAGGGCTAAAAACCCTTTCCTTTGGCCCATGTAGCTAGCTTCGCCATGGACCTGCAACGGGTCGAGGATACCCGCAAAGTTCACTGGTTCCAATAGCTTATCTTTTTTGTGAAGCAAAGTTTCCGACGCCGCAGATAAGGGGGCAGATGTTCGCTGACGTGTTTTGCAGCGGATGTCTAAAACGATCAGTTTACCTCAGGGAGCTACAGACGATGACTGCTTCAAATGCGATCGAGAGCAAGGGGAGAAAGATAAACGCCGCGGTTGCAGCGCGTGCTTCGAAGCTTGCAAAGGATAAGTCTGACAAGGTCGTTGACCTAGCTGCTGTAGCTCAAGAGAAGAAGGGCGCTACGACGCCGGCGCAGCAGGAGGCTCTGATTGTGAAGTATCGGCTCAAGGCTCGAAAGCTCGGACGCAGCATTTTGCGCGGATGGCATGCTCGCTTGGACCTCGAGGAGGTCGATAGCATCGTTGACCTGTCCCTGTGCGAAGCAGTAAAGCGCTTCAATCCCTACAAGGGAGCAAGTTTCATGACCTTTCTGTATTACCACCTCAAGGGTAACTTGATTCGCGCTGTTTCGACTGCGGCGGCTTCGCACTCTATTCCTGTGTACCAGGTTGAGCAGTGGGAAGTAGAGCGCGGTGAGCGAGAGCACTTCGTTGGCCACCAGCTTCGCGGATTGAGCTCGTCGGAAGTTGCTGAAGCGTTGACAAGTCAGGACGCTCCGATGCCGGATGAGGCTCTGTGGCGTAAGGAGCTGCACGACAAAAGTGCGGCAGCGTGTGAGAAGCTCGATGCCCTCGAAAGGGAGATTATCAAGCGTATTTTCATCCAAGAGCAACAGATCATGGATATTGCATCTTCGCTCGGATACAGCCGATGCCATATCTCGCGTGTCAAGAAAAAGGCTCTCGAGACCCTTCACGGTGAGCTTCGTGGCTCGATGAACAGTGAAGATTTGGGCCAAATGCCGAACTTCGAGGAAGAGGAGGAAGAGGTTGAGCTCCGTTTGGTGGACCGACGTCCGATTCACCGTCGTCGCCCTCGTTCCAAGGTGTCGCGCTGTGAGCGAGTGCTTGCAGCAAAGGCAGCCTAGGCTGCGGGCCAGCTCAGATCTTTTTGACCACTATGATAGAACGCTCGATATCGGTGCCTGGGAGCATGACGGTGCGGATCTTTTCGACCGTCCCACCCAGGCGTTCGAGAAGCTTTTCAGTGCCCTTCATCTCGTCTTGGTAGCCACTGCCTTTCATCGCAAGTACGCGCCCGCCACGCTTCGTAAGGGGTAGCAGCCATTCCATCAACTTCGGGTACGCCGCGACAGCGCGCGAGACGACCATGTCGTATGCGTTGCGATGTTCCGGAGTCTTCGCAATCAGCTCGGCGCGCCCATGAATACCGATGATGTTGGTTATTCCACACGTATTCGCCGTCTCTGTGACGAAACGTATCTTCTTGGAGGTGGAGTCCAAAAGAGTGACCGATGCTTCGGGCCGCAGGGCTGCAAGCGGGACACCGGGAAAGCCTGCGCCTGTTCCCACGTCGAGAATACGTAACCCGGCGCGCGACTCGATCTCCAGAATGCAGGTGAGGGAATCCAACAGGTGTAAAGTGACGTATTCCGAGCGCGGAATGCGTGTGAGGTTGAACGTTCGATTCGTTTCTTCGAGTATGTCGAGGTACTGGAACAATGAAGCTACGCACGTATCGGATGCTGACACGCCGAGTTCGGTGATCCCTCGTTTGAATATCTCTTGCTCACTGCTCACGAATCCTCTCCGCTAAAACCACCCATGTTACACTTCGCCAGCGGAAGAAGAAAAGCACCCCGAATGGCGCTTCGTGAGAATGCTCTCCCAAAGACAGAGCTGCTCGCACTTCGTCCAGATCGAGCGGGCAAGTTCGTTTTTTGAGCTCTGTTCGCCGACTCCAACCGAGATTTCTGACGGCCTCTTTAAGCTTTTTGAGGTGGTGGGGGAAGGCGTCAAGAATTCGAAAGGAGCTCAGCAGCGGGTCGAAGGGCGGTGCTTCAGAGCAGGTGCCGTACGCGACGTCTGGCGCTATCTGCTGTATGCCTCTCTCTGCAAAGAATCTACCTACCTCTTGAGAGCGGTTGACGACCGCATGAGCCTCGACGATGAATCCTTGCAGAGATTCGGCGTGAGGCAGGGGCATGACGGCTTGCGATGGAGACCAGCCGGTCCCGATATCCGCCACGAACACCGAAGAATCGACCCTCTCGGTTCCGTACCAGAGCGTCTGCTCGAGACACTCCGAGCCATATCCTACGAATTCGCGACTCCACCCGAGCGCCGGCGCATCGATGAAAAGTCCTGGGCTTATCTTTATAGCTCTCCTGTGACCGAATGGGAGCTGCATGACGAAATCGAGCGGGGGGGAATAGTCCGAAGCTTCTTTGATCCGATCACCTTCACGAGAGCGGCGGGCGGGATCTGCAAAGAGTCCATCGAAGGTGTCCGTCAGCTGAGGAAGGATCTCTTCCGCCGAGCCAACCAGGAAGGTAACGTTGGAATAGCCCCGTAGCTCCAGGTTCCGTCGAGCAAGCTCAGATGTCGCTGCATCGGCTTCGAGCGTTGTGACTTTTTCGCAAACGGCGGCAAGGGCCGCTGTGTCGGATCCAGAGCCGGTGCCTATCTCCAATACGTGCGATAATCCCCGAAACGCTTGAGCGCGATGCTCGGCTATCGCGGAGCGACTCGCCTGTTGCAGGACCGCGAGGGAAAAGTATCCTTGGCGCGACCATTCGCCGAGCTTGTGCGGCGCAGAACGGCGCGCCACGAAGATCTCGGCGGCCATGTTTAGTGTTTTCGGATCGACTTCAGGGAACCGCTTGCGGAGCGTAAGCACTAGGCTCGGTAGATCGGTAGAATTGGGGAGGGTCTCCAAAGAAGCGATCACTTCGTCCAGAATAGCCGATGACGGAAAGGGGGTATTCACTGAGGCTCACACGCAACGATAGATCGGTGACGACAGCCTCTGTTGTCATCGGTTTCGATCGAGCTGTCAAGAGCGCGTCGGGGGTGACGGATATTCGAGGGGTGGGTTGCCGAGGTGGGGTGTCGAAGGATTTCGAGTCGCAGCCGATCGCGAGCAGCATAAGAGCAATAAATAACCACTGCCTTCCTCCCAAGCGGCGAGAGTCTAGTGCTTCGCTATCTGGCACACGACTATGCCAGTCGCTAGCCGACACATGCCGGTCAACGAATGCACAGGCGCGCGTGATGCGGAGTGCGCAAACCGGCGATGGTAGTTGACGTGTCATTCCGGTGCACATGCGTCTTATGACGTTAGAGGTTTCGCCTCGCTTCCCTAGGGAAGCGAGGCAAAACCTACCCCATAGTCTCACTTTTGAAATAACCACGTGAACGTGCTCGTGCTCGTAAACGTGAACGTACCCGAAAAACTTGAGGTTTTTGTTTCGGGTACGTTTACGT
>JBIIOE010000007.1:0-62161 GCA_044337105.1 Bdellovibrionota bacterium | reverse complement strand
AGTCATGAACTCAATGCGGTCCGTGGGCCTGGAGCCTGGAGCCTGGACTTTGGGCGTAAGCGAACAGTTCAGTACATTTCGCGTCAGAGGAGACAATGACCTACGCACGACCAACAGCGACACCGAGCTGATTCGAAATCTATCGATTACGCAGTTGACGGCCGCGTACAATGTCACGACGAACTTTGCAGTACAGCTAAACGCGCCTTTTGTTGTGCGGAACTACTATCGCTTCGAGCGCTTTGCCAGGGTCAGTGACACAGAGGCAGGGCTCGGTGACATGAGTATCTTGGGAACAGTCTCTCCATATTCCTATAACGACATCGAGAATCGCTTCTTCATAGCAGGCTTTGGTGGCCTCAAAGCTCCGACGGGCGACACTGGCTCATTGACCAGAGTTGCGGCACAGGATGGGACTCCGACATCAGGCAGCACCATTCAAGGACGTGGGCTAACGCTCGGGACCGGCTCAGTCGATGTTCCCCTTGGTCTCGTGGCCTACGGTAGAAGCAATCGGCTGCAGATCTTCGCTAGCGCCCAATATACTATTAGAACCGAGGGAGCCGCGGACTACCGCTTTGCGAATGATCTTTCCTGGTCAGTATCTCCGGGATGGCTCTTCCTTGTGGGAGAGGAGGAAAGCCTCTCTTTTTCGACAGTTCTCTCGGGGGAGAACAAAGGGGGCGACCACTTGGACGGCGAATTCCTCTCCAAAACGGCGGTCAACAACCTGTATCTCGGCCCGGAGCTCTTTTATTCCCTCACGAATCGCATCTCTGTCCTGTTCGGTGTCGATCTGCCTATAGCGATCGATGTGGGCGGAGCAGTAGTGAAACCGGAGACCCGGTCCCGGTTTGCCGTCACTGTCAGCTTTTGAAGCGTCCTCGAGTTAATCGAGCGAGCTCTGCTTCAGCTTTCTCTGCAAGCTCCTGCGATGCACACCAAGGATCTTCGCACTCTGAGAAACATTACCTCCACACTGATCGAGCACCCGTTGAACGTACTCCGCCTCGACCTCAGCCAGCGATGGCATCTCCTGTATCGGAGCTTCGTGGCGATCTGGCGCAAACGACGCGAGAATCTGCGCGACCGTAGCGGGCTTAGTCAGATAATTGACCGCCCCTCGTCGCACAGCTTCTAAAGCTGTCGAGATACTCCCAAAGCCAGTCAACACAACCACCTTGCAGCTCTGGTCGCGCTTGGCTATCTCGGAAACCAAGGTTAATCCACTCTCTTCGGGCATCCTGAGATCCACGATGACCTGCTTGGGTTGGTACTCGACAAATGCTTCGAGAGCTTCCTTGACGTTAGCCGCCTCGTATACACCGAAACCCTTGTCTCGTAGAGAACGCGCCAAGCGTCTTCTGAACGCATCGTCATCATCACACACAAGTATGCGCTGCATTTCGACCTGCATACTTCACACCCTCATCAACTTCGGTATACGCAGCAGAACTTCCGTACCGGCCCCTAGGTTAGAGGAGATGTCGACACGCCCTCCAACCTGCAAGGCAAAAAGTTTGGTCAGATACAATCCGAGTCCCATCCCCTGCCCTAGCTCCTTGCAGGTAAAAAACGGCTCTCCTGCGCGGGCCTTCACCGCGTCACTCATTCCTGTTCCCGAGTCTCTGACGGTAAAGACGATCTCGTCTTGAGAGAGAGACGCATGGCACACCACCTCACTCTCGGGGGGAGAAGCCTGTAAGCCGTTCTTGATTAGAGCCTTCAGCGAGCCGATCAGCGCGCCTTTGAGCGACCATACCGTCAGCTCTTCGTTGATGCAGCCACTAAAGACCACACGCGACGAGTCGCCCTTGCTGAATGCTCCTCGCAGCTCCTGGGCTACTTCCGCCAAGGCAAAATGCCTAGGGGCCTCTCCGTCGAGCTCCGCTCCACCGCTGCGCATACGTTGCAGTATCTCGGAGCATCGATTGAGCTCGCGCTGCATCGTTTGCACATCTTCAGCCCAACGAGAGTCACCACTCAAAGCGCTCGAAAAGTCCTCACTGATAAGGAGCAGTGTCGCTATCGGTGTCGCCAACTCGTGCGCAGCACCGGCAGTAAGCGTCGCGAGTGACATGAGACGTCTTTGATCCTCTTCCGCTCGCTGTAGCTCGGCTATCTGCTGGGCCTTCTCCCGCATCTCACGATTCATACGCGTCACAAACGCTGCGACTATTCCACCGATCAACACAAAAGCAACCAGCATGCCGTGCAGATGAAGAGAAAACCCTTCGTGCCCTGTGTGGTGATGATGCATCCCCAACTGTGGCAGGGGAATGTGAAAGAAAAACAACCCAAAGAAGCACGCCAACGATACCGAGAACACGATCCAGGTCCAGCGCGAGTCGAGAACCACTGCGGCCAGGGTCACATACGCGAGAAACATCATACTGAAGGGGTTTGTGTAGCCCCCGCAGAGAAACAACAATCCCGAGAGGAGAAGCACATCAACGATGATCGCCCCCCCTGACGCGAGCTTGTATGCTGTATGGGAGGGACTCTTCAGAAGTCCCAGAGCAAAGTTAGAAAGGGCCCCTGACAAAAGGATACCGACTATGGCTATCTTCGGGAGCTTCAACTCGAGAAAATAGCTGGCCCCGAAAAAGATCACTGCCAACGACACGAGGGCCGCCCAGCGTATCCTTCTCAACCATCGGAGCTGAATGAGCTCTTGAACTTCAGGTCGAGACGATTGAGCCTGAACATCTTCACCGACCGATATAGTTTGAGGTGTCGAACTACTCATAACGCTTTTCACTCAGTTCTACTGCCGCTAACGCTAGCACCAACCACACGACGTGTGAACCCCGAGCGCGACAGGCGTCCCTACCGCTACCCGCGCACTCTCCAGTTTTAGAGTAATGGGTCATCGCGGAATCGAGTGGGTAGGACTCGGTATTATCCCGACGTGAGCGTGCTCGTGCACGTGGAAAGGCGCGATTTATAGGTCAAACAAGGGCTTACGCTGTCTCCAAGCTCGCTATCACCCACTCTAAAACGCGATGAGTCAGAGTAATATAGATCGTCAACTCGGAAAGCCCTGATTCTCCAGCGGTGGCAATCTGTCGATAGCTCAGGAGCCAGTGCATCTCGAGGAGCCTACGAATTAAGAGGCTTGGGGATATTACTGTTCCGTATCCACTGGGCTTGTATCAGTCATTTATGCCGATGCCCGCCAACGCTCTCGGACGGTAGCTTTTCTTGCACGAGTCTTGAGAGCAGGATTAGGCCGCCCACGCTATGAATTCACGATTGTTGCAGTAGTGATTTCTAGCCGGGTCTTTCGTCAGTTCTCTTGCCCTCCTCGAAGGTAGCCCCGGTATAACAGCGAAAATTTGACCGTGAGGAGCTCTGCAATTAAGCGCGCTTGTCACTCTATGAAAATCGTTGATACCCCTGGATTTTGATACCAAGCTCTTCCAAAACGAACCATTTGGATCATAACAGGCACCACACCTACTACACACCTCCGACACACCTCTCGATCGCCTGCCTTGAGAAGCACGTGGCACTATGAAGAAATGTTGCACTAGAAGCACCGGATCATTAGTGAATCAATCTGTTTACTCCACCACCTCCTGTTGAGTACCTGCCGAGAGCCGGACATCCTCTACCGGGTTACTGAAACAGAGCACAGAGTGATGTATGACAGCTGTACAATTGACCCCTACAAAGCATGACTTTGATGCCGTAACGCTCCCCAAACCGTCAAGCATGAACGCTGCTCTGGGAGATGGCCAGCTGCTCGATATCAAACTCGGCCGCCACTTTCGAAATCGAGATCCTTACAGCTACTCTCAACCCTACAAGAGGCGTCATCCTGCAATCACGGCCTGAGATGACGGATTTCATGGCGATGAGCAAACGCCGAGGCGATACTGAAAGTCACCGCAAGCTCTGGCTGCCTGGAGGAGACGCAAGTAGTGCATTACTTGGTAACGGTCTTGAGCTATCTAACGTTGGAATTTCTCTAGCTCCAACAACAGTTATCGACGGGCAGAGTTATGCCGTTCTCGCTCGGCGTCGACTCCCAAACGGCGCAAACAGAATCATGCTGGTTTCCGGATACGTCGACGCGGCTAAGTTTTCGCATCTATCAGAGGATAATGCAGTGCCTTTTTCTGCCGCCACGAGTGTTATTGCAAATACAGCATCAGAGGCACATGAGGAGATTAATTTCGTAAGACTTCCGGGGTGGTTCTCAAAGACTGAGGTCAGAGGCGAGATGATCCGTGCGGTAGCTGACGAACTCAAAGTGGGAATCGGCGGTCAGGTGCACTCATCAACGGCCCCCGAGCAATCTCTGATTTTGACCGATGCCCATGAGGTTCTCGACTACAACCCATCGATGTGGTGGCGGCTTCAAACAGGACAGTTACCCAACTATATTCACAACGTCTTCACACCCCCTACGGTAGAGATTGATGGAGTGACCTTTCCAGGTGCAGGCTTTCAATTTCACATGCACACCAACTCCGGTCAGATTATTATCGGAGTGAATTTGACCTTCGATCTGCTTAATCGTGAATTTCTATCGCTCATTCACGCTGAAGACGGGCCACTCAGCGACCCAGTGCTCGCAGCTGCATTAAAGTCAGTTCAAGCTCCACCGGACGCGTTAGCAACCCGGCTTGATAAGTACAGACTGCTCCTGTGTCCCCTGGATGAGCACGGGCAGCTTACGGCTAGATTCTACAATTTTATCGAAGGATCACTCCGACCTGCACAACTTCCATCGGATCTCGAGGGGGTGTTTCTCTCTGATGCGTTTGTGTTCGCTTCACCAAACGGAGACCTTGGCTTTACGCCTCTGCCAGGAATGAAAGGATTCGTTGATAGGGCAGACATCCCCGCGAGAAAGTTCTTTCGACTGGACTGAAGTTAGCCGGCCTGCCCGTATACGCCTCCCCTAGACGACGCGCCGATAGCATCGTGCGCTGCGTTTGAGCACTACCTACCAACCGTTATACTCCATCAGAACTCGTGTCATACAAAATCTTGAAGACCGTTCGCAGATTCATGGCGAGAACGGGCTCCCGTATTTGCAGAGCGTAGAACGGCTCGGTGCGCGTCATGATCACGACGACGTAATCACCCATCACCCATGTGGTACTGTTGAACTGATAGTGTCCTGGAAGAACCCGCACCTCTCTGCCTGGAATTCTTCCCTTGAGCTTGCGTTCTGTACTTGAGGAGTTAGAGAGTACACGACCGGCGATGTGGGCCTCAACGTGCAGAATCTTCCAAGCTGCTCTGATCCACTTCGAGTATTCCTCCACGAAGGAGTGATCCTGAAAGCCCCAGGTTGAACGATCCAAGCGAAGGATACTATCCCGCCAACGCTCGAGATTATCGAAGAGGAAGCGCTCAACCTTGAGACGGCCCTCAACAAACTCCATTCGACTTTCGGAATGCACGCGTTCCGCGAGTAACGGGTGAAGCTCGCGGGTGATCTTGGCGATTACTTTCTCCTTCTGATCAAGTAGCTCACGCTGTTCCTCCACAGCGGCAGAAAGAGCAGTTGGACTCTCAGCTCTGTATCGCAAGGCTCTACGAGTTGAGTTAGTCGTGACCAGCTTTCGTCTTATGAGCGCCTCAAGCGCCGTGTAGACCGAGCTACGTGGTGCCGAGAGTCGCCGCGAAAGCTCCTGCGCTGACCCTAAGCCCACATGAATAAGGTCGAGGTAGACCTTTGATTCAAAAGCAGACAGTCCTAGATCTTCTAGCGATCGTTGAATGCTCACGTCATGTCCTCATCATTAACCCCATAACTATACACCTATATTGCCGTATTTATAACGGCAATTAACGTGTGTAGATACAGATAGTTACTAGCCCGTAAGAGGCCCTGTATAGAGAACCTCCGGACATTCTTCCGCTTCACGAGTTACACTTTCCCTTGCAGAAAGGTGGCATATGAAAATGAGCATACGAATTCGCTGTCTGATTCTACGAGTAAGCGTCCCTACTCTCCTACTGATAACTACGATCTCCGCTCCGCTACTGGCTGGCAGCCACGTTCAGCGAGCCTCGGCCGAGGAGCCGAAGATCGAGATAGGCGTTATCCTACCCCTTACTGGAGGATGGAGCGACTGGGGCGTATCCCTGCGCAAGAGCATTGACTTCGCGACCAGGCATCTCGGAATGACAGAGCAGTTCTCGTTCCACTATGAGGACGAGGGGGAATGCGACGCTAGAAAAGCAGTAACCTCCTACAAATCTCTTCGCACACGATTCGGTTCAAAGCTCTTCGTAATTGTGTGCATGAACGGAACACGAGCGATTAAGTCGATCGCTCAAAGTGAGGACGCGCTTCTTCTTTCTGCCGGATTTCAGGGTAATGAAGCACTCGAAAGAGGCGGCCCAGTCATCAATTATGCCTTGCAGATGAATGACGAAGCAGCGCTACTCGCCCTGGAGGCGCGCCAATTAGGAATACGAAAACTTGCCGCGCTTCGCGACCCTGGCACAGACTCATTTGTTGAGGGTATGCGCGAGAACTTTGCCCTCAGCGGAGCAACGAAACTAAGCTTAGACATCGTCCTTGACTCTTCAGGTTTCGAGCCGCGCTCGATCATAGCGGCACTCAAGGGTCACTCAATAGACGGGCTCTTCGTAAATACCTCTCCACAAAACATGTACCAGCTATTACGCGCACTCAACGAGCATCGACTCTCAATTCCACTCATTAGCTCTTACGGTTTTAGAGATATGATAGAGCGAACCTCCTTCCTCCGTAATTTCGCCTTCTCGGTTTCGTACTCATTTCCTAAACTATCTACCCGTGCCGAGAGCTTCGAACGTGCCTTCACTCAGGAATTCAACGAGCGACCACGAGTCAATGGACTCTTCGTGGCCGACATGCTCGAGCAACTGAAGGCGGCTATAGTCGAGTGCCAGGGAGCTAAAGACACACTCTGTGTACGTAAATCTCTTACATCAGGAAGAGAGATCGAGGGCCTCAGTGGACGATTCAAAGTCCTCTCCGACGGGAGCATCCGTAGAGAGTTCGAGATCGTTCGAACTGTCACGAACGTCGTTGCTTCAGCAAACCCAACAAAGCGAGCCGCACGCGATGAATCCATCTCTGGTGGGATCGAATAGTATAGGAATTGAGGGGCTCGGGTTTGTCGTAGATAGTTGCCCCTACTCGACCGTACAACTTCATCGCCTGACTGTGTATCCTCGGCATAGTTAGCAACGAGGTGATCGGATAGCGAGCAAGTGTCTTCATGACGTTGCCTCGCGTCAGTGGTCTCACGATACCACCTAGGCGCCCAGAAAAAACAACCGCTCCGTCCTTCTCGAGATCTACCCGGATCCCCAAACGCTCTCCGGCTTCCTCAAAGGTCAAGGAATACTCCCCCTCCCGAGCGAAGAAAGGCGACACGAAGAATTCTTTGGGAAAGCGCCATGTGTGCGAGCCTGCACACGGCTGGCATATGAGCGGGTAGAGATGAGTTTCGCCGAAGGTGTTGTTGACCTGCGTCACCAAAGCCGTCACTTCGTCTCGATCGTTGCGGCATACAAAGAAGCTCACAGGATTGAACACGTACCCGAAGTAGCGTGGCATGGTCAGTAAGGTAATGCGCCCCGGCATTTCGGATACTCCTTCCCGACGCAACACTGCCTCAACACGCTCTCGAAGCGTTCCTTCTCCATGCAGATAATCTCTCTTTCGAACCGAAAATACAGCGCTCCGCTCGTAGGCAAACAATCGAGGGGCAATCGAAAGAGCATCGAGGTCGCTCAGCTCTAACGAGAACGTGAAGATCGGATAGCTAAATGAGTGCTCTTTCGGGCCCGACCTCCAATGGCCGACCTCCCCCCAGTACAAGGCAGACCTCATAGGTGGAGCCCAAACAACTCTGCAACCTGGAGCGCGGATATGACAGCATCCTCGTGAAACCCGTAGCGCATGTAGGCTCCGCAAAAGTAGGTATGCCGGGTGCCGTTTAACGCTCGAAGATTCCTCTGACTCTGAGGAGAGCTTGGCGTATACACTGGGTGAGTGTACTCGACATCGTAGAGTATCGTGGCGGGGTCTATCTGGTCGTTGCAGTTGAGGGTCACGAAGTAATCGTTCTGCGCTTTCAGATTCTGCAGCCGATTCATGTAATACGTAATCGCTACGGGAGAATTGGGGCGCGCATCCTTGCGCTTCTTGTAATTCCACGCTGCCCACAAGCGACGTCTCGGTCCGAGTACCGAGGCATCGGTATGGAGGACTGTGCGATTCTTGCTGTAGGTCCACGCCGCAAGAGCTGCAGTTTCCTCCGCAGAGGGATCCTCCAGGAGTTTCAAAGCCTCGTCAGCATGCGTAGCAATCACGACCTTGTCATACCGCTCGTGCGTCGACCCATCCAGCGCTACGGTAACCCCTTCATCGTCCCGTCGTATCGCTCGCGCCGGCGATCCGATACGGATAGTGCCTGGGAACGCTTTGCGAAACGCTCTCACATAGGCCTGACTTCCTCCGACCACCGTCTGCCACTGCGGGCGCTTGCTCATCTCAAGCATTCCGTGATTTTCGAAGAATGTAAGGAAGGTCGATGCGGGAAATTCGAGTGCGTTACTGTCGGGAGCCGACCAGATAGAGCCTATCAAGGGAGCGAGGTAGTGTTCGAAGAAGAACGTACTCGTCCCGAGCTCTCGAAGATAATCCCCGAGCGGCTTTTCCCCCAGATTCCCGCGCCTGAGATCCTGAAGCGCTCGCTTGTTAAACCGAAACTGCTCGACCACCATGGCCAGGAACTGCGGGTTCAATAGATTCCCCGGAGCCATCAAGAACTCTTTAACCGAGGGTCCCATGTACTGCAGCCCGCTCTTCTCACACGAGAAGCCAAACGACATGTCCGAGTGCTGTAACCTCACGCCGAGCTGGTCAAGGAACCTGTAAAAATTGGTATAGTTCCTCGGATTGCAGACGATGAAGCCCGTATCTACCTGCAGCTCCGGATTAAGCGGATCGTTGACTGTCCTCGTGTTGGTGTGCCCACCGACATAGTCGTTCTTTTCCAGGAGCGTGACGTTATGCTGTTTGGAAAGCACATACGCTGCTGTTATACCAGCCACTCCGCCGCCAACAACCAAGATATTCAAAGGATGTGTCACCACAATCGGTCGACTATGCGCTCGTAAATCGGAGCAGGCAAGAGTCGTCCGAACTTTACGAGTAAGTTCATCTGCCACGGATAGGCAATTTCGCGCTTGCACCATTCGAGCCCGTCGCAAATGATGCGCGCGGAGTCCTCGGGAGTAACCAGAAAAGGCATCTTAAAATCGTTCTTGTCAGTCAGCGGAGTTTTGACGAAGCCTGGATTTATGACGGTTACGACTAGTGCGTGTCTCCGCAGGTGAAAGCGGATACTCTCGAGAAAATGGTTCATCGCTGCCTTACTCGCACCGTATGCCGCGGCGCGCGGAAGTCCCCGCGTACCAGCCAGACTAGCCACAGGAGCGAGATACCCCTGCCGTCGCTCTAACATTCCGGGCAGCACAGCTTCGATGCACCGCAACATCCCACCGTAGTTGATATTCATCAAGTCAATATATTCCTGACTGTTGAATTCCTCTGGCTTCGTAAATACATGCGTACCAGCATTTGGAATAGCCAGGTCTACTGGTCCAAGCGTCGACTCGATCCGACGCACAACCCCCTTCATCTCCTCGAGATTGGTGACGTCTCCCGGGAAACTCTCGGCGATACCACCACTTTCCCGTATTCGAGATGCCAAGACCTCCAAAACCTCTACCCTCCGTGCTGTCAGGGCTAGCCGAGCACCTCTGCGAGCTAACTCCAGGGCGAGCGACTCCCCTATGCCGCTACTTGCACCGGTCAGCCACACACACCTCTTTTCGAATTGAAACCTTTTCATCCTCACCCTCCTCGCTCTGCGGGTCTTTCGTTCCAACGAGCATACCTCGTAGACTGCTGGGGGGAAAGGATACCCTATATTCAGAGAGCAAAGACTATGATCATTACTGCCACCATCAACCGGCGCTGGATCTCTACGATCCTGTGGTCTGTTACGATCTATTTTTGGGTTTGTGGATTATCTGCTATTTTCTATCCGATATCGTGGCTGGTAATCGCGGGACTACCGACCGTCATGACGAACGAACTCAGCCTGGTCTTCTCGCTTGCGGGAACGTTCATGCTCTCCCTCGGAGTGGCCGGCATCGTGGCAGCCATCAATCCGCACAAGCAGACCGGATTGATTGTGACCTTGATGGTCGCAAATTTAGTGGACTTTTTAGTCACACTGCGAGCGATCGTTCTCGGGCAATTGCCGATGGTGCAGGGCGCCTTGTTTCTGGCCGTAGCGATGACGTGGGTGGTCCTCATCGCGTTGGTCCTATTCGCCAGCGAGAGTCGTGGACGTATTCCTTAAGTAAGTCCGCGGATGAATGAGAGGATCAGAGCTCATTAACTCCCGCAAGATGCCCGATACTGGATACTGAAGCCGCCCCAGAGACTGCCGCACTCAGGCTCACACACGTTCCTTGCAGAAGCGAATCGGCCCAGTCTTGTCCTCAACCTCAGCAAGCTTTGTGAACCCGGCATCGAAAGCTGGCGTCTGAACGATTGCTTGAAGTGGTTCGACTGGGAGTAGGAAAGTAAAGCGACATCCCTGCCCTACCTCGGAGGTAAGTGCTATCTCTCCGTGGTGTAGTTCAACGATACGCTGCACCACCGCCAGACCAATTCCCATCCCTTCGGTATCGTGCTGGTGCGATCTACCTCGCCGGAACATTTCAAAAATCGTAGCAATATCTTCGCGCGCGATACCCGGGCCATTGTCTTCGACGTACAGCTGCGCGAACCTATCGCCGTTCACAAGCACCTCACCCGCGTATCCAACGTTGATGCGAAGCTCGTCTTTGTCGCTGTATTTGACCGAATTCGAAATGAGATTGACAAATATACGACGAAGAAGCGCCGCATTTCCCCACACTTGAGGCAGGTCTCCGATGCCTACCTTAATCTCCAAGGACTCATCTACGTTCAGGTCTCCCAACACCTCTGAAACCAAATTTCGTAGATCCACGGTATCGAACCGCACAACCCCTGCTCCGACCTTGGCAAACTCGTACATGCCCTGAACGACCCCGACAAGCCGATGCGCTGATTCCGCAGAGCGTTTGAGAAGAGTGACGCACCGATCGTCGAGCGATTCCCCGTACGTGTCGACTATGTACTCGGTCTTCAAAATCAACCCCGCCAGCGGACCTCGGATGTCATGTGCAATGGTGGCGCAGAAATCGTCGAGCCTCCGATTTTTATCTTCGAGCTTGGCGTTAGCCACTGTCAAGCGCTCCTGAACTAGCGAGACCTCGCGCTCTAGTCTACGGATGCGTAGCATGTCACGAACGGCAACCACCAACGAGTCCGCCAACCCCTCGTCTTTTACCACGTAACGTGTGCGCGCCTCTGCGATGCGTCTAATAGTCTCAGGCTCATCACATTTTGAAACAATGAGAACGTCTGGCTCGTGATCTCGAAGCTTGAGTTGCGCCAGTAACTCTGAGTTTCTAGCATCTGGCAGGTCGTAATCGAGTACGACTATGTCGAACTCTCCCTGATCCAATGCTTCCAAGTATCCCTCTAGCGAGCGCGTCCCTCGAATTTCCGATTCAGGAAAGATGTGCGCGAGCTGTGCTGCGACGCTCTCCTTCTCTGAGAGCTCGTCGTCCAAGACCAGAATTCGTCGTGGCTCCGGGCCAGCGCCTTGCTGCAGCATGTACGATTCTCACTCTCGTCAGCGCGAACATAAAACTGTTCCGCACTGAAGGCTCACTTCTCATTATCCTCGACGCCGAGCACGAAGAGGGCCTCGATATTTCACACAACGCTTAACTCGAGGCGTTTCTCAGGTAGTTTTTGAGCCGAATGAGAGCACGCGACCTAATCTGCGATGCTCGCGACTCGGTGACGCCGAGAATCTCGCCGATCTCTTTCAGGTTCAGCTCTTCGTAGAAGTACAAACTGATTACGAGACGCTCCTTTTCCGGAAGTCTATCGAGCGCTCGCGCTATGAGACTTACCTTCTCGTGTCCCAGAAGACGATTAAGAGGGTCTTGTCCCTTACTGGCCAGCCAATCCTCGGCTTGAAACCTCTCCTCTCCGTGACCAAATCCGAGCTCCTCGAAGCTCAGCATCACGATGCTTCCAACCTCTCCGAGCAACCGTTGAAGCTCATCTACCGAAACTCCAAGCTCCACGGCTACTTCGTCGTCAGAAGCCGGTCTTCCCAGACGTTGCTCGATTCGCTGGTATGCTTGCTCAATCTTGTGGGACTTGAAGCGCAGTGAGCGGGGCAGCCAGTCTTGAGAGCGGAAGCTGTCAAGAATAGCTCCACGGATACGAAACTGCGCGTAGGTACTGAAGTTTGTCTCGTGCTTAGGATCGTACTTCTCGAGAGCGTCGACCAACCCGATGATACCGGAGTTAAGCATCTCTTGGAGGTCGATATCCTTGGGCAGCCGACCCGACAAGCGATGCACTACCTTTTTGACGAGCGGCAGATAGCTCCTGATGAGCTCCTCTTTCTCGAACTCATCGATGCTCCTGTACGCCTCTACGGCGGATCGTTTAGGCTTTGCCACTATTTATCTCCTCATAGCTAGCCACAGCTCGAATCACAACCCTAAACACCAGAGCGATTACCATCGAGACGCCGAGGCAATTGTACACAATCCTGCTGGTCCGAACCCCTTCTTGAGCTCCACCGATGAACAGCACCACACACGCAACGATGATCGTCAGGTTGCACAGAGTTTTCAGGTAAAGGTACCGAGATGACTTCTGACTACCCCTAGTATCTTGCGCCTTCGCCATACGAGCTCATCTCCAGTAATTGGCGAAAGAAGAACTGCATACCGCCCTTCAACCTTCGGGATAACCTTTCCTCATCCAACGTCTGCGCGACTTGGGCGATAGCCATGGCCACACGCGACGAAGGATACTCAGATACGATAGGTCGCTGCTGCATTACACACTCTCGAACCATTGAGTCCGAGGGGATCCATCCGACGTACCGAACCTCAACCTGTAAAAACTTCTCTACTGCCCGCGCTAATTTTTCGAAGGCCGTACGCGCCTCAACTTCCGAAGCGACGTTATTCACCACTATCGAGACACGCTTCTCCCCGTACGAGTTACTCAGCACCTTGATGAGAGCATACGTATCGGTCAAAGATGTCGGCTCGCCATTGATGACGCACACCACATCTGCAGCCGCGCTATTGAAGTACATGACATCCGAGCCAATTCCCGCCGGAGTGTCGATCAGCAAATAGTCGAAGCGATGGGCAATCCTCTCAATCTCTTGGAGGAGAAACATCTTTGCTTCTGAGTCTAATGCCTGAAGTTCCTCAACGCCGCTTGCCGCTGGGATAATGGTGATACCCCCGGGCCCTTCAATTAGAATATCGTCAAGAGCGGCCCGCCCCTTTAGTACATCGTGAAGATTTCCTTTGGGCTTTAGATTCAGGAGCACATCTACGTTCGCAAGTCCCAGATCTGCGTCCAGAACCAGTACAGACATACCCATGGAAGCAAGAGCTATGCCAGTATTGGTGACTGTATGGGTCTTTCCTACCCCACCTTTACCACTCGTAAAACTCAGAACTCGGGTAACTGCTTGGGCTCTCACCAACTCCCCTCTCCTCTCGACGCCGTTCGTGCGTACTACTTTTCCTAGACTCATCCGAAAATACTCCTCGTTTTGATTCACTTTACTGTCAATTCGTCTCACTCTTTCGCTCGTGTTGCCCTCAGAAGCCTTCAACGAGGTGTGCTTAGTGCATTCGTCTCATCAGCATCCATGCAAGCCTCCTCGCAGACGCGGGCTCCACATCCTCCGGCACTCGCTGTCCCATCGTGAAAAAGGCGAGCGGCAGCTCTGTTTCGTGAACAACATTGAGGACCGGTCCAAGATAGCCGCTCTCGTCGATTTTGGTGATGACAGTTCGCGTACAACCCAGCCGGCTGTACGCTTTAACACACATGCCCAGATCGAATTCATTGGAAGGAGCAGGTAGTGTGAGGAGCTTTTCCATCTCCTGGCACGAGGAGAGAAGTTGCTCCAGGTATTCGAAGCGCTCACTGTCACGCGCCGCAACACCGGGGGTGTCGACGAAGATCAAGTCGCACTGCTCGAGACGCGATATCGCCTCGGGAATCTGCCTGTGAACCGGTAGAGAGGAATCCAAAGATACAATCGGCACTCCCAGCAATTGAGCAAACGCACCGAGATGGAACTCAGCTCCGACTCGATACGCATCTGCCGCCACTAGTCCAACGCGAATACCTAGCGCAACTTGGAGTCGCGCACTCAATTTGGCAATCGTCGTGGTTTTACCCACTCCGGTAGGCCCTACGAGGGCTACGGCGCGCGAGGCGAACGGCAAGGATCCATCAAAGGTAACGATCTTCGAAAGTACCTTGGCAAGACCCTCCGAATCGGGTGAAACCTTAGTCAGGTACGGAGCGCACCGCGCCCGGATTTCGGCGCTCAAACCATTCATCGCGAGAGCTGTGGCTGCGTCGTGTTCCCGATAGAGATCCGCGAGTGTCGACAAGGAAGGCTCCGACGATGCGTCGGCATCCCGAGGCTCAGTGGCTTCGTCCAAGACCGCAATCTCTATCTCGACATCCTGCACTCCACGTTCCGTCGTGTTGAGAAGAACGACGTTGTCGCCCAGCTCCGTGCGAACCTGCCTCATGACTGCGTGTACCGACTCTCCCTTGTACGTTCTGGTTCTCATCTATACCTCTCGACTAATCGTTGAGCCCCACCACACCCAGGGATTGAACCTTGGTGTTGGGAGCGATCTCATAATGACTGATTACTGAATATCCAGGCGCAAAACGATCTACAAAGCTGAAGACCGCTGGTCTGATGTGACCAGGCACGAGTAGCACTGGAGACTGTCCGATCTCGCCAAAGCGCTCTGCTATTCGCGCGAGCTTGTTGATAATTACCTGGGCGGCTCCTGGCTCCAGAGCCAGCACTGACCCCTCGTCGGTTTGTTGCAGCGCTTCGGTCATTATGCGCTCGAGGGAGGGATTGAGACTCACCAGAGGCAGCACACCGTCAGGCGTAACGAACTTGGCCGTGATTGAACGTGAGAACTTACGTCGAACGAACTCGGCCAATTTCTCCGGACTCTTGACGTTTGGCGCCCAGTCCGCAAGGGTTTCAAGGACGGATCTGATGTCGCGAATGCTCACCTGCTCGCGAAGCAGATGTACCAACACCTGCTGAACGGCTCCTACCGTCATTACCGTCGGGATGAGCTCCTCGACGACCTTTGGAGCCTGCTTGGCCACGTTGTCGATCAGGTGCTGCACCTCTTGTCGACCCAATAGCTCATGCATGTGGCTGCGGATCAGTTCGGTGATGTGAGTCGTTATGACCGTCGAGAGATCTACTACGGTATACCCGGAGAATTGTGCACGTTCTTTATCAGACTCCGAGATCCACATGGCATCCAATCCGAACGCAGGCTCCTTGGTTGGCGTGCCACTGACCGGAGCGGCTACGTTACCGGGATCCATCGCCAAAAGATGGTGCGGCTTGAGGGTGCCCGAGCCGATCATCGTACCCTTAAGAATGAAGCGGTACTCGTTCGACTTGATGCGCACGTTGTCGCGAATATGGATGGCGGGAACAATGAACCCGTAATCTAAGGCGAACTGACGGCGGATCGAGCGTATGCGCTCTACGAGATCTCCAGCCTCTACTATCTGTACCAACTCGTAGCCAACCTCGAGTTCGAGAGTATCGACCGCCAACAGTCCGGTGACCTCCTCGGTGCTACCCGGCTTCGGCCCTGCAGGCTCCGGAAGTTTGGTGAGATCCTCGGTAGCTTTTTTCTCCTTGATGGCTTTCGCTGCTCTGTCTTTCATGACGCCCAGGGCACCAGCACCAAGGCCTAACAACATGAAGGGTATGAATGGCAATCCAGGAAGAAGAGCCATCGCGCACGCGACTCCTGATGTGAGAAAGAGAGGTCGAGCACTCTGTCCGAGTTGGGAAAGCACCTCGCTCCCCAGATCATCTCCCGAAGCAGCGCGCGCAACTATCAAACCGGAGGCCGCAGAGATGATAATCGAAGGTAACTGGGCGACGAGACCTTCACCAATGGTCAAGATAGTGTAGGTCTGCGCAGCCTCCTTCCAGTCCATCCCATGTTGGAAGATACCGATGAAGAGTCCTCCCACGATGTTGATACCAACCAGGAATAGAGCTGCCACAGCATCTCCCGCCACGAATTTAGCAGCTCCGTCCATGGCTCCGTAGAATTCGGTTTCCATGGACAGTTCCTTGCGACGCTGGCGAGCCTCCTTGTCGGTTATAAGGCCGATGTTGAGGTCGGAGTCGATCGCCATCTGCTTACCGGGCATCGCGTCCAAAGTGAATCTCGCTGCGACTTCAGCGATACGCGACGAACCCTTGGTCAAGACCTTGAGGTTGACGAGGTTAATACAGATGAACATCACCACTCCGATTACGTAATTACCACCAACGACGAACTGTCCGAAGGCTTGAATTACGTGCCCGGCTGCGTCCATCCCACCACTGCCGTTGAGAAGAATCAGACGGGTCGAGGCCACGTTCATGGCGAGACGGAAGAGTGTCGTCACGAGCAGTATCGCAGGGAACGACGAGAACATCAGAGGACGATCGATGTGCAAGGACGTGAACAATATGATCAGAGAGACGGTAATGTTCAGAGCGATACATACATCGAGCAACGCTGTTGGCATCGGGAATATCAGGATCGCCAATATGCCGACCAAGGACGCGGGTATGAGAAAATGATTGAGTCTCGATGCTGTGGAAACCGTTGTCGCAGCAGTTGCCATTTCTTACTTACCTCTTAGCCCCTGAAAATGCGTATGGATTCTTCAAACGGTAGACGTATGCCAAAACCTCGGCGACGGCCTTGAAGAGATCGCGCGGAATCTCGCTCCCAACCTCAGTTGAGGCATACAGAGCGCGAGCTAGCGCCTTTCTCTCGAGAACGGGTACTCCGTTCTCTTTGGCGATCTCTCTGATACGTTGTGCAATGAAGTCCGTACCTTTGGCCACGACGATAGGAGCGGCATAGCGACCGCGGTCGTATTTGAGCGCGATCGCGTAGTGTGTCGGATTCGTTACCACGACGTCTGCCGTAGGAACGCTCTTCTGTAGTCGCTGAGCGAGTCGTGCCATACCTTTCGATATGATCTTACGGCGCATGGACTCGTCTCCTTCTATCGCCTTACGCTCGTCCTTGACCTCTTGTTTGGTCATCTTATTGCGCTTGAGCCACTGAAACCTGCCCCATGCCACATCAAAGACAGCCAGGGCGATGAAGATGTACATCATCTTCCAAAACACACTCTGCAGCGCGAGGCCGGTCACGGAAAAGACATCGGGGATAGACATGTGCACCAGACGAATCATCTGAGGGGCAAAGCTCTGGAGCGCTAGATAGGCAACCGGCAACACGAGCGCAAGCTTGACTATCGCCTTGAGCACATTGACAAGGCCGGCGATCGACACGATCCTTTTGATACCAGCGACTGGATTGAGAAAATCCCACCTCAAACGAAACCACTTGTCACGACGATTCCAATTCGTTTGGAGCATCACTGAGATAGCGGCCACACTTGCAATCACTGCAGTGATCATGAAAACATCCGGCGCGAGCAGTTTGATGAGCGCGATAAAACCATTCCTGAGCTCCATCGCATCGAGAGCCTTGTTCTCACCAATCATGATGAACGAGCGCGACATCACGAACTTCAAGTCCGCATACAGAGCATTCCAGGCGTAGGACAGCATGAAGAAACCAGTGATGAACACGAGCACATGCTCTACATCGGAGGAATGAAAGATAGCTCCCTCTTTGCGCAGCTCCTGCATCCGACGGTCAGTCGGCATTTCGGTGCGTTGTTCGGGAAGGCTGTCGCTAGCTGCCATGGTTCTTCAAATCGTGTTGCGCAATTCAAACTCGGGCCAGGGTCGACATTTTGACTCCTGCGCCGGGTCGCTTCTTACTCAGCAAGGTCCATGCCGCGCCATTCATCGAGAGAACAGCTACTTAGCGCATCTGTGTGTCAGAAAATCGTCGATAGTCGCCGTCTTGTCAGCGGGCCGTGACTAGGGCGAGGAGCCGCTCTATCTCAAGAAACTGGTTGGTCAGGTAAACTGACATCTCAGGCAGCGCCACAATCGATAGTATCAATCCGATGGATACCGTGATGGGAAAGCTGACGATGAATATATTCACCGTAGGAACAGCCTTGGAAATAACACCCATGACGAAGTTGGTCAGCAACAGCGCGGCGATAACCGGGGCAGCCAGGAGGCAACCGCTGCGGAAGATCTGCCCACCCTGATCTACCAAGGCCCCTATCCCAGCCCCACTAATGACGAAGCTCCCTGGAGCGAGAGAGGAATCGAGACCCGCTAATTGCGCGATGGCTACGTGATGTCCCCCTATCAGCAGAAATATCAGGATCGAAAGATCACTGTAGATTCGGGCGAGATCGGGCATCTGAGATTGGGTGGATGGATCGATCAGTTGTGCTCCGTTGAGACCCATCGCACCACTCGCCAATCCGCCGGCAACCTGTGCACCGCTGACAATCATGAGAGGCACGAGGGCGGTCAGTGTGCCCAAGAACACCTCGCTGGCGACCTGCGCCGCCATCATGACAGGATCATTTGGGACCGCGGTCGGATTACGAGGATCGAGCGATACCAAGCTTATCGCCATTACACCAGGATAACGAATCATGAATCCAGTAATGCCCCCGCCCAAACCGGGTACGAAGGTGAAGAAGGCACCAAACCTCGCCATCAGCAAAAGCACGGTCCAGGCCACATCGAGGCGACCAAGAAGTAGGGACGGAAGTGCGAGGATAGTATCGGGATTCACAGGCTATGAAACGAAAGAGCTGGTTACTGTGGGTGCAGATTCCCAATCTGACTTATGACGTATACGGTAAAACCCGCAATCCTAGTCATCATGAAGTGGCCAAAGAACACCATACCTAGGATAGCGGCTCCCATCTTTGGAATGAACGCCAGCGCAGGATCATTGATCTGCGTGGCAGCTTGAAAGATGCTGACTGCCAGACCTGCAACGAGGCCGAATACCAGAATCGGCGCACATGTGTAGACTGCTGTCTCGATGGCGATTTGGCCCAACCTCAAGAAATCATCGATATTCATTCGATACTCCTACCTACACGCGATACGTCTTTACCAGCGAACTGATAATGAGATGCCATCCGTCTACAATCACGAAGAGCATCAACTTCAAGGGCAACGAGATCACCACTGGTGGGAGAGTAATCATACTCATCGACGTCAACACGGACGAAACGACCATATCGAGAACCAGAAATGGCAATGCAATCAAGAATCCTATCTGGAAAGCCGTATTGAGCTCGCTGAGAACAAACGCGGGAACCGCCACGAAGAACGGTACATTTGCCGGGTCACTAGGGGCCTCGGATCGGGTAATTTGCAGAAACAATGCGAGATCCTTCTCACGGGCATGGCGAACCAAAAAATCCTTGAGAGGCGCAATCGCTTTGGTCATGGCCTGCCCTTGATCCATCTGTCCTTCCATGTACGGACGAATTCCCTCTTGATAACTCTTCTCGAATATCGGCCCCATGATCGCCACCGTCAGAAACAGGGCCAACCCGGTGATGACCGTATTCGGCGGAAGGGATGCCGTGCCCAAGGCTGTTCTCGTCATTCCGAGAACCACCGCGATACGGGTAAACGAGGTCATACACAAGATCATTGCTGGCGCAAACGAGAGCAGCGTGAGCAACAACAGGATCTTGATACTACTTGTTACGGAACCGCCGCCCGCAAGTTCGTTGCCTCCTACCGAAATGGAAAGATCCGGTAAGGCTACTTGCTGAGCGGATACATCGGATGGTGCGAGCACAAGAGCGCTCACCCCGAACAACAGCACGGCGAGGGTGCCACAACGTCCGGATACGCCGAGACCAAAACTACGCATTGAACTCCTCTCCAATCACTGCTGCATCGAGTAATGTGTCGTCGAAGGAGACCTCGCGCTTAGAGCGAGAGGTAAGCATCCTTGGACTATCAGGGCCAGTGGCAAGAAGCAGCTCTCGTCCGTCAAGCTCCACCAAGAGCAATGAATTCTTGGCTGAAACTGGAAGCCGCTCGAGTATCTTCAAGCGTCGCTCGACCTTACCACACGACTGCATGAAGTAGCGCTTGTACACATGAATGCCTGCTCCGAACAAACCGAGGCAGAACAGAAAGCCGCCCAGCATTCGAATCATTGAGCCCGTCATATCAAACGGCTCGCTGGTACCGATCCCAGAGGTGGAGATTTCCGCGAAACAGTCACTACCAAAACCGACGCACAGCAGTGCAACTAAACCAAGACAAGGGACAAACCGATACACCTGATCAACTACGCACTTCATACTATCCTCTTATGTTAAACCTTCCATACGGTCTTCCGGTGAGATGATGTCCGTGAGTCGAACACCGAACTTCTCGTTCACGATGACCGCCTCGCCGCGTGCTACCGGCTTGCCGTTGATGTAGATGTCGAGAGGCTCTCCAGCGAGCTTCTCCAGCTCGACGACGGATCCCTGCCCGAGCTGCAAGAGATCCTGAATCGTCATTCGAGCTCGGCCGACCTCGACAGTCACCTGCAGCGTGACGTCGAGAATGAAGTCGAGGGTATGCCCCCCTCCCTTTTTCTTGACTGCCGCTGCCGCTGCTGCAACTCCTCCAGCCGCATCGGCAACGCCTTCCAATCCTTCCTGAATATCGTTATCCGCCATTGCGAATCAGCTCCTCTCTGTTTCGAATGTTTATCAAATCGTTTTTCGGTATATCTCGGGTTATTCGAACCGCTCGATTACCCCGATAGCTTCCGACGTATCCATAAAACTTCGGCGCACCTTCGACCATTACTCGCGCCTCGTCGTTCGGATTCGTATCGAGGGTAATCACATCTCCCACATCGAGGGAGAGAAAATCCTTGGTCTTGATGCTGCCGCGAGCAAGCTGTACACCAACCGTACAGATACTCTGCTTGACGTTTGTTTCCATGCGGTGCATGACACCGCTGTCAACTTCTAGTCGAGTGCTTTGAAAGCCGGTTGCCAACTTGCCACGCAGGGGTTCCAGTGTCGAATAAGGCATACATATCGTCAGCGTCGTGCTCTCTTGCTCCAACTCCACCTCGATCGTCACGATGATGACGACGTCTGTAGGAGGAACGATTGCAATCGCCAGCGGGTTGAACTCGGATCGAACGTACACGAAATCTACCGGATGAATGGGAGCCCAGGCATCCTTCAAGACGTCGAGCGCCATCATCACGACCTTACCAATCAATCGATTCTCGATCGGCGTATACTCACGTCCTTCAATCTTCACTCGCCCTTGACCGCTACCACCGAACAAGCCGTCTATGACTCCGAAAACGAGGGGAGCCGAAACAACCATCAGAGCATACCCGGTCAGCGGCGGCATGCGGATGATGTGAAGCGAGGAAGGAAGCGGGAGCTTCTTCATGAAGAGGCCGAATTTGACCATCTCGATGCCACCGACGTTGGCAAAGCATGTGCGTCCGAGAAATTTCGCAAGGTGAGTTCGGAATTGACGGGCAAATCGATCATGGATCAACTCCATGGTCGGCATTCGACCACGGATAATCCTTTCTTGATTAGCCAGGTCGAACTTCTTGACGTTTTGCGCTTGGACGGTCTCAACACTATCTTCTTCTATGTCTCCCTCAGAGAGACCTCGAAGAAGTGAGTTGATTTCTTCCTGCGTTAAAACCTGATTCATACCACTCCTACTGAATCACAAATTGGGTAAAATACACCTTTCGAACCTCTTCCTTCCGGAGCAATTCGTTCATCAAATTCCGAATTGCTATCTTCAGTTTGTCCTTGCCCTTGCCGTCTTCGAGCGATTCGGCGGTCTGCTGCGTTAGCAACGAAATAATCCCGTCGCGGATAGGCACCATGCGCGTGTAGAAACGACTCGGCACATCCATACTGTCGAACTCAATCTGAACCTGAACTCGCACATACTTCCCTCCGGTCAAATTGACCAAGAAGGTGTCGAGAGGAACGATGGCTCCGATGGCTTCTTCGCCCTCCTCGAAGTCGATTGCCTGGTCAGCCCCCTCGAGCTTGCCTTTGTCTCCCTGCTCCTCCTCGTCCTCTGCCATGTCTGGAGCGAGCTCGTCGATCTTTGCGGCTGGCTTTCGAAGCATGAAGTATGCAGCCGGCACTCCTCCTGCGACGAGGAGAAAGACCAAGCCAACGACCAATAGGATGATCTTTTTTTTCCCTTTACCCCCGGAAGACTTCGCGGGGGCCTCTGGCGAACCGCCCTCTTGCTGTTTTGACTCTTCCTCTGCCATGAGTCCCGTTACGCTCCTCGCACACTAATCACACCGACGACCCTTCCTGTCGTAGGACGAAGGATCTCGATACGGTCACAATCGGACGCCACCTCGATACCGACACCTACTCCTTGTCGATCGAACTCTTGCGTCAACCTCCCGATATTCGCCAGCGCCCGCACCCTTTCGATATTCGAGTCACACAGAGTGACCGTAATCGAATGCGCCCGTTCTACAGCCGGAGCTACTTCCTGCTGAAGGGCATTAGCCAAAGAGACTAGGCCGCTCAGACTCTCACCACTGACATGCTCCGCATAAATGGGAATCTCTGCCATAATCGCGGGTTGTCCCTGAGGGTCTGTCGAAGCAAACACGGTGCCAACCTGCGCATCTCTGTGGGAAGCAGACGCAACCTCTTGCTTTACCTTTACATTCCCGGTCGCGCGGAGCTTTTCCCATGGCGTCAAAACCAAGAAGAAACAGAGCAACAGTGTCAAAAGATCGCCAAAGCTGATGAACCATACGACCGAGCCTGGCTGACTGGGTGCGTAATGCGTAGAGGAGAATGACGAGTCAGGCTCCATCGCTACTCCTCCCTTTCGTTGTAAAATCTGACCTTCAGCTCTTCGGCTGCAGAAGCTGAAGCTCTCGCCACGAATCGTACCGCCGAGGCAGGAATCTTCTGCTCAGCGAAATAACGCTCCAAGGATTCGAGTCGTCGGAGTGTACGGCGCAACGAGGAAGCGTGCTCGTCGAAATCCATGCGTGGGACCGTTAGTGTAATCATGGCACGCAGGTCGTGCTCTTCGAGAACCTTCACAACTGCCTCAAGTCTCTCGTTGCGCGTTGCTACTGCTCCATCGACGGTGAAGGCTTCCGGCACAACTATCGCACCGATAGAAGAAGGTTGTGCCATCTGCGTAGCTGTCAGTGGCTCTTGAGGTGCGGGAGCGTCCGAGCTCCTCTGAAATGCCCCTATCGTAAAGGTCAGCACTATCAAAAGAACGGCAACGTATTGCGTATAAAACGCCCGCAAAATTCGCCTATCTGTTGTTCCTGCCGACTCCATAGATCCTTCTTAGTGATTAGCTGCCACAACTACGAAGCTCTGCAGGCGCTGCTCGAGCATGATAGGGCTTTCGTTGCGTGCAATGCTCAAGAGCCCTTCGAGCGTTACATCCTTGATACTGGCACGCTCCTGTGACAACAGCCGCAATTTGCCGGCCAGCGGAAAGAAAAACAGATTCGCAGAAACCGATCCGTACAGAGTGGCAACCAGAGCGAGCGACATCGCAGGTCCCACGGCGCTTGCGTCTTGAAGAGCGCCGAGCATCTGAATCAAACCGATCAAAGTTCCGATCAGACCCATAGCCGGCGCAAAGTTGCCCATGGTCTCCCACACCTGAACGGACCTCCATGAACGCTCGTTGGAGACGCGCATCTCGTTCTGCAGAATACGCTTGATATCATCGGGGTTTTGTCCATCCACCGTCAGCTCGAGGCCGAGGCGCAAGAAAGGATCTGCAGACTCGTTCGCTTCCTGCTCCAGAATGAGCATCCCGTCTTCTTTGATGCGACGAGAGAGACGAACTAAAAACCCGATCCTATCGGAAGTGGACTCGTCGCGAATAAAAAGACTTGCTCGAGCAGCTTCGATAGCCTCGTGCATATCCCGGGTCGAGAACTGCACCAGGGTAGATGCTAGAGTCCCCCCCAACACCAAAAGAAACCCTCCCGGACTGAGAAACGTGAGGATATTACCGCCTAGCATCGCCCCTATGACAACCAGGGCACACGACGCACATAGACCGACGATGACAGACTTATCCATTTGAGGAGCATCTTCAGCGCTGAGGGAATTCGATTCCCACCCTTGCGAATGACTCAATCTCTCTCTCATCAGGACTCCCTCGCTTCTTCAACACCACATGAAGGGTGTCAGTAATTCGATACCTTTGGATGAAAGCAAACGCCGTACCACCCAAAGAGACGCCTTTTTGGCATCCCAAAGTAGGATGTGAGGAGGCACGCGAGGGGCTCGCTTTTCTGTATTCAGCCGTTTAGGTTTCTGAGAGCACGGCTAATGTGCCTGAATTATGACACCCCGCGGGACAAACATCGGTTGCCCACAGGGCGTGTCAGAGGGATGGTGCGCGTCAGGAGCGCCCTCGCTACTCGTTTAGACCGACCGCGCGGTGGATATCGATGCCGTTGGCCTCAATTTCGTTCAAAAGTTTGGAAGTCTTCTCTGCCGCCGCAGTTATACTGCCCCCGTCTCCGTAACGAGCCTTTGGCGCCTCAGGATCCTCCAAGATGGCCCCGATCGTCGATTTACACTGAATATATTTGGACCTTTCACGCGCGTTGAAGTTAGCGACCGCCGTACCAAATCCGATCGACAATAGATACTTCGAGCGGCCCTCGAGGTCCGAAGCGAGCCATGTCTTCCAGAACCCCGACATCGTCGGGCATGCTGCCGCACCCTGAAGGCGCGCCTCTCGAACGTCACTCTCGAGAACCACATCGAGAATATGTGGACAGGGGCCGAACTTGTTCATGCAATACAGATAGAGAACTGACAGGTACGCTATGCCATCTTCACCCAGAGGAGTGACATCCCCAACACCTTCGTGTGCAGCATAGTTCGATATTCCCGCGAGCCAGCTCTGTACGCGCTCCCTGGTTCGCTCTCGCGGATTTCGCCGCTCTTCCTGGGTATCCTCGATAGCGATCTCCCCTGCCTGCACAGCCTCCGATGGCGGCGCTGCGAATACGGCCTTTATTCCCAGCACTTCAATCATGAAAGCAAAGAACACCAGCAAGATTCGAACACGCATACCTGTAGACTCCTTGGGAAGCTCACCAATTACCTACCCTTTATGCTACGACTTAGGGGACCGAGTCACAATAACATCTCGACTTGTTGGCATTTTGCCTGTGGATTTGACTCACGGCACCAAAGCGACTCCGATTCTCATGCCAACCACAGAAACGGTCGATCCTTCCGGCATGGATTCTATTTTCAGCATCGGCCTCTCCGGTATGCAAAGAGGCCTGGAAAGCGCAGAAAGGAACAGCGAACGAGTCGCGAGCGCATTTTTGCAAGAACCGACCCAAGATCTCGTCGAACCGCTCGTGGCCCTTCAGCTCGACAAGAGACAAGTAGAAGCTTCTGCGCGGGTCGTTAAGATTGGAGACGAGATGCTCGGAACGGTGCTTGACATTATCGCCTAACGTCGACTGTATTCAATCTCCAGCGCTCGGTACTCCTTGCCATTGGGGCCGGTGTCGAACATCACGTACTCGTACTTGTCTGTTGAAATTATTCGCATAGTGGAGCGAGTGCTCTTCATTCCACCACGTAACGGATCGTAAATTTCCCCCACGAAATCGAAAGTATTTTCGTCCGACAGGTACTTACCATACGAGGTTGCCAACGCCGTGTTCAGGGAATCGATCCAGACATTGGTGAAGCGCCGCGCTGCATTGTCGTACCCGGTAATCCCCATCCCCTGAAACCGCTCCCCAAGCGCCTCTCCCTCGAAATCCTCTTTGATAAATCGGTCTCCGAGTACCCAGGCTACCCTGGACTTACCCTGTGACACTTCGGACTCCCCATCTGGTCCGCTCCTGAACGTAATTTTGGCATTCCAACTACCCACGAACAGCTCAAGCAATCGATGGGAAGGACCGGGCTTACTCAACGCCATCCACTCACGCTCAGAAAGTGCCGTAGCGTCCACACCATCCGGCTCTGAAACTTTGGGGCGCGAAAAGCAGCCAACCAAGAGCGTTGCCGAAACGATGATGCGTACGAACAGCCAAACGTGTTTCATAATTGCGGATTCCGATAGGTATTTCACTCAGTGAGATCCCCAGCACCTTGCCTCACCAACCATGTCCGCACAACCCCTCCCTGCTGCGAAAGCGGATCTTGGATTGCTCTCCGATTTTCACGATATTGAAAAACCCTCGGAGTATCGCAACGAGCCTTGCCGATCGCGCGCGTTAGACGCACAATCTTCGCTGTATGAAGATCGTCAGTCCACGTCGAATCACCTCCCTTCGAAAACCCAAACGCCTCGTCGACGGAGATACCGTCACGCTCGTGGCACCCGCCTCTCCCCCTCTCGATCCGACCGTCGTAGAGCAGGCGCAGCAACGCTTCGAAAAGCTAGGATACAGGGTCCAGATCGGCCGCTATGCGCGCAACAGACACGGATTTCTGGCGGGAAGCGACACTCAACGCGCTGCGGACCTCAACTCTGCTATCCGATCTCGTGCGACTCGAGCCATTGTGTGCATTCGTGGGGGATACGGCCTGGGGCGCATCCTCGAGAGGATCGACTTCGAGGCGCTTGCACGCACTCCGAAGATTATAGTGGGATGCAGCGATGTCACCGCCCTACTCTGTGGAGCGGCTGCCTTCTCCAAGTGCCGATCGTTTCACGGACCGATGGCGAGCGCCTTGACCGATCCCCTGTGCCCAGATTTCACGTGGAACAGTTTGATCCATACACTGTCTGGTTCACCAACATATCAGGGATCGATCCTCTCAGGGTACCCCGATGCGAACTCTACGGTGATCTCCCTCAGAAGAGGAAAAGTCACAGCGCCGCTTATTGGAGGCAACCTCGCCGTTTTGTGCTCATTGATAGGAACGCCCTTCTTTCCCTCCCTGAAGAGAAAGATCTTGTTCTTCGAGGATATCGGCGAAACGCCCTTCCGCATCGACCGGAATCTCACCCACCTACTCTCTCTGGGATTACTCGACTCAGTCGCTGGTTTTGCTCTTGGTCTGTTCAATGATTGTGCTTATCGGCCCCCCAAGCCGGGCGATCGAATGGAGTATCGCCAAGACTTGCAAGATGTAATCACCGAGCGACTACGACCATTAGGAAAGCCAATCGTCATGGGGTTACCCTTCGGCCACCTGCCCTACAATGCAACGCTACCGCTGGGGGCTTTGGCAACTTTGGATGGAAACAAGGGCGATCTCGCATTGGAAGAAATCAGCGTCTCGTAGTCCCCGAGACAGCGAGGCACCCCTACCCATATCAACAACTTGGGCTTGGACCGCCTCGCTTCCTTGAGGAACTACTCGCGGACCCTTTCTCCGTTCTCGAAGGTCAGGTCCTCTTCTTTCCCCGTCGTACGGTCCTTGACTTTGACCGTCACGAGATTACGAGTTTGCTCCATCACCGGTAAGTTAGAGGTGCTGTACAGAGCGCTCTCTGGGATCGGATTGGATGACGCAACGGCTCCACTGTCTTCCGAACCACGCAAAACGAGCGACAATCTACCATGCAGAGAGGATAGTCTGACCCTCAAGGCATCTTTGCTAGAAAGTAGTAGCGTTACTGTATGAGGGATCTCATCGCTCGGCGCTTTCGACGGATCTCTTTTCTGGACCCCCTCGGTCTTGTTATTTGCGGAGAGGACTTTGGCATTGGCCGCCACCATTGAGACTGTTCTTCGACCGGTCAAGGTCGTTACCCAGAATACGTCGACTCGAGCACCCGCCTGCGCCCACCCCTCTACACTGCTGGTGGCATCAACGGGAATGGCGATGGCACGGTACCCCGTAGGTATCGACGCCGTGAGCGCGTTGACAGGCTGCAAACCCGTAAGCAAATCACGATTGACGGGCTGGTTGGCGATCAAAAGCCCTTTCGTATACAGCCCCCTCACCTCCTCGAAATCTCGTACCATTTCGGGACCGACGACATCTTCGGGGCGCTTGTCCCTACGGAACATGCTCGGCTCGAGCGGCACTCCGGGAACGATGTTGTCTGTAGGCACTATCAAATCGATCTGTCCGGCGGTATCGACAATTGCCACAGTCGGCTCTGCTTGTGTGGCTGCACCACTCGGAGGACTCGAGAAATGCATGAACGCTACAACGCCGATGATACTCACGAAGAAGATAACGGAGAGCAACACGAACTGGAGAAGAACGGTCTCAGGCCGACGACGAGCTCTGCCAAAAGTATTCCTTTGGAACATATTCCCAACCCCCCCTACAACCGGGCCACTACAAGCTCGAGAAAACCTTGTTCACCCAATGGTGATTCCACGTACCGAAAAACCCGTAGAAACCGTAGCCCATATAAGGTTATCGGCATAAAAATGCCAAATGTATCACTATTTTCTGGGTTTTCTGTAACTCAAGGATTTCATTGTGATTTATCTGTGGGTTTCTCGTAGGGTTCCTGCACCAGTCGCAGCTGACCTATAAGAAAGACCAAAGCTACCTCGACCCGCACAACGCGCTCGCCAAGACCAACAACGCTGAATCCACTATACTTGAAGATCTTCACCTCGCCCTCGCTCCACCCTCGCTCCGGACCAATGGCGACAACCTGCGCCAAACGTACGAGTGGTTTGTCTGCGGTAGTAAGTTCCCGACCTGTCGGGTCGGCCAACAAACAGGCCACCCCTTCCTCCTGTGTCAGCGGTGGCAACTTGTTGCGCATGAAATAACTGAAATTTCTGTGCACCTCGATCGTCGGTAATCGACTATCCCAGATCTGCTCCAGCGCCTTTGCACCCTCCTCGAGAATGCCCTCCTCACTTAATGCTCGCGACTGGAGATAGCTCTTCTCTCCAAGCTCACTCTTGACGAAATGCAGGGAACGCACGCCGAGCATGACGGCTGCTTGAATAACCTTCTTGACGGTTTGAGGCCGCGGGACACCCACTATGAGATCGATGGGCACACGCTCGAGTGGCGCAAGGGTCAGGGTGATCGCCATCACGACACGGTCGCGAGTCGCCTCCTCTACGATGCCATCACCCCGAAGCCCACCCAGCAGCGCCACTCGGCAGCAGGCGCCTTGCCTCAACTCGTGCGTTTCATAGGCATAGCGAGCTCTGTCCCCCGTAAGGATCGCCTGCTTATCCCCTACACACTCGTCAGCTAAAATGATAAGAGAGTTCATTGACGTATGGTACACAACAAGCACGATATCATCCAGCGCATGGTCGAGTTACGCAGAGACTCGAGTATTTCCGTCCCGAGCCCGAGAAAGGTCCCTCTTTTTGTGGACTCGCTCTTGGAGGTGCTATTTCCGCACTTCTCGGATAACTCTCCTGTTTCAGCCTCGGCTCTCCATCAACTCGTGCAGACCAGTACGCGCCTTCTGCACGAACTGTGTACGCCAGTCCTTCCACGTGGGACTACTTCGGAGAGAATTCAGGATGCATTCGTCGAGCAATTACCCTCCTTTCACAAGACCCTCACCGAGGATGCGGAAGCTATTTACCAGGGGGATCCTGCCGCAGGGAAAGTCGAAGAGGTCATCGTTTCGTATCCAGGCTTCCTCGCTATCGCTGTGTACCGCGTCGCTCATTGGCTTTTCACGCAAGAGATCCCTATCGTCCCCCGTATGATGACGGAATACGCGCATCGCCTCACCGGAATTGACATTCATCCTGGTGCTTCTATCGGTAGGGCCTTCGTCATCGATCACGGCACCGGCATCGTCATCGGCGAAACATCGGTCATCCATGACAACGTGAAAATATACCAAGGCGTAACTCTCGGTGCGCTCAGCGTCGACAAATCGTCCGCCGATACGAAACGACACCCTACAATCGAACGCAACGTAGTTATCTACGCAAATGCGACGATACTCGGTGGAGAAACCACGATAGGCGCTGGCAGCATTATCGGCGGCAACGTATGGCTGGTAACGAGCGTAGCGCCAAACTCGCGCGTCTACCATCGCTCCGAAAACACAGTGAAGCCGGGTTCTAGCTAAAGAGGCGCAACAAAGCCCACAAATCCGAGAGAGATTAATTGCGCATGCCCTCGACGTCCCATACGTGTTGAAACCCGTCAATCTTTCCACCGCTCCCCGAGCTGCCTATAGCGAGTGGACGCCGAAAGAGTCGACGCTCCTGCCAACTCAAGAAGCGCTCGCCTAACCACGTACCGAGCGCACACCCGAGCACCTCGTCCATCGAAAAGCGACCAAAGGCGTCACCCTGCGCGAGAACGCGAGATCGTACGTGCTGCGTTACGACATCGAGCGCTACGACACCGCGGGATTGAAATGTGCCGCATTGTGCGCCATCGCTCCACCAACGGTGCCCGATCGCTTCGGCTACACCAAAAAAAATCTCATCGGCCAGATACGGCAGGACAACCGCTCGAGAAAAGCCGAGATTCCAAACGTGCTTCTCGAGGATCAGATGATATACATCAAGCGGATGAAGCATACTCCGTTGGCACACGAATTCGAGTCGGGTATCCGGCGGCACAGATTGAGTTCGACCCTTTTGAGAGCGCTGCATCAACGCCTGCTGCAGCTCATCTTCCTGATCGCTTGTAATCGCGCACGAGGCGCGAGGTGTCGATATACTCCCCCGAATCCAACGAAACTCCTCGGGCACGAGGCTCCACAGATGTTCAACGGCCCTGCTGCCCTGATCACTACATCCCATCCGTGCGACCGGAACTCCGAGCAAAGATTCGACCTCGTTGAGTTCCTCCGCATCACACTGTACGCATCGCTCGACCTGCTGTTCGAGCTCGTCTTCCACGAGAAGGAGAAGGACTTCGAGCGATAGCTGTACTTCCGGGGTCAGACGAATGTCAGGACGAACGCACGCATCGGTAGGCTCGCGAGACACCAAGATCCTTTTAATGGCGACAGCAGCCTCTACGAGCTTCGGATCTATCGAATCAAGGCATTCTGGAACGGGAAGCTTTCGCACTACTCCTTCGGGCAACTGGATCTTGCCCCCAATTCTCCGCGCGGCAAGGGATCCGAAACGAGAGTTCAGGAATGCCACCACTCGATCGTCTTCAACAAAAACACCCGAGGAGGCGGCGCGTCCGAAGCTCCACCCCTGCTCCTTGCGCCTCAATCCCAAACATCCGTTAGCAAACCAGGTGTAGGTCCATCCACTACGTTCGAAGTATGATTCGACACCCACACCACAGCGCGGATTACGCTCGAATTCAGGACGACCTGTTGCCCAATCGAGCAGATAGCGATTGAAGCCAAACCATCGGCCGTATCCGCCCCCTTTACTGTGCACACGCCACCTTTCCGAATCGGGTACAACTTCCCAATGAAAGCGCACGAATCGGCGATCATCGTTCGTTTGAAGACCCACGACCACCTCGGCTATATCGCGCACATTGCGCTGCGAACTTTGCAGCGAGCGGGGAAGCTTTGAGCGATCAAGTGCTTCGTACACCTCCTGGCCTTGGAGATCACACTGACGGAGCATGCGCGCGAGCGGTGAAGCCCCCTGTTCCTTGAAATCCGCCAATGCGGCTGACTTTTCAGTCGGTCCGCAACACCCCGTGACATCGAGGATGGTCAGCTGGTGGTCCTCTGGTGGAGGCTGGCGACGTGCTACCGTTAGGAGGATACGCACACCGTCGTGCAGTCCCAGCTCGCGTCGAAAAGCGCGATCACCAAGCTCACACAATATGTCGATGCTTAGAGCGTTATAAAGCCCGGAAAAACGCGTACCGCCATTTCTCAGAGCGGCGTAGCTCCTCAGACGTAGCCACTTATCTACCGTGACTAACGCTAGGCTCCCCGAGGGAGCCAGCAGCTCGACACACCTTTGCAGGAAACCGGCACACAAATCCGCGGCAGCATCAGGGTATTCATCATCGAGAAAAGTTCTCATCTCTGAAGTAAGCTTCCGTCGCCCAAGATACGGTGGATTCGTCGCGATGCAGCGATACGAGCGATTGAGAAGCGGCTCTCGGCTTGCACGATCGAGAGAACCAAGATCGGAGGGTAACGCACGGATAGCGGATTGTAATGCGCCCCACGTACACTGCGCTGCTTCAGGTGTATCTCTCATGACTTCGAGCCAAAGCACCACTCGACACAGTTCCACGGCATAAGGGTCGATATCGACCCCGAAGACCCGCTCACACACGAAGTCGACAACCTGGCCAGGTGATGTGCTGCGCGCACGAACATTCCTTATTCCTTCAACGAGAAAGTGTCCTACGCCGCATGCCGGATCGAACAGCTCACACGCCTCAATCGATTCACTACCGAGGACCTTCTCGAGCAGGAAACGTGTCATATACTCTTCGGTAAAGAGCTGCGTAGCAGCGCTGATCGAAGCCTGCTCGGATAAGTTTTCTCCACGACGGCTAACCGCCCAGGTACTCCGCGCACGCTCCTCTTCGTTCCAGATCTGGTAGGCCCATCCAAGCGTGAGGGGCTCGCTCCGGATCGCCTCGCGTATCGATGAAACGCCCGCCGTCAGAAGAGAAGCGTATCGGGGCATTCTCTCCGCTGCTCTCTCGATAAACCCCACGGGCTGTTCGAACCGCTTGCGCGTCATCTCGAGCAACTCACAAGGGGCGCTATTCGACGAAAGCGGCGAATCCCATAAAATGTCGAACAGACATGCTGCAAAAAAGAGGTCCCGCGCCTCGGGCCTACTCAGCTCCTGCGTGTCTGCCAAGCGGCGCTTGAGCGCCCTAATAGTCCGATATATCTCCACGGGGGTCCTTGTACATCATGAAAGCCCCTTCCTGGTGCGAAGGCCGATCTATTGCGTTAGCACATTGAAATAACAGAAACAACTATTGGCTCGTGGTACCATTGTTTGACTTGATGGGGAATAGATGTTTATTTGGGAGTAATAGTGCGTTGATCTCGAGGACAGGATGGGGTTACGACAGCGAAGTTCCTTGAAGCCTGTTGGCGACCAAGCGAGCGATAAGCCGAAAAAGCAGCGAAAAGCGCTCAAGCCGCGTGGTCGATACCCCCTCTCCGAAACTCCTCAAAACTCTGTTAAAATGCTCCGCAAAGATCCCTTACTGTCTCTGCTTCTCGACGGGGAGCCGGCGGGGCTTAGGCCAGTGCAAGACGACGCCCGAACTACATCTGAAGCGGTGGTTAAGGTAGAAAAAGCAGTGTGCTCACTCGGTCAGCTTGAATCGGAGGTTATCTCCGCGCTCTTTCCGGCTGACGGAAGCGCCCCGGCCTCCTTTGAGAACATCGCCGAACGACTCGGCATGACAGCAGAAGAAGTTAAAGGTATCGCAGATAATGCATTACGAGGGCTGCGGGGCACCCGCGGTACTTCGCGTATCAGCAAGGCGTGGAATTAAGGCGACCTGAATCTCACTCGCGTCGGAAAGCTGCTTCTAAGATTCCCGCTCTTCTGCCACAGGACCAGAGGTCGCAAGCGCAAAGACAAAGAGCATTTTGGCGTGAATACGAGCACTGATGCGCTCGTATTCCCCGTGATATCTGCATTTCTCGAAAAACTCACGCGCTTCACGCTCACAGCGCTTCTGGTGCTGTTGACGTAGGCAGTAGTACGACGACTCTCGCACAAATTCGCGCGCCGAGGCGAAGCTTGCGCAGGAACGTTCCCACGGAGCCTTCGATGCAGACTGCGTCTCTGCAGACACCGGTACACCACCCAGAGACACAGACAGGAGAGAACAAGACACAAGGACGGCGAATCGCATACCACAGCTCCCTTTTTGGTTCTTGTGACGTTGCTAGCCAAGCCGGATAAGAAAATCCCTAGGAAAGCGAGGCAAAACCCCTCCCTGCTGCGAAAGCGGGGCTATGTTGGCGTTGAAGCACTGCAATTCGAAGAGGTTAGCTGACCCTTCCCAGCTACGAACTCCTCCTTGCTGACGAAAACTACGAAGTCTTGGTCCTCGGATCCCGTGGTGAAAACTCTGCACCATTCACGGGATTCGAATAACAGTGAGACCATAGGGCTGCCTTGGCGCCACAGAATAGTTTTCGGCTTAACCGCCGCCAGGTAATCACGCCACTGCGCACGCCCTTGAAAACTCGCGGTATACATCTCCCACAGCTCTGGGGGATTAACGTTCGTGCGCCCATCGATGCTTACCAGATACCGCGGTGTTCCATCCTCGTTGCCGAAGCGATACATTAAGTAGCCCCCGGCTCCGAACTCGTTGAGGATCGGATGTTCAAGTCGTTGTTCCTCGATAAAGTCCACAGCTTTTTTCGGGATCAGCGCGAGATTGAGTGGTTCGCGCATCAACCCGTTGATATTTACGAGTGCCAGACACACCGCAAAAAAAGTGATGGCAGCGTACGTCTCCTTCGCCAACCCGTTGAACTTGTCCCGTACCAGTGTCAGCCCCCGTGCGATATTATCACTGGACTCACCAGACTGAACGGTCTCTCTCTCTCTCCACCATACCGCTGTGAGAGCACTAAGCGAAATGACTGCGAAGGGCAGAAACTTGATCGCCGCAAGACCGGCTATGGTCATCCCGCCTACCAACACTGCTCGCGCCAACGTGGGCACGTACCTGCTCGAAAAAGACACAACAATAAGCAATACGAGTTGTAGCAGTACAAATGCCGTCGAGTACTGAAGAATTGTGGCCGGCTGAAACTCAGCTATGAGTTGGTATTTTAGAGGATGTCCCCCCTTGGAGATGAAGGTCAGCCACTCTCCACCGAGGTAAGGAGTGACCAACGTTCCCAAAAAGAAAGCCGCACTCGCTTTAATCGCCCTTCCCCATTCAACTCGTCGCCCCGACGACTCAATCGTCCAGAGAAATATCGCTCCAAGTCCGAGGGCAGCAGTCAGATGCGAGTTCGCCCACAAACAGCCAAGCGCTCCGAGGATCAGTAGACGAGACTTCGAGAGACCTCTTTCGGCAATTGAATCCGAGACGGCAATTGCACTTGCGAACAGAATCCATACGAGAACCTGCGGGCGCAACGTGAAGTGGTTGTAACAACCAACCGTTGCATACATACCGAGGAGAGCTCCTATAAACCAGTCTCGTGCGAGCGTCCCACTCACAGCAAACAAAACACCTGCAAGAGCCACAGCGAGAAGCAGTTGTAAGGTTACCAGCCCCTGCGCTCCCCACCATCTGTCGGTCAAAGCGAACACGATCTCGTTACTCCAAGAGTACGCTCGCCACGGTTGTCCAACACCAAACATGTTCCAGTAATCTTGCCGGGGAATGTCAGTGTGAGCGATGATCCACTTACCCACAGCTATGTGCCACCAAAGATCCGGGTCAGCCACGCTCGAACTGATGTATGATCCTACCAGTACGACCACCACGGCCCACAGAAATACCTTCATCATCCCTTTGCTGCTCCGAAAGTAGTCACAAATTCCATATACGGCGCCATTATGATAGCGATACCATACTCAAGAAACGTGAAGGTGTACCGCCATGCGATTGCCCTATTCTGCTCTACTTTTCCTCGTAGCGTCAGTTACCATCCTCGGGTCGGGCCGCCCCGCATTTGCCTGTCCCCTGATCGAAGGGTTGATCGATTTCAACTGTGATGGTCGGCACACCATTACCGGTACTGGAGACAGTATCGTCTTTGGTGTGGGTGATGAACTTCACGAAGGTCGTGGAGGATACATGCAACGTTTGGAAACGCTCTTTCCCGGCTCTGAAGTGAACAACTTGGGCTATCCAGGTATCAAGACAGCTCAACTCCTACGCTTCTACAAACGGCTTTTTAAAAAACGCCCTGACAGCGCCGAAGCCCTTGCTGTCGGCAACGCCGACATCCTCATCATCGATGTGGGAAGAAACGACTTCTTCAACCGCAAATCTTCGCGTCTGACCGTTGCCACGACACAACGCTTAGTTTCCTTCCTCACCACCGAAACCAAGAAGCTCTTCGGAGTCTCTCCTTTGCTCGTGACGACGATCCTCACGCCGAGTACCCGCGGTTTCCAAAAGGGTTTTATCGAACAGGTGAACATGATCGCCTTGAAATTACGGTCACAGAAACGCCTACCGGCATATCTTCGATTCGATCTCATGAGCCCAACTCTCGTATCAGAGGACGGCCTTCACCCCTCTTCAGCCGGATTCGACCTACTTGGGTTTTTAGCCGAAGAGTACATCCGCGACGAAGCACAGGAACGCTCGAGCGCGCTGAGACGGGATCAAGATGGCGACGGCATCTTTGATCTCTTCGAGAAGCTTCGCTACGCCACATCTCCACAGCTCGCTGATACAGATGGAGATCTCCTAAGTGACGGACAAGAGGTGTTTAGCTACGGCACCAATCCCCTTGCCGCCGACACCGACGGGGACGGGATGGACGATCACTTTGAGATTGAAAACGGATCTGATCCGCTCCGTCCGCCCACGTCTTGAGCAGCATTCCAACTTCGAGTCGAGATGTGCTCAGTTTGCTTACCAATCATCAAAGTTCGTAATAGGCGCGAAGATTTCGCTCGATACGCTCGAGCGGTAGCTGCGTGTCGGGAACAAACGCCCGCCCCGTTATAAGTTCGAAGCTTCGCGAATAATGAGCCATGAGCTCCGCTCTGTACTCGTCATCGATGTGTGGCGGCTCCCCTTCACCCTGAAACCCACGTTCCATCAACCAACGGCGAATAGGCTCCTTGTCGAGCATCTCGGGAGCTTCCCCCGCAGAGAGCCGCTCGGAATATGAACTCCCCATCCAAAATCGCGAGCAATCAAGTGTATGCACCTCGTCTGCGAGGACCACTGAGCCATTCGCGAGACCGAACTCATACTTGGTGTCCACGAACATAAGCCCACGTTCAGCCACTTCACGCGACGCCATTGAAAAAAGCTGCAACGCCTTCGAGCGCACCTCTTCCCATATGTGTGCGGGTACGATACCCCGCTCGACGATCTCGAGCTCCGAAATCGGCGTGTCGTGCCTCCCCTCGGACTCCTTGGTTGAGGGGGTGACAATCGGTTCCGGAAGAGGATCGAATTGCTTCAGGCCCGGTGGCAACCTTACCCCACTGACAGTTTTTCCAGCGTCGTAATCACGCCATGCACTACCTGCAAGATACCCCCGCACCACTACCTCGATCGGGAGAATCGAAACCTCTCGTGCTACGACGACACTCGGATCGGGCGTCGCCACCACATGGTGCGGCATGAAACTCGATACGCGCTCGAACCAATACTGCGCCATTTGCGTCAGCACCTGTCCCTTCAAGGGCACAGTCGTGAGGATGCGATCAAACGCGCTCAAGCGATCGGTGGCGATCAAGATACGCTCACCTCCCCGAACGTAGCTGTCTCGCACTTTTCCGACATACTTCGTGCCTAACCACGAAAAGTCGGTCAACTCGAGTGCCGTGGGAAAAGCACGTTCAGAACTGTTCTTTGCGCCGTTGATGTTTTGCATGCTTACCTTTCAAGATTGACAGATTGAACGATGCCAGAGCACTTGCAGGGAGGCTCCGATGAGACAGCTTTTCATGCTTAAAACATCGCTTGAGCAGTTTCACGACCACTTTTGGCACCTGACTGTGCGCGCGCTCGGCCGCTTCCCGCAGCAAGAGAGCGACCGCAAGATTGTTGGAGATCGCGCTCTGTAATTCGAGGTTATCAGAAGGTCGCAGCTGAGCCCGTGCCGCCTCGAAAGAGCTTATCGCACAAGAGAGCTCTCCCTTCTCGAGCTCCTTCGAGGAGATTGCTCTTACGAGGTGGTAGGTTCCCATCATCCACATCGGAACAGCCCGGTGCGAAAACGACGTCCAGCGCTCCTTGAGAGCCACTACCGAACGAAGTCTCTGCTCGTAAAGCGCTCCATCATCGCGCTGCTCAGACAGTTGAAGCGGAAAGTCCCGCCACAGGGGGACGATCCTGCCGATGAACCACAGCGTGGCCGGATTCAGCGCATCGGAGAGACCAAAGCTACCGACGCCAGTTGCAATCTTCAGATCCTGATAGTTCCGCTCTCGTAAAAAGCGACCTGCGAAGCTTTCAGACGGCAGCGAGGAGATCGCCAAGGGCTCGCGGCGGCTCAAGGATACCATCACCCAGCGCGTAGACCCCCACACCACTCCACCAAGCGTCTGATTCTTATCAAGGAGAGTCTCCGCATCGTGCTGAGAGCTCACAGCGCTGCGGTGCGTGCCAACGAGGGTTAGACCTGCCGCTCCAAGCGGACGCCTCATGCGGTCCCGCCTGACGCTGATGTCACTGTCGCCTCTATCACCCTGTAGAGGCGCGACAACGAACGCTCCGCGCGCCAAATCGATGTGAGTATAGGTAAAAAGAGCGCCACCGACGGCGCCGAGCAGGGACAAAGCGAGCACCCACCAGGGTACCGAGACCCCCCCTATCGCGCCCCTACTGAGCAGAAACACCACCAACGGAAACAGGAAGAGCTGAACCAGAGCATGGGTTCTACCGTCGACGCCCATCAGAATGAGCGCAAGAGCTGTCGCCACTCCGAGGCCTGCAAGCATCAGGAGAGAAATGGTAGAAAAACGATGAGGTGCCGGTATGATACGGTCCATGCCTAATGGATCGGAACGGTAGCAGGTTCAGCGATAGATTGTCGAGCGCATCCATGCCAGATGCCTCTGGATTGAAGAACCGAGAGCGCTCGCTCCAACATTACTCCTCAGCAGCGTCCTCCACACCATCCTCGACACCGAACTTGTCCTTGAGAAAGGAGAAAAAATCCAGCCCTCCGCGAGGGTCGAGAATTTCGACCAACTCTTGCGAGCTTATGGTGACATACTGGACACCACATGCCCCCAGTAAAGGCGGCAGCTTCTTCTGACGCTCGAGCCGATCGACCTCGATGAACTCCGAAAAATCGGGGGAAAACTCCATGACCATCTTCGGATTATCGTCGTGATCGACGACGGTAAAGAGACACTTGTCGTTCGCGACCCAAGATTCGACCTCTTCACCATCCAAGCCACATTGCTCCGGGATATCCCCCCCGCACACGGCGCGTACACTCATGCTCCAAAGAACCCGATCCTCTCCAAAAAAGGACACGAGCATTCTAAAGAGTTGTGCTTCTGCCAGCGACATCTCAGCCATATACCTCTAGTATCGCAGAACTATCCGTGCCCGACAAATACGTAGAGCGGATCTCGCACATATCTTCTGCTGCGGTTGACGACAGGCGGGCTGCCCTTGCGTCGAACCTCGCAAAAACCCTCAGGAAGCAAGGCAAACCCCCGCCCTGCTGCGAAAGCGGATCTTGGTTTACTCTTCAACTTTCGCGATATAGAAAAATCCTCAGTGTATCGCAGAGGATACACCTGCGGTTTTTCCACCTCGCGAAAATCGAATATCAACCCAACCTCCACTTTCTCGCCACAGGTAGGTTTTGCCTCACTTTCCTCAGTGTAAGTCAGTGGTAGCGCGCGAAAATTCGGCCATCAGAATGCCCCTTTAGAATTTCAGAGACTTCGCCCGAGTCATCACTCTCGACTTGACAAGCTTGAGAAAGTGACAGCGCGCCCCAAGTTTGATTTAATGCGGCTCATGGCACTACTCGACGTCAAAATTCTACCCGACAACGTTCTTCGTTCTCCTACCGAGGAGGTTGATGCGTTCGACTCGAAGCTTCACTCGATGCTCGACGACATGTTCGAGACTATGATCGCCGAACACGGTCTGGGGCTCGCCGCTCCTCAGGTGGGGATCCTTAAACGCGTCGCTGTAATCGATCTCTCTGTCGAATCGATGCCCCAGCCAACGATAACATCACTGAGCGGACTGGCACCCGAAGAGCATACTCACCAAAATCGGCTTGAAATTATCAATCCCACCCTCGACAAAGAGGGAAAGATCGTTTCCTCAAGTGAGGGATGTCTCAGTATTCCAGACTTCCGGGAGACGATAAAACGTCACAACGCCGTCTCGGTTACTGCGCACGACCGCTTGGGTCGAGCCTTCAAAGTTCACGCTGTCGAATTGCTCGCGTTCGCACTCCAGCACGAGATTGATCATCTGCACGGCGTTCTCTTCGTCGACTATCTGACCGGTCTGAAGAAGCAGCTCTTTCAACGCTGGTACAACAAGCACCTTGCTCCCCTCACCTAAACGAGAGACCCCCTGTGAAAATCCTGTTCTTCGGCACTCCATCATTCGCGGTACCTACCTTAGAGACTCTGTACGCGATACCAGAAGTTGAGGTCGCCGCAGTAGTAACACAACCCGACAAGCCCGCAGGTCGAGGAGCACGAATTCAATCGCCACCTGTAAAGGAGCTCGCTCTACGACACGGAACCCCTATCTTTCAGCCTCGCTCCCTACGTAAAGAATTCAGCTCTATGCAGGACGCTCTCTGCGCATGCGGTCCGTTCGACATCGGGGTAGTCATCGCTTTTGGACAGATACTCCCAAGAGAGGTGCTTGAAGTGCCGCATCACGGGTGCGTGAATATCCACGCCTCCATCCTTCCCAGATGGAGAGGCGCAGCGCCCATACAACGGGCAATTCAAGCTGGAGACGAAGAGACCGGTGTGTGCTTGATGCGCATGGAGGAGGGACTCGACACAGGGCCCGTGTTTTCGTGCGAGCGAACGCCCATTTACCCATCCGATACGGGAAGCGCCCTGCACGACCGCCTATCCAAACTCGGCGCACAACTTCTAGCCCGCGACATCCGCGCGATCGTCGACCGAACGATAGAGGCGACAACTCAACCCGAGGATGGCGTCACCTACGCTGCCAAGATCACCGGACAGGACTGTAAGATCAATTGGACCGACTCGGCACCCGAGGTAGCTCGATCTGTCCGCGCTTTCTCTCTGTATCCCGGCTGCTTTGCGCTCCTCCGCGAGAAACGCCTCAAGATACTCAACGCTCGGCCGGTGGCCGCCCTGCACTCGGTAGAGCCCGGCACCATAGTCACCGCATCCTCAGAGCGACTCGAAGTAGCTTGTGGCGACGGTCTTCTGCGCATCAGTGAAGTGCAGCTCGAGGGCAAGAAACGGATGACTGCCGAAGAGTTTCTACGCGGCGTTTCGCTCTCACCAGGCGAAAGGCTCGTATAATCCCACCTGATACGCGTCATTCTCCCACATTCGGGAAGAGCCTATACGAATGAAATCGTAATGTACGATTCAGCGTAGGATGCATGAGTGCTTGTATTTCCTGCGTAGTGAGGCTCGCATGAAATCGCCATACGAAACACTGCGTGAACACCTCAGAGCTCGTTTTCCTCGCATTGTCACGGGAGATAGCGAGGTCGTCGATGATGTCGACAGTGAGCACACGATCGAGCGCCTTGCCCCTCTCTACCAACTTCCAGCCTGGGAGATAACCCAGGAAATAAGAGCTGTGTCTCGAAGGCTACGGGTGGAGCATCTCCCTGACAAAGCTCGCCCTGCGAGAGATCATGGGCGCCCGCCAATCCCCAGAGTATGAACTCGCTGTCCCAGAGATTGGAGAGTCCATGAAGATATCCAAGCATGCCACTATACTTTACGAACACGAAGAGCTCTTTGAGAGCAGATTCAGATGGATAATCTCGAAGGTGCTGAGTGGGGCAACCCTGTTCTTCATACTTGCCGTGGCCTCCCAGTGGGAAAGCTTTTGAGGGGCCGCTTATGCCTCCGCTCGAAACTCACAGCGGTGTCGAACATCACACTTGGCGCACTTAATCGGATGGGGTGTCGCCGAGGCAGGCGCTCCATCCAAGATCTTCCGCATATCGTCAACCATACCTTGTAACCAGCGCTGCTTGGCCTCGGTGTTCTCTACTTTGACGCGACGATATTTTTGCCCCAGAAACAGATAGCCATACGGTGGGCGTTTGCCTTCAAACTCTTCGACGAGCCGCATATACACGAGGAGCTGGGCGACGTATCGGTCGCGTAACTTCTTCGCGAGCGGCTTCATCTCAATCGGCACCACCCATCCCCCTTCACTGAGCAAAGCATCGGGCTTTCCTGCCAAGCCCTGCGCCATCGACACATATTCTCGGGCGGGCAAAGTCGAGCTCCCCTCAATCGAGACAGCCTTATCCTTCGGCGTGAAACCAGTATCTTCCCGGCGACGATTTGCTGCGCGACCAAAGGTACGGATCAACAGAAAAGTTGTAATTACCAGAAGCGAGAGCTGCAGTGCGTGATTTTCGAGAGAGAACTCGAGGAGATCTCCGAGCGGTGCCCTCCGCGGCCGGAGCAACAAAAATATCGCCAACGCAGTGCATACAAGCACGGCCAGATAACGAATCCACTTACTCAAAACAAGCGCCTCTTCGAAAACAGAAGACCAGTGCTGGTGAAGGCGCTTGCCTAGCTCTACATCGTTTTTCTTTTCGACAGGACGCTCGCGATCAACCGACTTAAGCTTCCAAGATTGCGGACACACCGAGAAGACCCCTACCTCTCCTGCGGCTATGATATGCTTTCCGTCTGCACTTTTCGTCGCCACAACGTTCTCCTCTCAGTGCCCCACATGACACCTTGCGTGACTATAGGACAGGCCGAAGGGGTCGGAAACCGAAAGTTAGAGTCAGGGGCCTGCCGGCGGAGTGTCTCGCAGAAGAAACACCTGCGGTTTTCCCATATCTCGAAAATCGAATATCAACCCGACCTCCACTTTCTCGCTACGGGTAGGTTTCGCCTTGCTTCCCCATGAAACGTCGAACGACCCTTTCAAAGCGCGAACGCATCGTGGTGCGCAGCTTCTCGAACATTGACTTCTTGCGCTCGGTTGGAAACGGTGAGCGCAGAAGGAAGGAGTGTGCTCCATCGAAACTGTCGCTGACGAGCGAATCTAACTGAGGAGAACATACAGCCCCAAACGGCAGATGTGCGGTCTCCAGGAGGAATTGGACATCGGGCGCCTGGTGATGGGTCAATCGCCAAAAGGCGTATCTTCCGCAGGCCGTAGTGAACGTGCAGCGAACAAAAAACCTCCTACTGTCATCTTCGTACACGACCTTGAGACGAAAATCGTGTTCTCCCTCGAGAAGAAAGTTCGTCTCAAAGGTCTGAATCCACCTTTTCCGTGCCCTGTATGCAGTGATTTCGTCGAGGTATGCACCCTCGAGAATCAAGCGCTCGGCGTCATACCATAGACCGAGGCCTTCAGGCGTCTCGGCGATGGCGGTGGATTCCTCAATTTCGGAGTAGTACATACGAACAACAACAACAGGCACAAACATTTAAGAGCACCCGCAGTCGGGTGCTATCGCTGTACCGGTTGTATCGACTCGTATCGCGGGCGGCTTGAGAAGGTGTTCGTAATTTCGGGCAAAATGCTCACCTGCCGGCGTCTTGGTTTCACTCGCATTCGAGGTGCCGGTGTAGCGCCCGCTACGGGGCCCTGCGCACACCTGTGTAGCATAATAAATTCAGATACATAGCCCATATGGAAAGGTGTGACAGTAGCCTCTCAATCTGGTATCCTTCAACGATATTCTAGCTAGCAGGGCCCCTTTTCGAATGATGCCCTCTAGCCGACACATTCGTGTGGCGTAGTAACCATATATAGTTAACTCTAGGAAGTGTTCTCGTATGCGTAGAGAGAGAGGAAATCAAAGACGTTCCCAACAAGGGGGGCGCGGCGGCCGTTCTTCACGTGGCCGTTCAAACAGAGGTCGAGGGGAAGGTAGACACGGCAGGAGGCATCCACGCCAGAGTGCCGAGAGTGGAAATCAAAGAGAGCGAATAGCCATCGAGAGTGGCGACCTGGTACTGATTGACCAGTTCATGCTCGCAAACCCTCAATTCATCGAAAAGATGGCGCGAGTCATCGACGAAGAGACTGATGTGAAGAACAAAGTAATTCACGAGTACGGTGGAAAGGTGCTTAACGTGACCCGTGGTACCTATCGCATTGAGCGTGATCCATTCGCTTACACCATAGTGGTGCATCCGGAGGGCGATGCGCCCGAGGCGTCCGACATAGTCAAAGATGCCACCGAGAGCCTCGGAGAGGTCAACATCGATACGCGCTGCCTTGCCATGCTCGACCGTGAGCTGCTCGACGACAACGCGCTGCTCGAAAGGTATCAGCAACTATGGTTCAGCGGTCAGGACAAGGCCTGTAGAGATCTACTCCGTGACAACGGGGGTGCCGTTCGTTACGGGTTCCGTCGCGACGGGGACGAGCTCGGTATTTATCAGGTCCCAGGTGAGGACATCATCTGCCTGTGGCCTCGAAACATTGAGCAACACGACGCCTCTGCAGAAGAGGGAGCCCCTGCGGAAGCGTAACAGCAACGCACGCTCCTCGTGAACCGTAAGACTGCCTATCGCTTGAGGCTCGTTTCGACGAACCCGAGCGATAGGTTTTTTTTGCTCTCATCTTCGACCAGCGCTGAAAGATCGAATTTCGCGGCAGAAAGGCTTTTCTCCACAGCTTGTTAATTCGGGACACAGATGATGTTAGGGCTCCTGGAGCAGAAACTAACCTTCAAACCAAACGCTGTCGATCACGGCGGCCTTGCTGGGCTCAAATATACTCGTTTCCGCTTCGGTCACGAATTTGGGCTCGATCTTGACGGCATCTTCGTCGACAAAGGTTCAAAGTGTGTTGTGCTCTTCGTCCATGGCAACAAACACAACCTGACCCATTTTCGAGAGCACTACGAGCTGTTCCAAGAAAGCGGCCTCTCATTCATGGCGTTTGACTACCCTGGGTATGGCCAAAGTTCAGGAGCGCCGTCCGAAGAGCTCTTATACACAAGCGCGCGAGCGGCATACTCTTACATTACCCGGGAACGGGGCTACTCGGATCAACGCTTGGCGGTGTACGGATGCTCCCTTGGAGGAGCCGTGTCAATCGAGCTCTTACGATATCATCAGGCGGCATGTCTCGTAACGGAAAGCACCTTCACCTGTTCGTGGGACATGGCGCAGCATCTCTATCCCTATCTCCCTATTTGGCGCCTCTTTCCGAACAGATTCAGGAACGACGAAAAGATACGCTCTCTAACGCTACCGCTCTTCATGATACATGGAGAGGACGATCGGGTGGTGCCATGCTCGATGGGCCGCCAACTGCGCTCGGCCGCCCCTGCTGCCGAAAGATTCGTGACGGTTCCTGGCGCCAATCATGTCAATGCACTACAGGTCGGCGGAGCGAGTCTAAGAGCCGAGATATCGACCTTCATAAGACGCCACACCCGCGATGGAACCCGCGGGTAAAAGACCGCCACGATAGCCTCAAAACTAGCCTGCTGACCTATTCGAAGTCTCCCTGCAAAAGTTGTTGCCCTCGGAGGGCGCGGACACGCTCACGAGAGCTCTGTGGCCAGGAGAACATGAGGTACAGGACTCCGACTATCGCAACGAGAACCATTACGAAACGGAACATCCGCTCTATTGGAAAGCCTACGGGGGTGTCCAATCCACTGGCATCAATCCCGCGAGTACTACCGCCAAAACAGTTCTGCCGTAAGTCGCCCGAATCGCGTGCTTCCCGGTGATGCTTCGTCCCACGATGCATGATGTCGTCCACACTCTGAGAGCGCGACGCATCCAGATTTTGATTACTTTTGGCTCGATACCCGGCAGTCGAGATACGACTCCCTCCCATCACGAAGCTCGTTCCTGGCTCACGTGAGCTCTGTAACGGCTGCGCTCTGGAAGTTTCCGCCGTGCGACCTACCAGCTGCCCCGTAGTGTCTCCGAGACTTCCAGAATAACCGCGAGCTACGAACTTATCCAATGACATACAATCTCCGGAACTCAGGTATCACCCAATACCCCATGGTTATTGCGTAACACAACTTTGATGATACCTAACAGGCTGCGGAAAATGCTCTTCCTCTGGGAAAGCGGATCTTGGGTGACTATAGTGACGCGCAAAATCCCGTGCCAGTAAAACTGGCAAGGCTTTTGCTGAACATCACTATAGGTTGTTGCTTTGATTCGCATCTGCGAATCAATAGCGTTCTCCAGAAGTCCGGATTTCGCCACGGACTTCTGGAGAACGCTATAACAACCTAAACCAACTCGCTGTTTTCATCGGCACGCAGTCGTTTGAGTTCGCTTATGTAACTAGCTGCTCCCTTCTTCGCATACCAGGGTAATACCAAAGCGACAAAGTGTGCTGTCTATCGGGCCAGCAACGCCTACCAATTGGGAAGGGACATGAGCGATCCGTCATCATCTGCAGCGACTCCGACCGCTGGACCGCCGGTCCCGCCTCCCTTACCCGAGGTGGCGCTTGAATCTTCTCCGAAGCCCCTTGCACCACTCTTACGCATACCAGGCATGACCGAGGATGGAGAGACTCGGCGGCTCAACGTACGAGACAAACAGTACTCGATTGCAGATATTATCGCGCTCACTCGTAAGGGTAACGAGAAATCACAGACAGCAGCACTTAAAATTCTCGGTGCACTTGAGGGTTTAAACCGATCGGAGCTACACCTTGCCGGCTCTGCCCTGTACGTTATGAGCTTCGAGCATCACTCTCTGCAAAGTCTTGCGCGAGATTCCCTCTACAAGCTCATCTTGGCAAACAGCACAAGCTTGGAGGCCCTGCATCTTGCCTCTCAGATAGTTAAAATGTGGGGCCCCCTCCCCGAATACGCATCTCATGCACAAGCTCTGGTTGCGGTCCTCACGAATGCACTCAAGACTATCCGCTTCGACTCTGCGACAGATCGGAAACAATGCGTCGAACGTCGACACGTGCTCCTCAAAGCGATGGACGTCGACGAGTTGCGATCGAGCGTGTGCGAAAGTCTGCGCGCCATTCTGAGCGACAAGAACGAACAGTTAGCTGCTGACAAAAGGGAATTAGCCGGCAATGTGCTGGCTTACTTCCGACTCCACCCGATCTCGTCACCTCTCGTAAACGAGGTCAAACGACTTGCCGGCGCCGCGCTTACCCCAGGTCTCACGACGGCTCACGTTTCCAAATCAAGACCGGTCGATATTGACCGCTCTACCATCTGCACGACCGCGCTCGAGGCCGAGCTCCGCCGTCAGTACGGATTAGCCTGCGCAATCGAGATCAGTAAAGCTATCAAGCTGCTCGGTCGCCCCATGCGTATCGAAGAGTACGAAAAAGCTCTCACATTCAATGTCGCCTCCACGCAATCCGAGCCAACCAATCGCAGTTGGTTTTCGAAAGACGAGTGGAGTACTACCGCGCGACTCCTGCAGCTTGCCCAAGCGGATACCGATATCGCTCCGGAGAAGATCGCCGCTTTGCTTCACGTCTTGGCCACGCGCGTAAAGGCCGAGGATCACTCCGACCCACGAGATAGCCGTCGACGTGCGGACACGGCTGGAATCGAGGAGCGGAAACAGCTCCTAAGGGAAGTAAAAAAAATCTGCGACCTCAATTCGATCGATACCGATTCCGTTATCTCACTAGCCGAGCAGATAGTGCAGCGAGCACTACCGGCTCCATTTGACACCTGGAGATTCGAGCAGCACGTAGAACCGAAGAAGAGCGAACAGCGAGCTACTTCGATCCCTACTTCTAGCCGCTCTGTCCGAACGTCACAGGTGATTGCAAAGCTCCTTCGAGACGACAATCCATCTACTGTAATGCGAATGGTTCCCGAAGAGCTGCATACGCTACGCCAGGTCGAGAACTTGAGCGTAGAGGAGTTTAGAGTAATCACCGAGCGCCTCCGGACGCGCGCAGCTACGGACCCCTGGGCTCGAACCACTGTTCTCGATCTGGTACGACTCCCGCACGCCCCCGAGGTGAGCGCTAAAGTACGCACTGCCGCGCTCGGTGCGCTCATAAGTGAGGCGCGCCGACTCGGAAAGCTCTCTGCCGATTTGGAAAAAGAGGTTTTTGCGGTTTCAGCAGAGATACCGTATCTGCCGTTTCTCCCTCCTGATGTCGAAGATGACCAGGAGTTCCTGCTCGATAATCATGATGATTTTTAAGGACGCGAGGCAACGTTAATGCGTTGTATCGACACGCTTACTTCACTGCTTTTTTTTCGTTGTCCCCTTCGAGCTTTGCTTGCCTGCCTTGCTCGATGTATTTGCAGTGCTCTGCTTCTTGGCAGCTGCCGTTTTTTTCCCCTTTGAACTCTTCGAGGGAGCCTTCGAGTACGTTGGGCCTTCTCCTTTCTCTTTGACCACCAACACCTGCCCTGGGGTTACTACCGACTTCGATAAACCGTTGAGAGCGATAATCGATGCCGTGGTCGTACCATATCTCTTGGCTATACTGGTGAGGGTGTCGCCCTTCCGAACCCGGTAGGTTGCTCCTCCGTATATGGCACTCGACGCCGATGTAACCTGCGAGCGCGCCGAAACGGGCTCCGGCTGGATCAGAGCCTCGACCCTTTCCTTGTATTGAACCGGCACGCGCAATGAATATCCGCTCGGAATTTTAGATCGTCCTTGCCACACAGGCTCGAGAAGCGCGTAATTCGCCTCTCTCAATTCATCCACGGGAATACCCAACTGACGTGAGACATACCCGGCTGACATGGGCGAACGTAGCGGATAGGACACTATACGCAGCGGCGGTTCTACGGCGATCTCAGGGAAGTATCTTTGATGATCGTCAAATATCTCGAGCGCCGCCAAAAACTCAGGGAAAAAGTTCGACGATGCAAAGCCGAAGTACCGCTCAGTCGGATGCTCGACCAGCTCCGAGATATCATTCGTTCCTGCCTTCGTAACTTTGCTCCGAACCCCGCCTACCCCGTGGTTATACGAGGTAATAGCGAGTGGCCATGCCCCCAGGGAGCGATATGCCGAACGCAGATATTCCGCAGCGGCGCGCGTGGCCTTGATCGGATCGCGCCGCTCGTCTACGTGAGCACCAACGAGAAGCTTGTGACCTCGAGCTGTCCTGGGCATGAATTGCCAGATACCTGCCGCACCAACACTACTGTACGCGGTATAATCGAAGGACGACTCAATGAAGGGAATTCGCGTGAGCTCCTTGGGTAGACCGTACTCAGAGACGAAGATCTGCTCCATGACCGGAAGGTATTTCCACGATCGCCGAATCGCATCCGCATAGCGCTCTCGTATTCCGGTTTGAGTTCTAATGAGATCCTCCTCGATCAAGCGCGCATATTTCTGCGCGCCACCGGGAATGCTGGCCATAAGGCCGGCTAGTTTCTCTTGATAGTCCGTCGAAGGGCTTTCGCCTTTAGCGAGAGGCTCAAGCTGCCGCTTGAGCGCTGCTATCGTACTCTTTTCGACCGAGTTTCTGTGGCTTGCCAACTCGACAGGAGACATCGTCTGGGCTTCCGCCGAGAAATCGAGAACACCGAAGATAATCTGAGGAAACTCTCGGTGATGCACGATCACCTGATTCTTGCCGTATTTGGCGAAGACATCCTTCCAGAAACCGACTCTGCCTCTCAACTTAACTGGGGTCTGAAAAGGGCCTTTTCGAGGAGCGATACTGACGTTGGCCTTCAAACCTAAATTGGAACCCAAGCCTGGACTGGCCACTCCCAAAGATGGGAAACACAGCAGCGCCGAAGCAAGAGTTAAATTGAGAACCTGTTTCCGTGGCATCTTCGACAACACAACGACCGACACACCCTCCGAGGGTTCGAAGGCTTCGCGATTCACAGCAGCGCGAAGTCCATTCTTAAACCTAACTTTTAGTATAATTTTACAGTGCCACGGTCGGGGGACAGACACAACCGGTAGTTTCCGATTGAATAAAAAAACCCCCTTTGCTTCACACAAGAGGGGGTTTGCGGCGCTACTGGCAGCCCTCCTCGCGGAGAGCCCTTACCAGCTATTTAGAGGTACAGCGACATGCGTCGAGCTCTTCATCGCTCAGCGCGGCGGTCTCCTCGGCATTGAATCCGATGAACTCCTTGAGGTCATCCGGAACGCCCGAGTCCTCGAAGATCGCCTCTACCGGGCACTCGGTCTCACACGCCCCGCAGTGGATGCACTCATCGGGATGAATCATAAGCATCCCGTAGTCCTCACCCTTAGCTTCCTTGCCGAAGCGGTCGTTATACTTCTTCTTTTTGATATTATAGAAGCAATCGACCGGACAAACCTCGACGCACGAACGATCTTTTGTCCCGATACACCGCAGAGTGACAACGTAGGCCATGAGCTAACCGTCTAAGAAAAAAACTGTTTAACGGTTCGATACTATACAATTATTTAGAAAGGATAAAGCCTTCTGCACAGGCAAAAAGGGGCAACTCGGAATTCACCGAGCCGCCCCAGCAGAAAGGATGGTGTCATGCCAATACCATTAGATTCGGCAGACTGCCCCAAACTGTGAGGTTTTGAACCACTTTTGCGAGGAGTGACGAGGTCGGTTGATATTTTATCAAGGGCGCGCTACAAGCGTTATTCACGTCAAGGTGGCCCGATCGCCAAGTTGGCTAAGGCAACGGTTTGCAAAACCGTCATTCGCCGGTTCGAATCCGGCTCGGGCCTCCACTAACACCCCCTAATCTGCGCTATTCAGCACCCGCAGCTTCTCCTCGGCCCTTGAGAGCAGCGCTCTAAGGTGTTGAATCAGTCCAGTACCCTTCTCATAGGACCCGATAGCGCGATCAAGTGGGAGATTTCCGCTCTCGACCGAGGTCACCACCTGTTCTAACAGCTTGAGAGCTTGCTCGAACGAAAGGGTCGAGAGCTGCGCGTCGTTCACCTCGCCACTCAATAGACCTTCGAGGGTAATTTCTTTGTCTGCATTTACCGACTTTGCCATCTCTTCTCCTTTGTTACTCCCGAGATAGTTCCAGAAACAATTCCATCGGACAACGCGACCTCCATCGCACCCCCGATCTCGACCTCTGAGACTGAGCGCACCGAACGCCCGTCAACAGTTACTATTGCAAAGCCTCGCTCCAAAACACGCACCGGATCGAGGGCCTCGAGGCGCGACTCCAATACGCACACGTGCGAGGTGGCTACTTCGACGACCCTCGAGAAGCTTGCTTCGAGTCGCTGCGCCAAGGCATCAACCAGGATCTCCCTACGCTGGAGACTTTCGGGGGGAATCGCCCTTCGGAGCCGATCGTCGAGCAACTGAATCGCTCTTTGACTAAGCTGCGAATGCAAGAGTCCGGCTCGAACCATACGCTCGGCCAGAACTGAGACGCGAGAATGCAAAATTTCGAGCACTCGATAAGGTCTAATGCCGGCAAGCATGGCCTCGGCTGCCTTGAGCCGCAGGTGTCCGTGCTCCACAATCAAAGACAATCTCGACTCTAACCGCATCGAGAGATCATCCACACGCTGAATTCGCGGCTGTAACCAGCGATCGGTATCCTTCAAGCGCCGTTCGAGCTCGGCGATTCCGACTAGGAGATCGGATACTTTGGGCACTACCATCTCGGCAGCAGCTGTGGGCGTCGGAGCTCGCACATCAGCAACGAGATCACACAACGTCGTATCGACCTCGTGTCCTACTCCCGACACCACAGGCGTTACACACGCAAACACCGCCTTGACCACTTCCTCCTCGTTGAAGGCCCACAGATCCTCGAGCGATCCCCCTCCTCGCGCCACTATAATTACGTCTACGAGATCCGAACGATCGAGCTCGCGAAGCGCTTTCGCTATTTCGCTCGCTGCGCCATCTCCCTGCACCCTGGTCTCGGCGAGATACACGACCGTCGACGGAAAGCGCTCCCGAATCTTGACCAACATATCGTGCAACACGGCCCCCGTGCGCGAAGTTACCAGGCCGACCGCCTTGGGGAAGCGCGGCAACGGTCTCTTGCGCTCAGGCGAAAAAAACCCTTCTCGCTCCAGCCGGGACTTGAGCTCGAGAAATCTCTGCTGCAACTCCCCGAGCCCATCTTCGAGTAGCCGATGAACGATAATTTGAAGCCGTCCGCTCGGGCCGTATACATTGGGACGCCCGTGGCATAACACCACCTTACCGGCAACCGGCTTGAAGGTAAGCGTGCGCGCTACTCCTGACCACATCACGCAGGAGAGCTGCGCGCCTTCGTCTTTGAGGGTGAAGTACACGTGACCGCTCTGCGCCACGGTAATTTGCGAAATCTCCCCTCGGAAAAGAAGCTGCGGAAAGCTCGTCTCGAGGATATCATTAAAGAGGCTGGCGACTTCAGTTATGGAGAGATAACTGTCTCTTGATGAGGACCCTCTCGTCGCGCCAGATCGTTGATTGCCGGGGTTAGTCACACGCATGACGTTACTACGAAAAAGGCCGAAGACAAACCCAGCCTCACAAGCGGCGCACAAAGGCCCGTTTACTCGGCTGATGCCGTTATGGCAGGCACTCCTGCTCTCTCTAGGGCTCGATCTACTCGTCGCGGCATTCGCAACGCCACGCATCCCCCTCTCAATTGGATTCACCCTGGCTATCTTGAGCGCTTTGCTAGCCGTTCCCTTCGTAGACCAGCAGCGGGTTCACAAGATCCTTTCACGACTTCGCAGCGCTCACAAAAAGGGGATAGCAACGACCTCCACGACGTTCCCCCTCGTCATGGTAGCACTCGCCACTGTCGTGATTCTGGCGAAATTCATTGCTTTCTCAGGGCTTTCAGGATTATTCGCCGTTATCGCGATCATCGTAGTGCTCGGCATCGCTGCAAAGCACGCCTTACAGACCTTTCAAGAGGGACAGAAAGACCTCGAGAGCTTGAGGAACAACACCTGGTCGAGGGTAGCGAGGTGGGAGCAACAAGTCGTCATAGTGTCATTGGCACCGATGGTGTTCGCGCGAGCTATCAGCCTATGCGGCGCCCTGAGCATCGTTCCCGAAGAGGGGTACGCGCTCAGAATGATATTTTTCGGCACGAGCTTGCTCTTTCTTCTGATGCTGAAACCACACAAGGCCTACTTCCTTAGCTCATGCCAACGTTGCAAACAGCCTGTACCCATCGTCATGTCTGACCTGGGAAGCTGCCTCGGGTGCGACGATGAGCTCAGAGAGAAATTTTTGAGTCGTCACCGCAATTGATCGTCTGAGGCGCCCTATCGGCGCAGCAACCACGAAAACAAACCACGCCCTGCGCTGTCACTGCCGCTAGTGGCAGCGAGCAAGGACGACGAATGAGCATCTTCGGCAAAAGATGCACCATCTCGCTCGTTGGAATTGTCAGGCGCCGCATCAGCCTCCATCAGAACGCCCGCCACACGCACGCCCTGGCGAAGCGTGTGCAACACCTCGTCGTACGCCGAAAGCAGCGAAACCTCTATGGCCAGGCCCGATGGCGGACTTAACGGCATGGCGTGCTCGAACTCTATGCCCAATTGGGTCAATCCGATCTGCTGGCGAACCCATGTGGCAACCCGCGAGGCGGCGATTCGACGCTTAAATATCTGCTCCTTTGCACTCGAGTCTGAAATAAGCGTGGCTACTATCGTCATCCCCTCTTCCAGGAAACGACCCGCTGGAACATTCAGCAGTGCTCGGCACGAAAGCCGCGACGTTTGCACATACGTATGGGCAACGATATCTACGATACGGGGGACCGCGACTCCCACCTCGACGACTTGTCGTCCTCCGTCAGAGATAGGCTTTACGAAGAATTCCTTGGTTTCGTCGATGAACACATCGCCATTCAAGGCCAGTGCTCTTACTCGCGCGAATAGCCGCAGCTTCGAAACACCGCGATGGTTCTCGACACCGAAAGACCACCCCAAAACCTCGTCCTTACGGAAATTCGCCACCACTGAGTGCTCCGAGAAGCCAGAGTGCCCCTCGATACAAACGCCGCGCGTGACGGGCTTGAAGCCCATACCGAGGGAATCGGAGAACGCTTGCAGTAAGACGTGACCGTCCTCTCGCTCCAAGGAGATCTCAGCGCGATACGGAGCGAACAGTTCACCAACCCGACCCGCAGCGAGCTCTGCAATCTGTCGAGAAGCATCCTTAGGACAGAACGTCGCTTGCACACGAACGCACTCCTCGCCGGAGAATTGCCACGACGAATCAACCTCGAGGGATTCGAGCTCAATCATGTGACCGGGTTGCATCGTCGCTGGCAAGTCTGCATCTCGCTCATCTCGAGCAGACTCAGACTGTTCCTGCTTTGAAGCCTCCCCTGCGACCTGAACCGTCACCAACCCCATATCACCACACAGCACCCGATCGTCGGCGGAAACGATCACCACCTCGCAGGTCAGATTGTGCGTGCCCGCTTCCAGCAACAGAAACTCGAGCGGGATATCGATACACAGGTTTCGGTAGTGCGCCCACGCTGCTCGTGGATGCAAGATACGGCGATAGCGATACGACGACACCGACTCAACCGGAACATTCAGTTCCGACGCTACATAGGGAATACCGAGCGATGACAGCTCTACGATCTCGCCACGATCATCCAAGAACCGACACTCGAGCAGAACGCTTTCCCCTGCGTGCATGAATAACGAGAGGTCGAAGAGCACGGAGATAGTGTGCCGCTCCCAACCAGCGACCACCTTATACCCCGAGGAAACTCGCAGCTCAGATATCCTGTCGCCCGACACTACGTCATGCGGCCACATCCCAACCGAGTGCGGGGCGGGAACATTGGTGAGAACCAATTCTCTGCGCGGTACACATATGCTCTCGTTTCGCGCGGCAAAGAGCAGCTCTTCACCATCATTGTCGATCACAGACACACACAGTTCAACGTCACATCGACCTGCAGGCAGATCCAACGCTGCGTACGGCACAAAGGCACGAATATCGTCTATCACCAGACGTTGCGCCTGCGGTCGTATCGGCACGAGCGAGCAGAATGGAGCGCTCTCGGAAACTATCTCGATTGATGCGGTACCACCTGGATCCGTCCAACTCCCCCACTCCGGACGCACTGCGACCGGCCTGCCGTTCCAGCGCACGGAGACTCGCAACCAGAGCGGTTGGCTGTCATGCCCAACAAGTCGTAGTCCACACGTGACGAAGCAACCCTTGGCCCCGAACACTTGGTTATCGTGCAACACCTCGAAACCAAAGAGGGCATCCTCCTCATCCGAGAACGCAATGCCAGCCCCCTGCACATCGTCACTTTTACGCAGGGAATCAACCTCCAACCCTGCCAAGCTCATCTTGCGGCGCACGTACCATTTGAGAAGCATGGTGAGTTCATCGAGTTCACGACCCACATCGTATTCCTGGCCAGCAACCAGTTCCGAGCTCGAACGCTCAACACCCCGGCGCAGAAGAACTTCTCTCTCTTCCTGCTCCGCCTGCGCGATGACCGCCTGCGCGCGCCGCACGAGGCCTGCCACTATCGAAGCTTCAACCGAGCCTGCATACAGGGTGCTCAGCAAGAGCGGCACATTTGGGTCTAACGCAAACATGCCGGTTTCGCGATGCGCGACTTTACGGATGATTGCCAGTACGAGGTTGGCCACCTTAGCGGATGCGTCACGCCCTGAGCGCCGCGAGCGAGCTCTGTATCGACCAGCTTTGCGGATCGCCTCTTCCAGTGGGGCTACAAATTCCTGAAGCGCTTGAGACCGTTCGCCAATAAACTTGCGTACCTCTGCCGCTGAAAGCGGGCGGACCTCGCGAGAAACGCCTGACCTCGGCGGCCTAGCGGGCGAAGGAACGATGGCAGCCTTGGTGGTTATCTTGAGCTGCGAAGGCGCCTCTTCCGTAAATCCCTCGAACCCCTCTCGAAGTGGGGCTTCTTTCTCGACAACATTCATGTTTTTGGCAAACTACTAAAAGAATGACTACGTTCTGAACAGATGCGTTCCGAACAGAGAGGGGTTTCTACATCACTTTAAGACCGTCTTTCAACCCGTGTTGTGAAGGAGTTTGCCGTGAGCCCTGATTTGTACATCTCGACGATTTTGGACTATAACTTCCCCCGTTCCGCATGAAACCGCATAGGGAGAGGGAAACATGGCTACCGAAGTAAAGATGCCCCAATTGAGCGATACTATGAGCTCGGGCAAGATCCTGGTCTGGAAGAAGAACGAAGGAGATCAGGTTTCGCGTGGAGATATTCTTGCAGAGGTCGAAACAGACAAGGCCAACCTCGAGATAGAGTCCTTTTCGAGCGGCACCCTCTTGAAGGTGGTCATTCCTGCAGGAACGGACGCTAAAGTCGGTGAAATTATCGCAGTGATCGGAGCAGCGGGCGAACAGGTAGCCGTCGGTGGAGCAACCCCGGCGCAGCCTACTACTCCTCAACCAACCCCCGCTCCTGTTCAAGCTGCACCTCAACAAGCTGCCCCGGCGTACGCACCGACAGCGCCTGCTGCGCAAGTGTCACCAAGCTCACTGAGCGTGGTTTCCGGCGGACAAAGAATCAAAGCTTCGCCTCTCGCCAAGAAGGTAGCAGAGAATCTGCACGTAAACCTCTCGTCAATTCACGGCACAGGACCCAATGGTCGCATTGTAAAGCGCGACGTCGAGGCAGCGGCAGGTGGCGCGCCTATGGCTACTGCCACGATGCATCAAACGGTAGCTTCTGCGGCAGTAGCAGCACCGGAGATGCCTATCCCAGCACGCGAAGTTGGGCCCCTTACCGGAACACTCACCCCACTTTCTCGCATGCGCGAGACGATTGCACGTCGTATGCAGGAGAGTGTCACGACGGCTCCGCACTTTTATTGCACCACCTCTATCAACATGGACGAGGCGCTGCGCTTGCGCGAAGTCCTCAAGGAGAAGCCTGAATACAAGGGGATCAGCGTCAACCACCTGGTAATTAAGGCAGTCGCGTACGGACTCAAACACGAGCCGTGCGTAAACGCCGCCATGAAGGACGCGCAGGTTTATCAGCCTTCGCAGATCAACATCGGCATCATCACAGCTCTGCCCGAAGGTCTCATTATCCCGGTACTGAAAGAGGTCGATACGATGACCCTCCAGGATGTCGTGTTCGAGGCTCGAGCAGCGATCGAGCGCGCTCGCGCCGGACGCCCGAGCGCCTCCGACCTCTCCGGTGGAACGTTTAGTATCTCCAACATGGGCATGTTCGACGTGGAGAATTTTACTGCCATCATCAATCCGGGACAGGGTGGCATCCTGGCGGTAAGCTCCGTTAAGCAGCAACCGATCGTCGAAAAGGGCCAGATCGTGATAGGATCTGTTATGAAGGTAACTGTATCAGTCGATCACCGCATCATCGACGGAGCTATGTCGGCGAACTTCTTGAAGCATTTCAAGGACGCGCTCGAAGTACCCGCTCTGCTGATGCGATAGTTGAAAATTCTGCAAACTCCGGAGCTAGCTATGGCGGTCGAAGTACCACGTAACGCAGGAACAATCGTCAAGCCTTCGTGGCTCAAGGTCAGAGCTCCAGGGTCGCCAGAATATCTCGAGACACGCGAGATCGTTAAAACACACAAACTTCACACGGTATGTGAAGAGGCCTGCTGCCCTAACATAGGCGAATGCTGGTCCCACCATACTGCGACGTTCATGATCATGGGCGAACTGTGCACTCGTAAGTGCCACTTCTGCTCGGTCAAGAAGGGGTCTTCGGATACGCTTCAACCACTCGATCCGTTCGAACCGGAGCGGGTTGGCCTGGCCGTTGCCAAGCTTGCGCTGAAGCATGCGGTAGTAACCTCCGTCGACCGCGACGACGTGCTGGACAATGGGGCCCAACACTTCCTCAAAACGGTGCAGTCGATCCGAAAGCACGCCCCTGGCTGCAAAGTAGAGCTCTTGATCCCGGACCTCAAAGGTTCGCGTAAAGATCTCGAGACGATCTTGAGTGCCAAGATCGATGTTCTGAACCACAACATCGAAACAGTGCCGCGATTATACAAAAAAGTGCGCCCAGGGGCCGGATATATTCGCTCTCTCTCAATCCATCGGTGGGCCAAAGAGATCGATGCCACCACCGTTACCAAGAGCGGTATCATGGTAGGCCTCGGAGAAACAAAAGACGAGGTCTTAGCGGTCATGGACGATATGCGTGCCGTAGGTATCGAAGTCATGACCATCGGCCAGTATCTCCGGCCGAGCAACAACCAGCTTCCTGTGCGAGCCTTCATTACTCCAGAAGAGTTCAAAGAATACGAAGAAGAGGGCATGAAACGGGGCTTCCGCTTCGTTGAATCCGGCCCCTTCGTGCGTAGTTCGTACCATGCCTGGAAACACACTGCAGATATCGCAGTTCGAGAAGACTAAACTTGTGTGCCGAAGGGTCTACGGTAGGGAATCAACCCATGAACCGCTTCAGTGGCAGGGAGGGCGATCGCCTTACTTCCCTTGGCTCCGTGTACCTCATTCCCAACCTATTGGGTGAGACAGAGGTCGACTCCTCTCTTCCCCCTTTGATCGCCGCTACTGTGGCGAAGCTCTCTTATTTCCTGGTCGAAGACGAAAAGAATGCGCGGCGATTCATAAAGCAGCTGTGTCCTGAAGTAGCGATCCGTGACCTTGAGATTCAACGCTTGAACGAGCACACCAAGAGGGAGGAGCTCGAATCACTCGCCTCACCCCTGCGGGTAGGAGTTAACATCGGTATTATCTCCGAGGCAGGATGTCCGGCTATCGCCGATCCTGGCTCAGACATAGTCCGGCTGGCTCACGCTATTGGCGCCCCAGTCCGCCCCCTCGTTGGCCCCTGCTCGATGATTCTTGCTCTCATGGGCTCCGGCTTCAGTGGTCAGAGATGGCGCTTCAGTGGCTACCTACCGGTCGACGAGCAGCAACGTCGCTCAGCTCTCACTACACTCGAGCGAGACCTGTATCAGCGAGACGAATCGCAGATCTTCATGGAGACCCCCTATCGCAACCAAAAGCTTCTGGAGGACGTTCTGGGGACCTGCCGCCCCGAGACGGGTCTTTGTATCGCTGCGGATCTAACGACAGCAAGCGAGTCGATCCGAACACACTCCGTGCAGGAGTGGCGCGCCCTGCGTGAACCGCTTCCGCGTGTGCCGACGATATTTGTGCTTGGACGGTAAGTCATCGACTATCGAGCCACGAACGTGCACGACACAGCTCTTACATCGTCCCCTCATACCCCACGGGATTCCCTTGTTAAGCTACCCATGATCGGGCAATCTCGGAGAACAGACGGTCAGCCTCGAGCATAAAGCTCGCTGACACTTTGCCTCGTTACCATGGAGGACCACCGATGCGATTGGCACTACTGACTGCTCCCCTCTTTTCCCTCCTGTCTATCATACCCTCCGCGACCGCAGACTCCCTCCCCAGTCGCAAGCCTGGTTTGTGGGAGGTCGCAGTATCGACGGATACACGCGAAACATCGCGGCCGATGAAGATGACGCAGTGCACCGACGAGACAACCGATGCAAAGCTGATGCAAGCCGGCAACGACATTCAGGACCAAGCAGCCTGCTCCAAAAACGACGTGACGAAGACATCCAGCGGATACAAGATCTCTTCCGTATGCAAAGTCGCTGGCTCTACCGTATCTTCCGAGGGCACCTTTGCCGGAGACTTCTCGTCGGAGTACACTGGAGATATAACGACCTCCTTCAATCCACCGGTCTTTGGTCAAAAAGGCTCCACGACGACCATCAGAGCGAAGTGGCTCGGTGCGTGTCCGGCCGGCATGCAACCCGGTGACATGCTTCTGCCGAACGGCATGAAGATGAACGTCGACCAAGCCGCTCAATCGGCGAAGCAGGCTGCCAAGATTCTCGACAATCCCGAGATCGCCCAAGCCATGAAGGGAATGACTAAGGGCTTCAACGAAGAAATGGCAGACGGAATGAAAGAGATGCTGGAGCAGATGGGAGAGTGACGAAGGTCGCTACTACCCGGAAATCAGTCGCGCGACTCCCCAAGCTACTAATATGAGAGCAGCAGCGAGTCCCAACGCGCAGCCACCTATCAGCACAACAACACTTGTGGTTAGCTCTCTCCGACTACGGGGCTTGAAATCCGATTGTCGCTCTAGATAGCGCTCGATGATTGCTACGTTTCGGAGATTCACTTTCCAGCCGAAGTCGAACAGATCGCCGAGAACGGGGAACGCCCCCAACGTGACATCGACAAGTACGTTCGCAATCATCCGCAGAAGCGCCGCTCCTGGAAGGCCAGCTCGAGCCGCCAGGTATATGATGTAGAGCGAAGCCCAACCACCGACTACATCCCCTATTCCGGGGAGCAGTCCGATGAGCGGATCCAAGCCGATCTTCAACTGCGTTCCCGGTATCGTTATGGAACCGTCCAAAAGGTAAGCCACCCGCTCAATCCGCTTGAAGTGAGGATTTGTGCGCTGAATGCGGCGATCACGTTTATCAGGCATATGTCACCACAGATACTCCATATCGCCATCACACGATTCATATCAATCGCCTCTTGCGAAGTCGGGTGTATAAGCACCCCAAGACCCTCTGCCGAAGCCATGACGCCACGTCATTTTCCAGGTACACTATGAAAACCGCAACGTCACGAATCACCGTCTTTCTGTCGAGTCTTCGAACCGGTGGAGCAGAGCGTGCAATGCTCATGTTCTGCGTCGAAGCCTCGAGGCAAGGTCATCGAGTTGAACTGGTTCTTTCTAAAGCGGGCGGAAACCTCCTAAAAATAGTCCCGTCGGAGATCTCAATCGTCGACCTCGGTTGTAGTCGCACTAGGCAGGCCATTATAAAATTAGCTCGCCACTTACGTGCGACACGACCCCAAGCTCTCTTCACTACGGTCCGAAACGCAAACGTCATCGGGATCTGCGCCGCGAAGCTCTCGCGTCTCGACATACCGGTGGTCGTACGGGAGTCGAGCGCCCCGCTTTCGAGCCCGAAGAGATCGCTCGTTGACCGAATCACGAATTGGCTGGTGCCTTACGCATACAATCACGCTCATGGAATAATAGCCGTTTCCGAGGGGGTTGCCCGAGAATTGCGCAGTATGAGTCGCCATCTCGAAAGCCGAGTTACGGTCATTCCAACTCCCGTAATCTCGCCGGACATGCTCGCTCAAGCAGATCTGCCGAGCGAGCATCCTTGGTTTACGAAGCCTGATACACCGGTCATCGTCTGTGCGGCACGGATCGAGCGCTACAAAGGCTACGACACTCTCATCTCTGCATTTCAACAACTCAGACAGACGACTGACGTTAGGCTGCTCATCCTTGGAAACGGCTCTTACCGAGATCAAATAAAGCGACGGATAGCCGAATCGGATTGTTCGAAGGACGTACATCTCCTCGGCTTCGTTTCCAACCCATTTCCCTACATGAAGCGAGCTCACACGCTCGTTCTAGCTTCGGAGTACGAGGGTCTTCCGAATGTGCTCATCCAGGCACTAGCTTTCGGCACACCTGTAGTATCGACTGACTGCAAGAGTGGCCCTGCCGAGATCCTGTGCAATGGAAAATACGGTGAGTTGGTTCCTGTAGGGGACGTATCCGCCTTAGCGCAGGCGCTCGCTGCGTCCATTCGAAAACCTCGACAAATCGAGGCGCAGCGGTACGTCCAAGCCAAGTACAGCGCTCAACATGCAACCAGTGAATACCTGGCATTGGCCGGATTAGGCGGCCCGAAACCGCAACAAGAAATAGCGCACTCGGCTATTCCGAGGATCCACTACTTCCAACAAAATAGCTCTCCTTTTCCGCGAAAAGCGCATTGAAGGTGGTCAAGCCCCCGTAACAACGGGTCAGATAGCCCTGCAAATCAGCTTTATCAGCCGCATCGAGATTGGCGTGGTTGTTTATCTTCTGCTCCAAAACTCGCAGTTTCTCACGCACACCGACGATCTTTTTGAAAAACGTGTCGATCGGAATGTCTTTCGAAGCAGTATCTTCCTTCCCTGGGATTAGGCGCAGCGTCCCTCCGAGCCACCGTTTTCCCATTTCGAGATTGGTCTCAATCCATCCATAGTCGCCCAAAACCTCGGCTACGACCATCTTGAGCCTTTGCAGTTCAGCGTCCCCCGTGCCCTCTACGGGCTTCATCTCTTGGTAGACAAAGGGGACGTTACGCGTGTCGGCCTTGAACTGCACCACGTAAAACTCTCCGTCATATGCGATGATGCGCCCCAAGCCATAATGGGCATGTTGAACCAAGATACCGATGCCGAACTGCGGCTTGATGCTCATGAGTAGACTCCTCTAGTACAAGAACTGGTCTCAAAAGTATCTTCTGCTTCGGTTGACGATATGCGGGCTGCGACTTCGTCAAACTTCGCGAAACAATCCTCAGTGTATCTCAGTGGATACAC
>JBIIOE010000178.1:0-4894 GCA_044337105.1 Bdellovibrionota bacterium | reverse complement strand
TAGGATGAAGCGTATGACCGATCCGAAGCGGTTAATTCCGTGCAATCCCATAAACCGCGGGTTCGTAGCGGGGTTAACCTTTCTTCTCGAGTATTTCAGCCCTGCTCTACTTCTCCTGCCCAGGCGTCTGAGCACAAGAAAGATGGTCGGTTGAGAAGTGGGGGAGTTGCTCGGGGGAGTCGGGGAGAAGCTTGAGACTATATTCCATCGCCGCCTCTTCCGAACACCTGCGGTTCTTGCAAGTGGTGGAGGTGGTTTCGTATGAGCTGCTTGCCCCGGTTCCCTAGTAGCGGAGAAGCCCCTTACGGTTGTGTCTGTCTACAATCAAAGTCAAGAGAGTCCTACGACGCACTCCGCAGCACCTTCCCCAAAACCCGCGCACCTTCCCGAATAGCTGAAGGGCTCAATGCTGTATAGCCGAGCATGATCTCGTTGCGGCAGGGACCACCCATACTGAAATCGGAGAGTGGAGTCAGCTCTAAGCCTGCCTCCTTTCCTCGACTGGCTACTGTCTTGGCTGTAAGACCGTGGTCGAGGGAGCCCACCACGTGCATCCCTATGGAGCTCGGCTTCGTCTCGAGATAGCCGCTACAGAACTTGTCTAATGACTCAAGCAGGATCTCTTGTCGTTGCTGGTAGAGCTTCCTCATCTTTCTTATATGAGAATCGAAGTGTCCCTCCTCAATAAAAGTGGCAAGAGTTGCTTGATCGAGCGAGGGAGAGCCGCGATCGATCAGCGCCCGCGCTCTCAAGAACGGCTCCACCAGGTCAGGAGGGAGAACGAGATATCCGAGGCGGATCGATGGAATGAGAACTTTGCTGAAGGAACCAATGTAGATCACCCGTTCATGCGTATCGAGCGCATGGAGGGCCGGAATGGCTCGTGGCGTATACCGAAAGTCGCTGTCGTAATCATCTTCGAGAAGATATGCCATGTTCTCCTTCGCCCATTGAAGAAGCTCGATTCGTCGTGCAAGGGAGAGCGTTACCCCTGAGGGATATTGGTGGGAGGGGGTCAAGAAGACCAAACGGATGCCTTGCTTCTTGGCCAGCTCTCGAAAGACGAGCCCCTCTGCGTCAACTGAGATCGGAACTGACTGGAGCCCGGCGGCAAGGAACGCTCCTTTTGCCCCGAGGTAGCCTGGATTCTCCACCGCTACCTGTCCTCCGGGATCTCCGAGAACCAAGGCAGAGAGGAAGAGAGCCTCCTGAGACCCTGCGACGATGATGATCTGCTCTGCCGCGCAGGAGATGCCTCGTTCACGGGCTATGTGAGCTCGAATGGCCTCTCGTAATCGCCGTAGTCCTTGCGGTCCTCCGTATTTGAGCGAGCGCTCGGTGGCGCTAGACCACTCTCGCCGAGATATCCTTCCCCACAGAGCCAGTGGGAAATCTTTGAATGAGGGAAGCCATGCTCTGAAGGGCCTCAGCTCGAAGAAGTTCCGCGCAACTGTCACTCCGGTGTTGCGCATCAAGATGCCGCGCTGGGAGGTGTGATGAAGGACCTCGATGGAGGACGCTTTGTTGTGATGGCCTGGACCCTTCACCCCAGACAACTCAGACAGCTCGGTAGAAACGGAGGTACCTGATCCGCGAACAGCTACGAGATACCCTTCCTGAATCAGCTCGTCATAGACAACCCGAACGGTCGTTCTCGATAGTCCGTAGAAATCGGCTGCGGCGCGCGAGGACGGAAGCCGCTCTCCAGGGCGCAGCTTACCGTGCAGAATTGCCCCCCTGATCGATTCGGCAAAATGCCGGATCTTTGCCCTTTCGATCTTTGTTGGAAGCGTTACACCGGGGATGGCGATACCTTTTGAAGGGGACATCGTGACATTAAGTGGGTTAGTAGAGTTTGTACAAAGCTGGTCTTTAACTTACCCACTTTTCTGGCATCCTTCCACTCGTTTTTACAGGAAGGATTATGTTTTCTCTTTCACCGATCAAAGTCGCAGAGTCGCTCGTTCGGGCGCACCCCGGTTCAGTCTCGATGGCTCAGGGAATTCCGGATTTCCCTCTATCTGAAGAGATCTATCGCGAACTGCATGAGACTATTCGACGCGGGGTATGTAACGCATATCTTCCGCCCGAAGGGCTCCCAGAGCTCCGTCAGCTACTGAAACAGCAGGAAGACCCAAAACAGTTCCGAGGAGCAGACCTCATCATCACCAACGGGGCAATTGAGGGGATCGTCAGCACCCTTCTCGCAGTAACTGCTCCTGGCGATGAGGTCATTACCTCCGACCCCGGGTACGCTAGCTTTGTGCGCGCTATAGCAACAGCTCGATTGAAATCTCGAACTTTTCGATATCACAGGGATGGTTGCACCTTTCGAGGCGGGGAGTTTCTCAATCTCATCAACAGTCGCACCAGGATCGTTCTCTTCGCTCAGCCAAACAATCCCGATGGGCACCTCATTCGTCGAGAGGAGCTGGAGGATCTGATCCGGCTCGCGCACAAGCACTCTTTCTTGATCCTCTCTGATGAGACCTATCGGGACTTCGTGTGGGGTAGCGGCACAATGATTAGTCCGTGGGATCTTCCAGGTGGTCCAGAAGTGACCATTCGAATCACCTCGTACTCGAAGACCTTTGGTGTAACCGGATGGAGAGTTGGAGTACTGGCGGCACAGAGGAGGGTTCTCGAGAAGATCCTGCCTCTGCACGATACCTGTGTAACGTGCGCTCCCGCCGTCAGTCAGTATCTTGCTCTCCTCCTCGAGCGCGCCCGAAAGGGTCTCGTCGCACAGAACCGAAGTCTCATAGAGAAGAGACTCCGGTTCGTAATCGATGAACTTTCACCTGTTCAGGGTTTTGAGGACTTAGTCTTTCCAGAGGCAGGATACTATCTGTTTCCTCGATTGGCGTCTGGGGAATCGGGAGATCGGTTCGCTCAACGTCTCTTCGAGCGCGCACGAGTGGCCGTTGTTCCCGGGTCGGCCTTCGGGTCGCAGGCAAAGGACCGAATACGGATCTCTGTAGCGAGTTTCGACGAGAACCTGATTAAGGCAGTTTCAGTTATCCAGGCATCTTTTGCGTTCACGAACCTGCTAGTACAAAACTCCTAGCACCGGGCCGACTGAGCACTGTTTCTTGTCGGCTGTCCAGAGGGGAGTTCTAGATATCAGTGATGACGCAAGGAGGTGCGCGTCCATCCAACCAATATCAGTTCCCGTGAGCTTTCGAGATTCGATAAGTTCGAGAACTTCCTCATGCTCAGCTACGGTGACTCGCGGCAACTCCGCCAGAAGTTCAAGGATTGCCTTGCGATTCTTTGGACTGCTACAGCTAAGCTCTCCAATGACGAAAGGGTGAGTCGCTACCTCCACTCTATGCAGAAGAGGGATTAATTCATCTTTTCATCGGCCTATAGCGATGTGCAAAAGTCCTTGCCGGTAAAACTGGCAAGGCTTTTGCTGAACATCACTGTAGGTTGTTGGTCTGATTCGCATCCGCGAATCGATAGCGTTCTCCAAAAATCGTGATCTCGCTACGGAATTTTGGAGAACGCTATAAACTCCCCGCTCGGTCCCCTCAAGCGCCTCGACATGCTTGTCTGTGCTCCGCCAGACGTGTAAGACATCGACTATGGAAAGATCGTATGTCAATCTCACACTTCAGATAGTGACAGTTGTCGCTTTCTTCTCGACGCAATTGGCTCGTGCCGAGGATTCCTCCATCAAGATAGGTCTCGTTGTCCCGTTGACCGGTCCAGCGGCGGTTTTCGGTAAAAGCTGTCGAGCAGCAGCCGATCTGGCGGTCAAGGAGCTGCCGAAGGAAAAGAGCAATCGGGTCAAGCTGCTTGTAGAAGATGATGGGCTCGTGAGCGCTCGCTCGGTTGCTGCCGGTCGCAAGTTGATGGATATCGATCAGGTTCAAGGGCTCGTTAGCTTTTCCTCGAGTACGGCACTCTCCTTGGCGCCGATAGTGGAGCAGAAACATATTCCCCAGATGGCGATAGCAAGCGATCCTGCGGTGGCGCTGGGGCGGGTATATACTTTTACGTACTGGGTGTCGCCTGAGCGGCGGGCGGATCTTCTTTGCCAGCGCCTAGAGGTCTCGGGCAAGAAGCGCATAGCGATCCTCTCGGTGACGCACAGCGGTATGCTGGCAGTGCGTGAGGCCTTACTTCAGCGTCTTGCTCAGACGAGGGTGCTCGAGGTGGTCGCCAATGAGGAGGTGTCTAATGATGTTCTGGACTTTAGAGGTGTGCTGCAACGTATGCGAGCACGCGAGCCCTTCGATGCGTTCATACCGATTTTGTTCCCCGGTCAGCTCGCTGCTTCGATCAAGCAAGCTCGAGCGCTCGGAATTGACGCGCCACTGTATGGATTCGAAACATTCGAAGATAAAAACGAAATAAGGGCGGCCGGGGGGTTGATGACAAGTGCCGTGTACGCAACTAGCATAGATTCCTCTTCTGATTTTCAAAAACGCTTGGAAGCTCTCGATCCTGCTGTGTCAAGCTATGCAGCGAGCAATTGCTATGATTCTGTAATGCTGCTCGTTCGAACGCTCGCGGAGTCTTCATCAGGAGAGCAGGCGGCGCAGTCTTTGCGTATGATCAAGGACTATATAGGTGAAGCAGGGATCGTATCAGCGACTGGAGACAATCGCTTCGACTTGCCTGGGATGCTCAAGACAATCGATTCGGACGGTAGGCCAGTTGCAGTGCTCGACTGATCTCGCGGTTGCCTCGTGTGGGGTCATCACACTTGAGGAGCTATGCTAACTCCGACTGGTTTTGTCTATATTGGGTGAGCTGCTACTAAGAGCGCGTAACAAAAATATCCTCGTCGCGAGGCCACGCGAAAGGTCGAGGGGCAAGGATGCAGGCTCAAAAGGCGCGGAGACGTGCCCTCTGTGGCACGTTGAGCACATTGTGCGAGTGGCAT
>JBIIOE010000088.1:0-15690 GCA_044337105.1 Bdellovibrionota bacterium | reverse complement strand
CTGCTTCGGTTGACGATATGCGGGCTGCGACTTCGTCAAACTTCGCGAAACAATCCTCAGTGTATCTCAGTGGATACACCTCCGGTTGTTTCGCTCGTTTTCCTCGTCTCGCCTCGCATCTCGCCAATCTCGCTACGAAGCTACTTTTGAGACCAGTTCTAATGTCTTTAGAGTCGGAGTTAGCGTAAGCTGCCTCCTATGAAGCCGTCGTACGATAAACATTCGCTTATCGCGCAAGCTCACAATAGTGGGCTTTCTACTTCACACCTTGCATCGTCTGATGAACGAAAGGGAGCAATCGAAGGGGATCCTTGCATCATTCACGTGGGAACAGCTCTGTTCCAGGATGGGAATCCAATAACGTTACAACCCTCTCAAGATGCAGCCATCTTGTTGGCTGACAAATTGACTGCGACCCCTCACAATCAGTGGTCTCGATATGTTCTCGTAAAAAACTTCGATACCTTATTTCGCGAGCATGGGTTGCGTGTTTTCGAGGGTGCCATCGATGGGTCCAGAAATGAGCTTAATGATGCCACGACCTTTGCGTTGAACTGGATCCATCAGGCCTATAAGGTAATTAAACGCGCTGACTCGCATTCCGGTGCGATTGATTCGAAATACCTCATGATTGATGGCCTGGGGGACAATACGGGTGAAGCCTTCGAGAGAGGGCTTGCAGACTTTGGAGGGCCCAGACGATATTATTTGGGCGCTATGCTGGGCATACGCAAGGCTTTGGACAAGCTCACCAGAATGTCGAATGGAAAAGTCCTACTGGAGTCGTTTTATAAGGATGCGATAAGGGCTGAGTTTGGTGGATCGGTTAAACGCCCACACTTTGACTCTCATGCCGCGATCACCTGCATACAGAAGTTCTCAGAGGGGATTAAAGGAGGTGATCCAGTTTTTTACGATGTGGGTCGTTTTTGTCGCGATAGAAATATCAAACCTTGGGAGTTACTGGTGCCGATGGCTACGGACCCAAGGTCAGTTCCAGCTGCGGCTCGGCTAAAGGAAGATGCATATGTCGTGCTTGTGCCACGGCAAGAGTATAATGATGAACTTAGAGATTCGTATGCGACCGTTGTTCCTATGGAACCGGGAGATGTTTTAATTTTCAACAACGGCATAGATTACGATGCTCAAAGTGGGGAAGTGCACGCGATAGCGCACGGAGCTTCACCTATTAATGTGGAAGGTTCTGCCAAAAGAGTCCTCGCACTTTCGTTTGCGTTTGACATGTAGTTTCCTCTCCCTGTGCGGGGACTACCATTTTTGAGCTAGCACACTACTTCTATTCTGGAGGCTCACTTCTGAGCTTGGGACGTTCATGTGGTAGAGTGAAAGGTTTTGCCTTGCCTCCTTAGGCAAAGAGCCGGAAGGGCCTTCCATCGGCTCGAACTAGACCATACGCCTAGACCATGCGCTCCAACGCGAAATCGATGATGGCGAACAAGGCCTCCCCCTCGGGCGGTAGATCCGAGAGGTTTCCGTCGAATGCATCGCACAGCTCGCTACTGGCTTCGTCCGCATACGATTTCGCCAATTCCTTGGCTTGAAGAAGTACGGAGCTATCGCGCAGCGTGCGAAGTGAACGCTCTACGAACTCTTGCTCTCCTGCGCCGCCAGGTGGAGTCAGAAGGCGCTGTGCTTCCGCGTCGCCGCTCTCGAGCCACATAACGTTGACGATCGATGGTTTGCGCTCTGCGATGTCGAGACCTGGGCGTTTGCCTAGAGTCGCTTCATCCGAGATGACATCCAAGATATCGTCGATAATCTGGAAAGCTATGCCGAGTGATTCGCCGAAACGGGTCATCGACGCCTTGGTTTCGTCGCCCACGTCACTGAGATGCGCAGCGCAGAACGTTGCCAGGCGGAAGAGGGAAGCTGTCTTGCGACGCGCTATGGTAAGGCTCGAAGCGAGCGAGTGTTGCTCTTGCGAGAGTACAGTTTCGAGCGCCTCTCCCTCCACGAGCTCGATACACGAGTCTTCTGTTGCGGCAATGATCTCGTGGTCTAGTTTTGCGCACAGTCCGAATGCGCGCGTAAGGAGGAAGTCTCCGGAAAGGAGCGTCGCCGGTGTGCCGTACTTCGCATACGGAGAGGGTTGGTGCCTCCGAATCGGGGATTGATCGACGATGTCGTCATGAAGAAGCGTTGCCATGTGGATCAGTTCGATGCCTGCGGAGACCTCGAGTATGTCCCGCGTGATCTCGCGCGCCCCTAAGGCCTTGGCGCACAATAAGGTCAACGCCGGGCGAATCCGCTTGCCCCCGAGTCCCAGTAGGTAGTGCGGGATTTCGCGCATGAGGGTTACATCTGAGCGGCATGCAGCTCGAATAATCTCTTCAACGTCGCATAGCTCCGGTACCAAGGTCAGCGCATATGCAAAGCGCTCTTTGGCCGAGGGTTGCTCGATCGCGGGCGCCGGTCGAAAGGTGGTGTCAGAGGTTGATTTCATGACCGGGAAGGGTGATTGTCCCCAACGGGATTCGAACCCGTGTCTTCACCGTGAAAGGGTGACGTCCTAGGCCAGGCTAGACGATAGGGACACATCTTACAATGAGAGCGGTTCGCAAGGATGCTTCCGCTTCTCTCAAAAGCCTCATACAGTTACTTGAGTTAGAGTAGCTGGTCAACCCTCGGCGGCAAAAGATCTTGTTTTTAGTGGTAGATGATATGCAATCTTTGGCGTTTGCCGACCTTAAAGGGCTTGCTCGGGGGGTTGGCCTCGATGTGGTGGGGGTTACTGATGCGGCTCAGCTACACCATGATCTCGAACATTTGAGGGCTTGGCAGGAGGCTGGCCATGCCGGCGGCATGGATTACATGCTCCGAGACCCCGAGCTCTTAGCCTCACCTGAGCGCCTCATGGAGGGTGTGCGGTCCGTTGTAACGGTGGCTCTAGCCTATGATCGAGCCCCCAGGCCGCCCCTGGCCCCGGGCTTCGGGCGAGTCGCGCGCTATGCTTGGGGGAGGGATTACCACAAGGTTTTACGTAAACGACTCGATCTCTTGATCCAAGCGGTCGAGAAGCACGTGGGGCGCAGCCTCTCTTTCCGAGCCTTCAGCGACTCGGTTCCTCTGCTTGAGCGAGCGCTCGCCAGGCGTTCGGAGCTTGCGTTTATCGGTAAGAATACGATGGCGATCGTGCCGGGGCGGGGAAGCTTCTTTCTGCTAGGAGAGATTCTGTGGGAGCTTGAGATCGTCGACCAGGAATCGAAGGAGTCGGCGGTGTCTCATTGCGGGCGATGTAGTAACTGCCTGACCCTCTGTCCTACTCAGGCCTTCGTATCGGAACGAGTACTCGATGCGCGGCGGTGTATTTCATATCTCACGATCGAAAAGCGCGGGGCCTTTACACACACAGAGCGCAGTTGGCTCGGTGAGTGGGTGTTCGGCTGCGATGTTTGCCAAGAGGTGTGCCCCTTTAATTATGTCTCTTTGAAGAAGGGGCAGCGAGCTTCAATCGAGGAATTCAACGCAGAGCAGGGTGTGGGGCCTGTGCTCGATCTACGACAGGTGCTGACGATCCGTTCCCACGACGAGTTTGTGGGGTATTTCGGCGGCACTGCCTTGATGCGCGCTAAGCGTGAGGGGCTGCTGCGAAATGCGGCGGTGGTGGCGGCGAATACTGGAGCGGTTGAGTTGATAGAGCCGCTTCGCCTAGCAGTGCGAGATGACCAGTCTCCGATAGTGCGGCAACACGCCGTGTGGGCTCTCACCAACCTCGGAGTACGCGAAGGGGGCTCTGCTCTAAGCCTGGTCAAGGATACGTTGCTAGCGGCTCGTCACGATCCCTCAGAGGAGGTAAAGGGTGAAGCTGCGGAATGCGAGCAGCTTCTGTGACCTGCGTTGAGCATCAGTTGCCAAATGCGAATGGAAGGTCTATCGATGAAGGATAGTCGTTACTGGTGAGGTATATATGGTTCGATGTGTGCGGATGGTGATTGTAACTCTGGTCTTGTGTTTCGTATCCGCGTGCGCTCCTGACCTCGGGGTGCGTCTCTCGGTTCCGAGTGTGCCCGACTCCGAAAAGGTAGAGGTGCACGAGCGTCGAGATGGGCCGATTAAGGTTCGAGTCGGAACATTCACTGACAATCGCAAAACCAGCACCATCGCAGTCATCGATGGTCGACAGGTGCCCTCCGAGGGGAATCTCGGAGCGATCGTTCAGGAGGGGCTCGAAAATTACCTCCGTAAAGCCGGCGCGCGCATAGCCGTGCTTCAAGCACCGCAAATAGAAGGCGAGATAGCCGAGTGGAAGGCCACGGTTCAGCCGTCGTTCCCTACCTCGTCCGCCTCGGCGACAGCGCGGATAAAGGTCGTTGTTCGTGGGGCCGATGCTAGCGTAAAATACCGGGCTAATTTTGCTGGTGAGGCATCCATGAGCCATCCAGCGTTGCGTGCGAGTCACGTCAAAGAGCTCCTGGCTCAGGCTATGGGGAGTGCCTTGGAGGAGGTGGTGACTGATCCGGGGGTGGTCGATCAACTTTCAGCTCCTCAGGTGCGATAGCTCCGATGGAGCTCTTTCCTGCCGACTTCTTCGGCTCCCGACGCCGATTTATCGACACCGTTACGGCGTTGGGAGGAAAAGCACACTCTCTACCGGTAGCGAGTTCGGGTGGACACGTCTCGCGTGATCTTAGTATCGAAATCGGGGTATTCGGAGATTATTCCGCATCCAAAAAGATTGTTCACATCGCCGGAGTGCACGGCGTTGAGGCCTTCACGGGCTCCGCCATTCAGTGTGCAATCCTGAGCGAGATGCGGGAGCTTCCTCGTGACACAGCTGTGGTGTTTGTGCATTGCCTCAATCCATGGGGGATGTCGAATCTGCGTCGCACCAACGAGGAAAACGTCGATCTCAATCGGAACTTCCTAGCGCCGCCATTCGAACGTTCGGGGGCTCCGGCAGGGTACGAGCTGGTACGCGATCTGATCGCTCCAGTAACGATGCCACTCTTTTCGACCTTCGCTCTTCGCGCCGTGCTAGCTATCACCGCACACGGATTTTCCTCTCTCAAGCAAGCTGTCACGGGAGGGCAGTTCATAGAGTCGCAAGGACTCTATTTCGGAGGTGCGGAGCTTCAGCAGGAGGTCGCTCTGTTGCGGGCGTGGTTCTCCCAGTACCTATCGGCAACTGAGCACCTGCTCGTAGTGGACGTTCATACGGGCTTAGGCTCCTTTGGCGAGGAGACCCTCCTGATAGAGTATCCGACCGGCTCTGAGGAGCATCGTAGGATAAGCGAGATCTTCGGTGCTGAGCGAGTGCATGCTCCAGACGTAGCGCGAAGTATCAATTACACGGCCACAGGGGCGTTGTGTCACCTCTTTCCGAGCTGCTTTCCGGCGATGCGAATCGATTGCGTGGTGCAGGAGTTCGGTACCTACCACGCACTTCAGGTGCTTCATGCACTGGTTGCCGAGAACGTGGAACATCACCACGGCCGAGCAGGGCCGATGAGTAGGGTGGGCCAGAAGCTCAAAGAGGCTTTTTGTCCGAACTCTCCGCGTTGGAGGGCTCAGGTAGTAGAGAAGGGGCGGGCGCTGTTTGCTGAAGCTCTTTGTTCTCTCGCTCGGTGAGCGTGCGCGCGACCCTATCCGCCATAGCGTCGAAGAGTAGTGAGTCTCGATCGCGAAACTGCTTGAGCACATCCAATGCGCGTTGCAGCTCGCCATGCTCCTCATACCAGCGAGCCACAGCACGGTAGCGGTCGGAGATCAGTGTTGGATGTACCTCTTTGCGCTCGGCTTCCTGGTACTGTTCGAGCGCTTTTACGGGGGCCCCGCGGTGTAAGTACTCGTCGCCGATGAGCAGGAGATAAAAATAGGGGTTCTCCCATTCCGGCCGATTGGTTATCGAGAGGCGATACTCCATGTGCTTACGATAAGCATCAATCGCGGCCTCGTACTTTCCTTCGCGTGAGAGTTCGTCGGCGAGCCTCAGATTCTCCGAACCCTGACTGAAACAGCCGAGGAGGCCGATGAGAGATGTGCACAAGACGAGAGTGAGGGCGCGCATAGTCATGGATGTAACGTCATACAAAGCGTCGTGGTCTAACGAGCGGGACGGGGGAAATGTCGCACAATGCGAGTGTTCAGGAAACGGTGCCGCTACTAGCGAGTCTCGGGTTTGGTGTGGCTGGCGGTTGTTGCGTGAGCTGCTAAGTAAGTAAGGGACGTTCGTCCCGATTTGTAAAATGATGAGTATATTCAGGGTGGTGCGAGGTTGATTTGGCTGCCGAGCATAGCTATGATCTGGGGTGGTCCAGGAACTATCTTCTTCATCGAAAGCAGCCCCCTTGAGCAACCTTCGCCGTGACCTTGGCGACGAGTCGCGAGGGATCGACCCTATGACGCAGGTGGAGCTGTTACGTCAGCTCGCCGCGGAGCCGGCGGACCCCTGCGTTGACACGTACCGTCAGAAACTTGTTGCGATTGCAGAGGGGTTGTTTCATCTTGCAACGTTGCTAACCGGGTCGGAAAGCGACCGTGTTGATACGATTGCGGGCAATATCGCCGCAGCAGCTAATCATCCAGCCGACATCGATCTTCAGCCTTCGAGCTTTCTTGATGGGACGAGCGGGCCGGATTCGGTTGGTCGTAGCGTGCGCAGCCCGCGTGAAGTTCACTCTCGGCCTTTAATCACTCCGCACGCAGTTGTGCAGGAATTGCGACTTCATGGGGTACCAGCGGACCTCGATACGCAGTGCGAGCATACCTTCGGTGCGGATGGGGGTGATAAGGTACGCCTAGTCACAGCGGCTGCCCTCGGGGCACCGCAGACAGCTTTGTGCGGACTATGGGCCCCTCCGCTGAAGCCAGCGCAACCCTTCCAAATTTTCCAGACGCTGACGGGTAGTACAATCAAACCGTTCAGGGAAGATGTCCGGAAAGAGCTGATAGCGGATTTCAAATCGCTACTCATAACGAAGATTATGGAGATTGCCAGGACTGAGGCCAGCGCATCTTCTTCCAAGGCTCATACCGCATCCGATGCTGAAGTTAGCAAGGCATTTGTGAGCGTGGTGTTAAAGTCGCACAAGGCTGAAGACCTGAGCGTGGTGTCCTCCGCCTTCGGGATTGATCCCCAGGCCCTGGAGGAGTTTACCTGCCGCGTGCTCTATCGTGCTAAGACAGCGATGTTTGAGCTACTCGAACGTAGTCCACTTGCCACTATGCTTGGGAAGCATAAGGTCTGCACGGCGCGAGCTTATGTGCTCGGTGGTGAGTCGTTACGTGAGGTCGGTGCTGTGGCAGGGGTCGTAAAGGAGCGGGTGCGTCAATACGTTGAGGAGCTCGCCGCGAGTACGTCCATCGCTCGTGCCATCATAGAATGTCGCAAGCCAGTTGACAGGTCCTCCGGCAAGGGCGGGACCCAAAGCCAAGGTATTCCGGTGGAGCTTCTCACGAAGCTTGCACAACATGTGGAGCGCGATCCAATGGCAGCCTATCAGCGCGCCGTTTCTTTAGACGCGAATCCGTTGCCACTCGGAGGTGAGACTATAGAGATCTATCACGAGCGGATCTTTCTGCACGCGTTCATTGGCTCCTACGTCGATAAAGGACGCTCGCAGCACTATCCACCACCGCTGCGCGCTCTCACGAAGGGAGGGCGCGACTTTTTTAGAAAGCTCGCCTTCGCCTGCGCAGACAAGAAGATATGCGAGTCAATCGAAAGCTTCCGGTCAGGGATTACTCTTGAGCAGGTGACCTCGATTTTGTCAGGAAAAAACTCACCGCTGTCGCCTTCTGATGCACCGGCAGTGCTCCGTTTTGTGGAAGCTTTGATCCGTCAACCTTGTAGGTTACGGGCGGATGTCTGGCACCAGATCAACTTCGAGCGGTCGAGCGGCCTTGATGGCAAGATCTTTTCGCTCTGCGAATCTTTGGTGAGAGACGCCGGCCAGAGACGTGCAGAGCAGGCGTGCTCAGTGTTGAAGGAGCCATGGGTTGCCGTGTGGCTGCGGGAGGAACGACTGACTGCGCTGATAGACGCCAGGATCGTTCAGCAGCGCTCGGTAAGTTCCTCCGCGCGAGAGTTGGGGCTATCGGTCGGCTCATTCTCGTCAGTCTGGGGACAGCTTCAAGGATTCCTTCCGAGCCTATCTCAGCTCGTGCCGCGTCTGATTAAGGCTACTAGGGAAGCAGGGTTATCGGGTTAGGAGGCGTGGCATCTTCGCCGTCCGTTGTTCGCTCTGCCTGCTGCACTAGGAATGGGTTTATAACCTAAAGTGTGTATGGGAAGGTAAGGAGCCGTCCCGCTCGGTGAGACTGGAACGGGAAGTGTGTATGGCGCGAGAGCGTCTGAGTACACTGCTCATTTTAGAGCTCACCGATCATGGCTGGAGTCAGACGCTCCGGGAACATGATCGAAAGCTGATTCATCAACATATCCCACCCCTGACGCTTGCCCGGTCTGGCGTATCGATGTGACCTCGCGCGAGTCTTTTGTCTCTCTGGGTTACGCTGGTACGAAACCGTGGAGTGGCGTAGGCATCGAAGTGCCCTCGATCGAGAACGTGCACTACCTCTTCGGCTCCATCGAGATGGAGCCGAACCAAGAGCTCGTTCGCCTTGTGCAGGAGATCCCTGTTCATGAATTGGAGGTCGAGGTCGCCATCGAGGGACGCTTTGATCTTCCATTCTCGTTGATACCCAGAAATGCCGTCGCTCTCGACAGTGCAGCGCATGAATCCGAGGTGAGGAAACAGCTTCACAGTCAAGCGCTCTAGCCCCTGTTGTGTGGACGTAACTGCGGTGAAGTGCTCGTCAACAATCTTGGGACGAACGATGAAATCATTCAGGGTTGGGATGACGGGACGGAATCTCGGAACTGCTCCTTCTGCGGGAGGCGTGAGGGAAGACTCAGTGAGGATCCAGTTGACCGGGAACCGTTGCTTGAACATCGATACGGTTTCCCTGAGCATGTTCTTTGGGTCCTGGCGCCGGTTGCTTTCTCCGTAGAGACGCATCACCTCTCGACTTATCACTTCAGGCACATCGACGCTCGTTCGATAGTGCGCGACCGATGTGCCGTCCTTCGAAAATATCTCCACGTTAATCCAGTCCACGCGCTTTGGATTGTCGGCGTACATGAAGATAGAGATGGCAAAGTTACGGTCCTTGATCGCAAAGACCTCCGGTGCTTTGGTCGGCCCGCCTCCCTCTGTCACGTGGGGGAGCACGATATCGTCAGCCAGGAAATCAGTCGGCTTGGGGTTGAGGCGCGAGTTTACGCGTGAGGGGTCTTCGTCGGGGGACTGCTGAATACTCATGAGCCGAGAGTAACGTGGCGAGTGTTCTCGAGAAGCTGGATATGATGGGTGAGGACGGAGCAGGAAACGATTCAGAAAATGGGGATGCTGCTATTAGCCCGCATCGGATCCTTTGAGGAGGATAATGCCTTCGGCTGAGCCCCGAAATTGAGTATCAGCACCCCCGAAATATCATCCACATGGATTCTATAGAAACGTATCCTCTTACACGGTCTGAATGCTGCGCATCGACACGGACTGTAAGATCCTTCGTTGCGCAGCGATGAGGTGAATGAATAGACAACTAACTTGGGATGCTAGCAGAGGTCTGCTGCATCCACGATTTGGACCGGACCGCTATGGTCTTCGGCGGGACGGTAGAAGGCCGTGTAGCCTCGCATCCGCGCCTTGTTCTCGAACATGAGCCGGTACAGTGTGTACTTGACCCCGTTCAATTGGATGGAAGAGCATCCCTCCTCCATTTCGCCCTTATCCTTACCAAAGAAATTGGTAAGGTTTCCGCGGTAAATGACATCCGGCTCCCCTGGGCGAGCCTTTACGATGATGCCCTTCACTCGGAAGTCCGGGGTAACGTGGTTACCCCGCGCATCGACGTAGTCGTTCTGGCCCAAGCTGAGGGCCAGGTCCGGCTCCTCGTCTATGACTGGGCTGTACGGCCCGGCAACGATCTGGAAGAATCTCTTCTTTCCGTCCGTTCCGCGGTTTACGATTTTCCAGTCGGACTCCGACTGGAACTCAAGTGCCCAACCGCTCATCAACTGCATTTCCATAACAAAACCTTTTTCTCGCTCGTCCCGTTTGGTCGGACGAAAGGACCCCACGAGCCAACAAGTAGCACCATGCCAACTTGCTCAGCCCCCGGCTCCTACAGACCAGAGAAGATTCCCAATCTGATACGAGCCGAAGGCCGAGATATGCTCTAAAACCGTATGCCGCTTCGATTGCAGCATTCACACAGTGTAAGAGTTTCTTCTACCCAGTATTAATTGCATTAACGAACTATCTAAGATGATAGTTTAAGCACGCACGCTAAACAAACGTTCTATAAAGTTTCAGAGCTAGCAATACCAGGTAGTTACGCAGTCCCTGGAAAAACACTTGAGATTTTGAACTATCCTGCCGGCTCCGCAGGGCTTAAAATTCGAGGTACCGATACAGTCTTTATGAAAGCGACAGAGTCCCTACTTTCAAAACCAGAACGACAGATATTGATGCTGCTCCAGCAGCACATCGTGGGAGCGCAATTTACAGGCACCGTCTACGGAACAGAGGTCACGACCACCCAAGCGGCGGTGATCGGTGAGATCGTCAGACGGAAGACGCCGAGTATCGAAGAGTTGAGCTCACTACTCGGAGTACATCCGAGCACGATCTCCAGAACATGCGCGCAGCTCAATGCCATGGGGCTGATTGAATCTGAACAGAGTCGTCACGATAACCGCCGCGTGGAGCACCGTTGCACACCAAAGGGGCTGGAGTTCGTCGATCTGATGTGGACTACGGTCGAGGGATTAATCCAGAAAAGGTTGCAATACCTCTCTGCCGCTGAGCGGGAGGAGCTCGAGAGTTTTCTCGAGGTCTTTGCAGGACAGGACGCGATCGCTCGCATCGTGCGGCTACCACACGATTCAAACTTCGGAGTGCTGTGGAGGGCGCTCACCTACGCACACGGTGTAGCCTCGAGCGACTATGTCGGAAGTGGCCACTCTCCCACTGATTGGGTCACACTCTCTGAAATAAAGTACCGACGTAGGGCACCAAACGAGCTGGCTACTCTCATGCGGGTGCCTCGGAGCACTATCTCTGTTCGCTTACGTGCGCTAGAAAAAGCTGGCCTGATACGAGCTGAGAAGCATGAAGTTGATAAACGGAGACGACTACTTGCGCTGACTGCACAAGGAGAAGAGGTGCTCGCCCATATTGAGCGCTGCGCTGAGGCGCTGTTCCGACGAAACCTCAAGCAGCTCTCCCCTTCGAAGATGCAGCGCGGTATCGATTTTTTAAAGAGGTATGTAGAAGCGCTTTATCCACGAACGGATGTAGTCCCACCCCGCGTTACTTGGATCTCCGAGGCTGAACTACCAGGCTTCAGAAAGCGAGCGTGGGTACAACGCCCCCGCGCCCAATCGACCTACCCCTTGAGTGGCTACTTCTTTCACCGCAAAAATATCGTTCTCTCCTTCGAATCAGATGGAGGGGCACAGCTACTTTTGGAATTTGCTGAAACGCCTCACGGTTCGGCCGCTCTGATAAACTGCATAAGCTTGGGTAACGCAAAACCCGCCCTTCCCGTGGAAGGTATCGTCGCTCTCGTCGAGAAAGAGTTAGGACGAACGGTCGAGGTAAGCGACGAATGGAGAGAGCAGCTGCGGTATGTCTAGCTAAAAAGCAGCCTAGGGAAGCGAGGCAAAACCTATGTTTCCTCGCACGTGAACGTGCTCGTGAACGTGAGCGTAAACGTACCCGAAACAAAAACCTCAAGTTTTTCGGGTACGTTCACGTTTACGAGCACGAGCACGTTCACGTGGTTATTTCAAAAGTGAGACTATGGGGTAGGTTTTGCCGCGCTTCCCTAAGGCAACTTCCACAACATAGGAATGTATCGAGCCTTCAGCTCATCGCGGTACACCGATGCTCCAAGCAACGTGTAGTGGTCGTTTTTCGTGAGAATGTGCTTGTGCCGTAGGTTATTCTCCAACATCGTACCCATCGAGTACCGTACGTCTGCAAGTGCGAGGTGCGCTGCCATCCACGCAAGAAGCTGCTGGTAAGTGCCGGGAGTGCGATCTGGATGAGTGACGAAGAGCTGTGCAAAAGAGAGGTCGTTAGCCGGAGTGACTGCCTTGACGATGGAAGAGAGATCGCTCGGGTAATTCCCCGGTGCACAGTAAATGAATACTCCATCGAAACGGGAGATTGCGTCGAAAGCGCGCCGCTTCACCAGAATCCAATTCCCAGCAGAGAGGTGCTTCGCCAAGAAGTCGTAATTGAAGTGATCTACGAGAATGCCCCCTTGTCGGGCCACGTCGCGGTCCTGTCGCTGTATGAGATGCTTCTCAACGAGCGCTCTGAGCATCGGAAAATCGCTACTGAAGGTATTCAAGGTAAGGAGCTCACTCGGAGTACGCGCTGGATTCGGTCGATGCGAGGAAACCGATGCCAGGAGAGATCCTTTCAAGAGCCGGTGGTGGATGAGCGCTCGTTCCAGTGACTGCGCTGCCTGCTCCGGGAGTGCTCGAGCGATCTCGAGGGTCAGGGTCTCCTTCGAAGAAGAAAAATGATCACAGCCATCTCTGAATTCGCGCGCTATCGCGTCGAAATTTTCCGTCGACAACAACCCGATTGAAACCCGCCCTACGAGCTCTTTCCTAACCGCAGCGATCTCTCTCAGTTTTGCTGCAAGAGCACCGAATTCATCGGTATGGATCCGATCTCCAAGTTCGTCAACGTGTCGGAACACTGATCCCAGCTCTGCTACATCTTGGGCGAGTGCGTGCTGTGCGTATCTCTCTTGAAAACTCTGAACGAAAAGAAGCTTCTCGGGGTACTCAACTCGCAGCCCATTGAGCTTTCCTGCCACTGCGTTCGGGCTACCCACAGTGTTTTGTGTGAAAAGTTGCGCGAGAATCGCTGGGGCGTCGCTCTGAGAGATATCATTCGGTAATCGAGAGAGCTTGTCGATCACCGAAGGAAATTCACCCTCGTCGATCCGTCCACCTCCACGATACAAGAGGTTCTGAATGATGGCGCGATCGCGTAAACTCGTCTCCAACCGATCCAATACGGTGTGAATCTCATAAAATCTTGCGCCACCCGGAGACGTCATCACCGTCCTTGCCAGTTCGACGAGCTCGTCACGCTCTCTGTTTCTCGCAAACTGGGCTCCTTCTCGATCGTGCTGCACCGGAGCCGGAGAGCGAACGGAGAGGAATCTATCCGCATGGAAGAACGAGCTGCCGTCTCCAGGTGATGCGAGCGAAAGGAGGCGTTCTCGAAGACTCTCCGGAAGTCCCGCAAGAGCTCGACAATCCATATCTACCTGCACCCTGTCGATCTCATATCCCTCGAAGAGATCTTCCGGATATTCCCCCCACTCGTGATTCCAGCGATTGACCCTCTCGAGAACCGCATTTTGATTGAGCCAGTTTTCATGGTGCAACCTAGCGAGTGTCTCTCGGATATCCTCAGGCGACTCTTTCGCTTTGAATACCTCGAGATCGGAGAGCTTAGAGAGTGGTTGCTCCCTTTCGCCCAGTTCAATCAACGCTGAGAGCCCCTCACGGGTCACAAAAGTAACCAGATAGGCGAGCTTGCCGTTTGAGAGGTTCCTGATAAAGTCGATCTCTGTGGTTTCGAGCGACACCAAAGCGCGCTGACTACGCGTATCGAATTCACCCGTCGCCGCCTTACGAGCTCTCCATGAGAGGAGGTAGCTGGCCTCGCTGAAGGTCGTGACAAGCTCTGAAGACAGTGCCGCCTCGACTGAGCGAGGAGACTCCAGAATACTCCGGGAGGACGCTGGAAGCTCCTCGGCTGCTAAAGCCCCGATGGTAGCGCGACTCAAGCTATCCGGCAGAAGGAGTGCAAATGACGGAGCCATCAAGCCACCTCCTCTTTGGAGATCCAGCCGAAGCTCTCGGCAACTATCTGTGGCGAGATCGGGGCACCTCCACCTGCGGCATCGATCGCCAACTGCAAGGAGCTTTTGAAAAGCGTCTCCTGCCTTCCGGTATCGAACCAACGAACGGTACGAGGAAGGGGACAAGCGGCAAACGAACCCTCATGAAGATAGTCGATGTGAACATCGTGGAGCTGATATTCCCCCTTGTATCCTCTGGGAGCCGTGGAGGCTCGATTCGTTATCGTTGTATCGTAGATGAGAAGACCGGTGAGCACTTGAGATGAAGAGGGGAACTCCGGCTTCAGCGATATCTTCGCAACGTTGCCGTGCGTATCATAGTCTACCACGTCGAAATGAAAGGGATCTTCGACGGCACAGGTAAAGGCCTGAGCTCCGCTATTTTTTTTGACACTTTGAGTTAGTGCCTGGGCAAGGCCAAGCCCGTAGATGACATTGTCCCCGAGAGCAACGCTCACCCCGTGTGTAGTTGTACTGTTCTCGACCTGGGCGATCGCATGTGCTATCCCCTTTGGGTCAGACTGCATTACGTAGCCCAGTTCAATACCGTATCGAGATCCATCCCCGAGCAGCTCCCTATAGAGTGCGGCATCAGATGGAGAAGTAACTACCGCGATCGAGCGAGCGCCGGTCATCATGAGGGCCGCAAGCGAGTGAAAGCAGACCGGTTGATCGTACGCCGGCAAGAGATGCTTGTTCATCGATGAGGTGTAAGCCTCGAGCCGCGAACCTGTCCCGCCGAGAAGAAGAATTCCGTGTCGCTCGGAGTTCTTCAGGATATCGGCATGCCTTGAAAGCTCCTCTCGTACACGATTAGCGTAGTTGGGATCGAGAGTTCCGATTGCATGCTCTCGCCACCACTCACGGGATCTCTCAGCGAGACCAAGCACTGCCTCGGCCGTCGTGCAAGCAGGCAGTTCAGCCAAAGATTTCACTAGAAACGCATGAAAGTCTCGATCTGGCTGTCGCGCCTCGAGTGTGTTCAGAGCAGGCGGCAATACTGCCTCGAGGAGTACCGACTCGCCTATAGTGAAATAATGTGGTCCTGCAGATGGCATATCGATAGAGATATGGCGTATCCGAGTATGATCGTTACCTGAGCGAATCCCACGCCCTTCGAGGATCGCAGAATGCATGGAAAGTCAGGGATTTAGGCCGTTTCATCTCCTAATCCTTGGGACCCTCGAGAGTTGGGAAGATCAATCCCTTTTTTATAAGTAGCTGAGCTCTGGTAGCCGTTCGAAGATGTGGCGATGATGGTTATGATGTTTCGGCAGAGATTGATCAGATTTGGATCGAAAAGCGAGATTTGCGTCCTCGCGCCAGGGATTTCAGTAGCCAAGCACACCGGAGCGCGACGAGCTAAGTTGCGAAAAGTATCATGTTAACTACACTCCACCGGCTCCGTCCCAGTGGAAGCGGAATTTAGAAGTCATCAGGTGCGGGCTCAAACGAGTCGTGGGAGGGTTTGCATTTGGAGCACTCTAGGGAATCGATTTCATAGATGCGTTTTATGCACGCGGCCCAGCTACCCTTTGGGAACTCACGTCTGTAGTCGCTCTCTTGTTCTTCAGCTAAAGGAGGGGAGAGCTTAGCGCGTTCGCCTCGACGCCTGCAGGAATATCGTCCAAAATACCTGGTCAGCGACTCGTAGGTTTTGGGAATATGGGCTGACAACTCAGCGAGAAACTCTAGAGTATCGAACTCATGCGCGGCCCCGTCTTTGGTTGTGTAGGTGACGATATCGTCTTGGAGTGAGAGTTTCTC
>JBIIOE010000177.1:0-4913 GCA_044337105.1 Bdellovibrionota bacterium | reverse complement strand
GCTCTACTCACTCCTTGGAACCTGTCGTCTCAATAAGGTTAATCCTTGGGAGTGGCTCTCTGATGTACTCGTCAGAGTTAACGTCCGGTCGGACGATACCCCTGTTGGCCTGCTGCCGATGAATTGGAAGAAGAAACCTGTCGGCTAGAGGACGGACACGAACAAAAAAGCAGTACCAGAGAGAACATCTTCGCTGAAGGCTTCTCTGGCTACTGCGTGAAGCCCATCAAAACTCTTTCGCATATCCACTGGCGACCTATAGGCTAACACCCGCTTCGGAGACCGGCCGAACAACATTAGCCGCGAACCGTCACTACGCTGCCATCAGGAAATCGGATCTCGACTTCGGTTCGAGAGGCTAGCGGTACCTCAATAAACGACGATCGCTTTGTTGGGGAATTACGGTTGAGCCACTTCGAGAGCACATGCTCGCTAATCCCCTCGCTCTCAGCAAAGGCTCGTTGCGTTTGACCGCTCACGTGATACCTCTCTAGTATCTCGTTCTTCTCTTGCTCGCTCCTTCGTCCCATAGACCCTCCTAGTTAAAAGAGAAGGGATCTTCTGTGACTTACTATGCCTTGGGAAGCACGTGTCTGGATGGACGCTTACAGATCATCAGAACTCGTACCGACCTACGTACGAAGAAAACAACTCAAGAAAAGGTGTTGGTAATCACCAACATACCCTCTCCTGATGCAGATGCTTCAAGGCTGCTCTCCTTGAATCGCTCGTACTGGGATATTGAGAACAAGCTTCACTACCGAAAGGACATGGTGTTTGCAGAGGACCGCTCCACTATTCGAGCAAAGCACGGCCCGGCCAACATGGCGACCCTCCGAAACTTCTCTATTGGACTTCTGCTCTGCAATGACATCTCTAACATAAAGAGGTGTGTGGATAACCTGCGTCACAACCCCAGCCAGCTCCTACAATTGGCAGCTTGAAGCTCTAAGGTGCTGAATACCCGCACGCGCTCATCAAGCGGATCGATACCTCGTGCCTGCTTTTAGGCTCTTCGAGGCTACAAGACTGGTCGCACAAAAAAAGTTGCTTCATCACCTCCGCTGCTGGCAAAATCGTGCTTAATCAGGTCGTTTCAGCTCGGGTCACAAAAAATAATTGTGACGCCCTATCTAGCTTCTGGAACAAGTTCCATAAGCAAGCGAGCTGGATTACTATGCATTTGTAGGATGAAATTTAGATTTCAATTTCAGGAGTTCTGTATGTCGAGCGCAGGAATGGGAGATGGCTTACAGCCAGGTCAAGGAGTAAATCCAAAAACCACAATTGACGAACCAACAATCACTGGTCATGCCGTTCGTGCTGAGTATCTTCAAAACAATCCACCAACAATAGATTTCAGCAGTATAAAAGAAGTGAGGGATCTTAATGTTGGTTGGATGTCGTCAGATGGTGCAAACATTGACGCAGCCGGAGCTTATGAAAAGGAATGTAAAGTTGCTGGCGTTCCAGCTGATCCGGATAAACTAGCCGAGATCCTAGGTGGTGCAATGGTTCACTACCGTATGAGCACATTAAAAAATGGACTTAAGTACGTTGGGATTTTCAGGGATGCTGACGGAACTCAGATATACAGCGATACTGCTTATCACGGATTGATTTCTTGCAACTGCGGAGCCATTCACGACTCTCCTGCAGTTTCTACACCCGATCATGTTCGAGGAACTGATATAGGTGATGGCTTTCACCTGAGTATGACAGTCTCCGGACATAGTAGTGGTTATGGCAGCACTTCCACTTGTGCAGAAAAGGAATACACGGTTGGCAATTCAGAAGTTAAAGTCAGTTACTATCTGAAGCCTCCTACTCAAGGTTCAGGGCATTTTTGGCTTCGATATGAAGGTCGAGATTATGAACAACGAACTCATCAGGTAAACGTAATTGGCAAAGGCCTCGAAGATAGAAATGAGCGTGTGTGCGCTAAGCTTACACAAGTTGAATTTCGTGGAGAGCCGGATAAAAATGTTAAGATCGAAGTTGCCGTAGCGATTAACCTGGCCAATAGCACCTCGAACACAGAATGGGATCAAGTCACTTTCAAGTTTGGCCAGGATGGAAAGATTGAAGAAATTGTTGGCTTAAGCGCAACTGACAAACCAAATCCGGAATGGACGGATGTAGCGCGATTGCTAGCTATGAAAAAAGGTCAACATAACTGGTTCGAATATTCTGCAAGTGATCCCAAAGCAAGATTGATTACCCAGGCAGTTTTTGGGCGTGACATTACGAAAAATAGTCATCAAGCCGCTCGATCGCTTAACTCAGTGATGGCTGCGGTTGTTGCTGGCAATATTCTGACCCCTGCAATGGCATTAGGACTTGTCGAATAGCCTCCAAAGGAATGGTGAATTCTTTATCCGCCGATAGATGCTCGTTTGGTCTTTTCATCGAAAGCCAGGTTGGGTAATTCTAAGGCTGAAGTGGACCCCAATTTTTGGACAGGTAGCGAGGGGCAACTTAAGCTATCTATCCGAGATGGAGGACACGAATGCGGAAGCGAGGGCTATGACCGTCGGAATCGTGCGAACGAAACGACCCCTTACGTAGGAATCATTCCCAGTCACCTCGCTTCTGCTTTTCGAACGTCAACCCCTGGCATAGTAGCCGAATCGCTCAAACGATTAGGCCTCACCAAACTTGGAACCGACTTCGCAGTTTCACCGGAACAATTCCCGGAATTGTTCGAGGTGTATCGGTCTATTCGACAGGAATGTGAGGAGCGCTTTACCACGCCAGCGGGCCTCCCCACTTCAGCAACCTGGGGGCATATCGGAGACTGCAATCTCCACATGAACTTATTTCCGAACTCTCTCAGTGAGGCTCAGCTCGCAGAGGGCCTCTACGAACGCGCGGTAGAGAAGGTGCTAACACTTGGCGGCACCATCACCGCCGGACAGGGTACTGGCAAAAAAGCAGTATATGCCTTCGGTGGGAAAAAGCACTACCTGGAACACATGCTCGGTAGAAAGGGGCTCGAAGAGATCGCTTCAGTTAATAACGTTTTCGATCCACAAGGTATCCTCAACCCTGGGAACTTGGGATGTACCTACGGCGAGTGACACCCGCTCCACGCAGGGCGCTATGACTCTCTTGAGCAAGAGACTCTCTCAGTTACTCAAATGCGAGGAGTGCGACTCGGGCAGGATTTGCCCGGATTTTCTTATGATCTGTGTCCTACTGGATAGCGAATCATCTCGTGCACATCGACTCCGGATGGCTCGGAGAGGTGAGTTCCAAGATCGTAATCACACATCGTCTCTGTGGTTTGAAACCCATACTTCTTCTCGTATGCACCTTTGAACGGGTTGTTATCAGATACCAACAGGCGAATGCGGGAATCCTCTCCTTCATGCTTCAGCATCTCTTCGAGGAATCGGCCACCGATGCCAAAGCTGTCGATAGCAGGGCTAAGATTGAAAGATCCGAAATATTTACACCCTGGCTTTTCGTCGACGAAGCGAGCTAATCCTTCAATTGAACCATTGATTCGCAAAATATAGAAGCGGCTGTTCGGCTCGCACAACGCCTGTGCGAACGAATCGTTGACAAGCTTGGCAAATGGCGTGGGATACAAGAGCGAGCTGTTGTAGTCATGTATGTTTTTCATACGCTCGATATCTTTCCCGCTTAGACGTCCGCCCCGGATCTGGTGGACACCAAGGTGGATTGAAATTTTGAATGGAACACCTGGGATAAGAAAATCATCCCAGGTGCTATGGAAAGAAAAAAGAAATGCACATTCAAGAGGTTAGAACTCGTTGAGGTGCAAGATATATTTGTGATGAGTTCGAGTGGTAGATCGAATCGTGAGATAAGCAGGACTACCAAGCGTTCGACGAGCACGGTCCACCGGATTTTAAAAGGGTACAGACCTGCATCCATCAGGGTGTGGCTGGCGATGAACGTCTGGGAGCGCGCCAGGCATGTGTATGTGGCGCTCAAGGAGCAGTCTCTAAGAGGAGGCAATCACGGCAGACTCCGAGACCCGGCAGTGAGAGAATACGTGCTTACAAAGCTGGTAGAAGAGCACTGGAGCCCCGAAGAGATTGCAGGCAGGATGCCGAAGGATCTGCCGGGAGCCTCGGTTTCGGCAAAGACCATTTACAACTTCGTGAAGCATGAGCGCGCGGATCTGAGAAAGTACCTGATGGAGAGAGGCAAGCCGCGACGCCAACGTATCACCCACCGTAGGGGGCGCATTAAGCAGGGATCTCCGATAAAGCGTTCCATTCACGATCGCTCAGAGTTTGTAGCGGAGAGGAAAGAAATCGGGCACTGGGAGGGGGACCTAATTGTTAGCAAGAGAGGTGGCTCGGGCGCTGTGCTGTCACTGACTGAACGAGTGTCGCGAAAGAAGATATTTCGACTTATCCCTGACACCTGCGCCAAGACGGTCTTTGGCTATTTATGGGCGATTCTCGAGGAACTACCTCCAGCGATGCGGAAGTCGCTCACCTTAGATAACGGTTCCGAGTTTGCTTACTCTCAATTGATCCGGCTAGAGCAGCTCTATCCTGGCTTTCAGATCTACTACTGCGACCCTTACTCCTCCTGGCAGAAGGGAAGCGTAGAGAACTCCAATCGTGACGTACGGTGGTACCTTCCTAAGGGAACAGATTTCGCTGAGGTATCCAAGCCCACGTTATCTGATGTTGAAGCACGCTTGGGTCGGCGTCCGCTCAAATGCCTGGGGTATCAAACTCCAGACGAATGTTTTTCAATGAGAATTGCGGCTTAATCCCCAAAATATCAAATCGAGACCCGCACTACACGACTTATCCACAGGGGGAGCCTCGCTTGAGCTTCTCCCTTACGGGCTCCGCTCAGCTCCCCCTATGGATAAGTCTGCCTTGGTTCCTACCGTCGAAATGTCACTGATGACTCAAACTACC
>JBIIOE010000087.1:0-15721 GCA_044337105.1 Bdellovibrionota bacterium | reverse complement strand
TTTTCGGGTACGTTCACGTTTACGTGCACGAGCACGTTCACGTGGAAAGGCGCGATTTATAGGTCAAACAAGGGCTTACGCTGTCTCCAAGCTCGCTATCACCCACTCTAAAACGCGATGAGCCTTTCTTTTAGACGTAGACAGATCCTCGACCGAGCGACCCCGACGTCCGATCTGTGTGGCAACTGCGGCTGGTCATCTGTACACCTTGTCACTTGCCGGACTACAATGCGGAGGCAAGAGCAGCAGACCCCTGCGTGAATGTACTCGAAAAAACCTTGAGTCTCGGGAACGTTCACTTGGCACGCTGAAAGTGAGACTACGAGTTGGTATGCCAACCTAGCCTAGGGAAGCGAGGCAAAACCTCATGTTTCTCCTCACGTGCTCGTGAACGTGAACGTAAACGTACCCGAAACAAAAATCTCAGGTTTTCGGGCACGTTCACGTGGTAAGTTCAAAAGCAGGACGGCGGGGCAGGTTTTGCCTTGCGTCCCTAGATAAGCTCGATCAAACGGTGCATATGCTTCGACAGTTCAACCGATTCCTCATTCTGGCGTTACTTATCGGAGTAACTCTCTACATTACCCTCACCAACTCTGAGCGTGCGACTCTGCACCTCGGCCCTGCGCTCCAGATTACGGCCAACGCCGGCGTCCTGTACCTCGGGGTCTTCGGTGCGGGTTGTATCGCTGCCTCGATGATCGCGCTCTTCTTCGGCTTGAAAGGGTACATGCGAGAGCGCCGACTCCTGGGGATTGAGAGATCTCGACAAGCGTTCTTTGAGTTATTCGTCAAAGCGAGAAGCTTCATGGCGGCTCATGAGTGGAACGCAGCCCGAAATGTGTGGGAACAGATTCTTCGAAAGGACCCCGAGAACGTTATCGCCAAAGTAGAGCTCGCCACATGCCTCGACACTCTCGGAGACAGTCGTGAAGCGCTCAGGGTTCTCGACCTACTCCGTGCCGAAAAGCGCGCGAACGCAGAGATCCTCTTCAAGGCAGCAGAGCTAAATCAGAAGCTTGGAAACGACACTGCAGCACGCGACAACATCGCCCTGGTGGTATCGGAGTTTCCGAGCAAGCGTGCCCTCGAGCGTGCGCGCGATATCTCGGAACATATGAACAGGATCGACGATGCGGTCGAATATCAGAACGAGATTGAGCGCGCAGGATACACAGACGAGTCCAGCGCTACTGTCAAAACTCGGTTGCTTTTCGCGCAGCTAGTCCGACAATCTCCCAACGAGAGCACGCTCCGCGAGGGTCTGCAAGCATTCGTCAAACGACATGCATCCTGCGTTCCGGCGCTCGAGCGGCTTTCAGAGCTCGAGATAACGGCCGGTCGTTTCGAGGAGGCAGCCGAATTATTAGTTAAGGCAACCAAGGCATCAGGGGACGACCCGACGAAGTGGCTCAAGGTGGTTGACCTATGGCTCACGAAGGCACCTGGTGATTTCGCGAAGCGGGCAGATCGTGCGCTGGCAGCCGCTCGGAGCGCCACCCGTTCAAGCAGCGGTGCCGCACGCATCCGAGCTGAGCTCGTAGTCGCTCAGACCTTACTGGCGCTCCATAAGCACGAGGATGCGCACGCAACTCTCAACAATCTTCCATCACTTGCAGAGCGCGAGGGAGCCTCCCTCACCGGCGAACTCAAGCGTACGCACGCATCATTGACAGGCCTGTGCCTCTCTCGACTTGGCCGCATCAACGAAACTGCTCCTTTGTGGCAGGAGCTCGGCGAGCCTACGCAAACACCAACAGGATCGCGGGGATCCTCGATCTCTGCCGAGCGAGCAGAGCCCTCCCCCGCTCTGTCCACCCCGTAATCTATTTGTCGTATCAGAGGTATCATGAACAAACCAACACTCCTTTGTATCTTGGATGGCTTTGGTCTCAACCCTAATCCACATGGCAATGCGGTATACCAAGCCAAGAAGCCGACATACGATGCGCTAACAGCCTCGTGTCCTCACGCAACTCTTGTAACCTACGGCGAAAGAGTCGGTCTGCCCGCCGGTCAAATGGGGAATTCAGAAGTCGGACATTTGAACCTTGGAGCGGGGCGCGAGGTCGAGCAGTGGTTGCTACGAATCAGTCGCGCCCTCTCTGGCCCGTTTCTTCCGGAATCCAAGGAGTATACGTCATTCCTCACAGCGACTGCCGCCTCGAAGAGAATCCACGTAGTCGGACTCTACAGCACAGGTGGTGTGCACTCTCATTCCGAGCATCTTGAACTGCTCCTCGCCCGACTCAACGAGGACGTACAATCCGCAGAGATCGTCCTTCATTTAATCAGTGATGGCCGAGACGTCTCTCCTACATCTTTCGAGAAGGATCTCAGTAAGCTCGCGGTCCAAATCAAGAAATATCCACGCTGCTCCATAGGCTCTATCTGCGGTCGGTTTTACGCAATGGATCGAGACAAACGCTGGGAACGAGTCCAGGTAGCATACGATGCAATCGTCCTTGGAAAGGGAACACTGACGCACGATCTGCTCGGATATGTGAGAGAGTCGTACGGTCGCGGGGTAACCGATGAGTTTCTCGAGCCAGCGGTCACCTCCACACACGTGATTGATCCTGACGATGGATTCGTGTTCTTCAATTTCCGGGAAGACCGTATGCGCGAGATCGTTGCCGCTCTCTGCATACCCGAATTTCAAGGCTTCTCCCGCAGCGTACCTGTTCCAGACCGGCAGCGGGTGCTGTGCTTCACAGACTACGATCACACCTTCCAGCTTTCAGCGCTTTTTGAGCAGGTCGAGATCAACAACCATATCGGGGAAGCTCTCTCTAAGGCTGGCCTGAAGCAATTGCGCGTGGCGGAGACTGAGAAGTACCCGCACGTTACGTACTTCTTCAACGGTGGAATCGAGAAGTCCTACGACGGCGAGGATCGCAAGATGGTCCCTTCGCCGCGCGACGTAAAAACATACGATCAGAAGCCCGAGATGAGCGCATTCGGTGTCGCCGAGCTGGCTGTCGAAGGAATTCGCTCCGGGTCGTACGACTTCATCGTGGTGAATTTTGCAAACTGCGACATGGTCGGTCACACAGGGGTGCTCGAAGCAGGTATCAAAGCTGTAGAGACCGCTGACACCTGCTTGGGGCAGATCCTTGCGGCCCTGAAAGAGGTCGGCGGACAAGCCGTCATTATTGCGGATCATGGTAACGCAGAGCAGATGATTAATTACGAAGACGGATCACCGCATACCGCCCATACGACCTATCCGGTCCCGGTGATCGTAGTCGGAGCACCTGAGGCGAAGGCTCTGCGCACGGATGGCGCGCTCTGCGATGTCGCTCCAACGCTCCTGAAGATGATGAAAATTCCCCAGCCGGCCGAGATGACGGGCAGGCCCCTCTTCTAAAGAGGCGAGTAGAGCCCCAGCCCTGCTGCGAAAGTAGAAGTTGAGTTGCGCCGCGCTTCCCTGGCTTCTTACGCAACTTCTGCTTCGCTAAGCCGATAGATCTGCATGCCTGCCCCGTTCGTCACAGCCATGCTGAGCAGCCTGGAGATTCTCTTTCCACGAGAGTGCTTGGTGTGTCATCGCCCCCTCAAGGGCCGCTACCTGTGCTTTCGATGTAGACCCATCATCCCGCGGCTTCACGATGTCATGACGAGTCGATGCACAGCCTGCTTCGCGCCCTACATCCATTCCACCGACACCGCCGCACCGTGCCCAGTGTGCACCATGTTCCCGCCTATGCCCGATCGTATCCGTTTTTTGTGGGAATATGGGGGGCTAGCACGCGATTTCATCCGAGCCATGAAGTATCGACCGAGCCCTACCCTCACGCGACTCGCCGGCTCCTGGATGGCAGAGACTCTTGCTCTCCTCTTTGACGAGCAATCATGGGACCTGGTTGTTCCGATCCCCTCATCTCCTCTTGCACATCGCAAGCGGCTGTTTCACCCGTGTGCCACCCTGGCACGACTCATAACACGCACAACGCCAGCCGCAGCATACGCAGAGGTTCTCAAACATGCCTCAGCACGTACCCCGCAGGCGCTTCGCTCGCATGAAGAACGCCTTCGCGGGTTAAAGGCGCTCTTTAGTTGCTCACAGCCAGCTCGGGTTAGAGGGAAGAGCATCTTGCTGGTGGAAGACGTAATAACAACGGGAGCAACGCTCGGCGCTGCCGCATACACCCTGCGCTGTGCTGGAGCGGCTCGAGTTGATGTATTCTCACTCGCACGCACGCAGGTGTGGAGCCGATTCCGCTCGCGAGTTCACACAATATTCAACGGGTGAAGTGTGTCTTTCTTTCATACTTGACCTTAGCGAAGCACGGAGGATACTACCTATGAAGGTGTACATGACTCCACGGCAAGCGAGGCAAACTCCAATGAGGCGGCCTAACAACCTACACCGACATGGAATGCGCAGATTACGGTCCATATGAAATGTCTCAAATGCTCTCAAGAGGTCCTTCCCGATAAAGCGCTTTGCGCCACATGCTACGCAGAATATGCTCGGCAACAGTCGTACCAAATGACGGACGAGTGGCTTAATCAAACTCTCGATACGACCCGGGACCAGTTTAAAAAGAAAGGTGCTCCGAGTACTGTCGAGCGCACGAAACGGTTGATGAGATTGCTGATAATCTCTGGCTTACTCATGTCAATAAGTGCCTACCTATTTCTATCGACCACCTTCCCAAAATTGCGCTGGGGACATCGAGCAGAGGCGGTAGCGACTCCTGAGGCGCCAGCCAATGCAGGCATTGAAGCTCCGCCCCCCACAGTTCCAACTATCGATCCGGAATCGCGCACCGTATGGGTTGGTAACTCTCCCGGCTCAGTGCCCCTACTCCTGGAAGCTATCGATCTGATCCAGCGCCAAGAGCGCCGCCCCGATCAACGCTGGACGATCAAACTAGAGCCTGGGGAACACCGCATCGCGAGCCCGGTTCTCGTTCCAAGCCACTGTACTCTTAAAGGAGCGGGGCCTCTGCAAAGTATTATCATCGGTCAAAGCAGTGGGCTCGATTTCAACGACAGGTCCGCGGCATTGATAGCTCTCGGGCGCGGCGCCGCGATCGAGCAGGTCTCCGTTGAAAACGAAGGTTCCGGGAACACCACTGTAGGACTACACTGCTCGGCCTCTGAGCTCATCAACCCACAGACACCGGGTGATACTTTCAACATTGTGCGTGGCGTCTGGATCCGCACTCGCAATCCATCTGAACGATCGTACGGTATCGTCAACAACGGCTGCGATCTGCGGCTTGAGCAGGTTGATGTCTTGATCGGACGAGCGAGTGTTACTAGTCAGGCACTGCTCTCGACGGGCGACACTTCACAGATATCGGTTATAGAATCTTCCCTCACTGCTGAAGACGAAGGGGGAGGATGTCTAGCACAAACGACCGCGGGTTGCGTCGGAGTGACCATTCTTCGCGGCACAGTCAGCGTCATAAACTCAAAGATCCGCGGGGCATCTCAAGGAGCTACGGTCCTCGACGGTACTTTGCAACTCATCAAGTCGGAAGCATATGGTCCGATGAGAGGCGTAACCCTCATTCAGAGTGGGGCGTTTTTCTCCGAAGGCTCAAGGGTAAACGCTATAAGCAATGCCTCAAATGGGCGGGTTGTGTGCGAAGAGACATTCAAACCGGACGACACGGCGTATGCCAGAGATTGTTCGTAGGGCAGTTAAGGTAAAACCTGCTTGTCGCGAGAAAGTAGAGGTTAGGTTTTGCCTCGCTTACCTCTGAAAAGCGAGTGTACTCGCCATAGGAACCGGGGTATGAGTAGGCGATATGAGCACCGAACAACAAGACTCCTCGCATCAAGGGGCTGCTAAAGCTCTTGAACATCTTCTCTCTGTAGTGGCGAAGCTGCGCGATCCTCAAGGCGGCTGTCCGTGGGATCTCAAACAAACCTTCGACACGCTCGCGCCACTCATCCTCGATGAAGGATATGAGGTTGCTGACGCAGTAAAGGAGGGAGATGCAGAGCTGTGCGAAGAGCTCGGAGACCTACTATCAATTATTACGCTCTATTCTCAGATTGCTTGCGAACAGAAGCGTTTCTCGTTCGAGTCGATAGTACGCGGCATCACAGATAAACTGGTACGGCGCCATCCACACGTCTTCGGCGACGTACAGGTTTCAGGAACTGAGGAGGTCTTGAAGAACTGGGAGGCGATTAAGCAACAAGAACGGCGCGACGCTAAGAAGGAAAAGAAAGGCCTACTCGATGGACTGCCCCGCTCCATGCCGGCGCTGCAACGCTCGCACCTAATCGGCGAACGGTGCGCCACGATCCGATTCGATTGGGATTCTAAAGGCGAGGTAGCGGACAAGGTTCGAGAGGAGCTGGACGAATTCCTGCACGAGGTAGCGAGTGTAACTAGCTCTGCTTCAGACGACACATCGAGACAGGAGGCGACCAATCGAGCCTTTGAAGAGTTCGGAGACCTTCTTTTCTCGCTAGCTCAACACGGAAGACATCTTGGATTTAACGCCGAGGAGGCTTTAGCCGCAGCAAACACTAAGTTTCTCAAACGATTCAAGATGATTGAGCACCTCGCAGAGCGTGAGCTCGGTCATACGTCCCTGCAGGGAATACCGCGCGAAACGCTCGAGAAGCTGTGGCAGAGGGCGAAAAAGGACCTAGGATAATTTTGCTTTGGCGGGAGACTTCGGTAAACTCATGTTTCTTATCTCATGGCGGAGATAGGAAGCTTTAAGGTTTTCAGTCAAAGCCCAGACTTCACAACGGAAGGACGCCACGGTGGCGTCCGATGATGAAGTCTGTACCCTAACGAGCATGGAGGATATTATGCTCGTTTTGAGTCGTCTTAGAGACGAGTCCATCATGATCGGAGACGACATTGTCGTCACGATCGTAGATGTCCGAGGCGACAAGGTTCGCGTCGGAATTGAGGCCCCCAAGAGTGTTCAAGTACACAGACAAGAAGTGTATTTGGACATTCAAAGGGAGAAACAGGAGAAGGCCAAACCAGAAAACGTGTAGGTGCTTCTACTAAGTTGGGGTAAGGGGACGCAAAGGGCAACCTCTGCGTCCCCGATTCCTCGGCCTCTTTTTCAATGATGTTTTTTCGTGTTTCCGATAGCTTCCATATCTCCGCAACTCCTGGCTCGTCAGGTTTGCTGCATTTTCTCCACTAAGAAGAGGTATTTACCCCTCAATCTTGTCGCTCAAACCCCGCTGAGGTACACTCCATCCCTCGGAGCCGCACTAAGATGTTCACCCCCTATTGCGAAGCCGATTTCGAACCAGTTGTCTAGGCGGTCGAGCTTTTCGTCGCCTCAACACTCAACGTCAAAAGAAGCTAAGAGACCATGAAAACAGACCTTATCGATTACAAAGTCGCTGATATCTCCCTCGCTGAGTGGGGCCGTAAAGAGATAGAGATCGCCGAGAAAGAGATGCCTGGTTTGATGGCACTCCGTGAAGAGTACGGCAAACAGAAGCCACTCAAGGGAGCACGCATCGCAGGCTGCCTGCACATGACGATCCAGACAGCTGTTCTGATCGAGACCTTGGTCGAGCTCGGTGCAGAGGTTCGTTGGTCGAGCTGCAACATCTACTCGACGCAAGACCATGCTGCTTCCGCTATCGCTAAGGCCGGTATCCCTGTGTTCGCCTGGAAGGGTGAGACCCTCGAGGAGTACGACTGGTGTGTCGAGAAGACTATCTTCTTCGGAGACAAGGGTCCGAACATGATCCTCGACGACGGTGGAGATCTCACGAAGGTAATTCACGAGAAGTACCCTGACCTGCTCAACGACATCTACGGAATCTCCGAGGAGACCACCACTGGTGTTCACCGCTTGTACGAGATGCTCAAGGCCGGAGCCCTCAAAGTGCCAGCCTTCAACGTCAACGACTCCGTAACCAAGTCGAAGTTCGACAACCTCTACGGCTGCCGTGAGTCGCTCGCAGACGGCATCAAGCGTGCTACAGACGTTATGGTAGCAGGCAAGGTAGTAGTGGTTGCTGGTTACGGCGACGTGGGTAAAGGAAGCGCTCATTCGATGAAGTCGCTCGGTGCTCGTGTTCTCATAACTGAGATCGACCCTATCTGTGCGCTTCAAGCTGCCATGGAAGGATACCAGGTAGTCACGATGGAGACCGCTGCCCCACTAGCAGACATCTTCGTCACAGCTACTGGTAACGTGAACGTTATCAACGAGAAGCACTTCACCAAGATGAAGGATGAGGCGATCCTCTGCAACATCGGACACTTCGACAACGAGATCGATGTGTCATGGCTCGAGAAGAACACTAAGGAGATGAACATCAAGCCTCAGGTAGATAAGTTCATCTTCAACGACGGTCGCGCTATCGTTCTTCTTGCTCGCGGACGTCTCGTTAATCTCGGATGCGCTACTGGACACCCGAGCTTCGTAATGTCGACCTCTTTCACCAATCAGGTACTAGCTCAAATCGAGCTGTACACGAAGCGTGGAGAGTATTCGGTTGGTGTATACGTGCTGCCGAAGGTCCTCGACGAGAAAGTAGCTCGCTTGCACATCCACAAGCTTGGTGTACAGCTGACTGAGTTGACACCGGAGCAGGCTACGTACCTGAGCGTTTCCCCACAGGGACCGTTCAAGCCGGAGCACTATCGGTACTAGTAAATAGATCCATCACCGGACCGCGGAGATTCCGCTCCGCCTGCTGTGAGCATCACGATGCAAGCAGCAGGCGGACTAGAAAGTTCGCGGTCCGGTAGTTCCCCCCTCCGGACTGTGAACCTTCCGCTCCGCCAACTAAAAGCATCCCAACCCAAGATCAAGACAGAGAACAAAGCCCGAAACCGGATAGCTTTGGCCTAGTAGCCAAAAATCTTACTTATTTCCCGTCACGGAGCCAGACGTAGAAGTCCGAAACAGGTTGGTCAGAGGAACCATTCCGTAATCCGTACGAGGTCGCCGGATCTCCCGTTTCGTACATCTGGTAATAGTAAAATCGTTCAATAGCTGAAATGCGATCTGAGAGGAATGGCCAAGTCTGCTCCACGTATTTAAGCTGCCTTGTTGCGCCTTGCGCACCCGATTCCGTAACCCATATTCGATTCCCCATCGAGCTCAAAAAATCCTTAACCCCTCCGCTCCTTAGGACATTCTCATACTGACGACCGTAGTAGTGAATGGCGAAGACATCGACAAAATTCAAGAGTCCGTTATCTCTCAAAGTTCGATTGTAGTTAAGCGTATCCGGATAGTTTTGATTGATAGCCGTCGTCGCCGCATTGACGACCAGCTTGCCCGGAGCGATGCGCTTAATCACAGAGTACGATTGCGCCAGAAGCTCAAGATAGTTAACGGCGTTAGTGTCGAGCTCGAGCACACTGTTGTCGAATCGACCAGGAGCATTTGGTTCGTTCCATATCTGGAAACCAACCACCCTGGGATTCGCAGCATAGCGTGCAACGACCGGCTCCACCCAACGCTTTACGAAGGTCGTGCGAGGATTTCCATCGATCCACGTAGCGGGATTCCCCATCCAGCGCGGCACGTCGGTAAGGATCACAAGCAGATCGACGTCACTCGGAGCAGCCTGCACTATCGCATCGTAAAACGACAGGTTCGGTGCTCCAGATGGATCCCCTTGGACCGCATCATTCCACGCCGCGAGAACACGCAGATGCTTGATGCCTAAGGTCTGACTAACTTCGGCATATTGAGCCGAGATAGAGCCATACCCACGTTCGTTGAAAAACGCATTCACACCCAGCTTTTGCCGGTCTATGTCTTTGCGCGGTACGCCATCTGCCAGGTCTATGGCATCTCGGGCCTGATCCACAACATCTGTATTACATCCTACAAAAACAGCGGCAACAGATATGAGAGATATAGCGACGCTGGAGAGCGCTGTTCGTATTATGCGACTTCTCCAAATGATGTTGGTCTGTGATCTTTCAGTCATGCTCTCTTAGTTCCTATATCTCACTTCGCTTCGAGGTCTCTTTGCAAAAGCTCATTCAATCCATCAAAGGAGCCGTTTGACATCACTACTACCACTTCACGCGGCGATGATTGTTCAGGTGAATATGATATCGAGCTCCACAGACGCTCCCGAATAGCCTGTACATCAGCGAGCGTTACACTCTGTACTCCCGAGCGAGCGATGTCGTCGCTCAACGTGGAGACGTCTATCAGCTCGAGGCCTTGATCGATGGAGCGTGCGGTAACATCCTTGAGGATCACAAAATCCGCGCGCTTAAAGGCACGCACATACTCCCCTTGAAAAACTTTGCGACGGCTCGTATTCGACCGCGGCTCGAAGATCGCTGTAACGCAAGCGGCTGGAAAAGCCTCTTTGACTGCGTCGAGGGTCTCGCGGACTGCTGTAGGATGATGCGCAAAGTCCTCGATAAGCACAACACCGCCACGCTGCCCACGCACCTCCTGGCGACGCTTGACGGGCTTGAATGCACCTAGGAATTCTATCGTCTTCGTGAGGTCAAGGCGCACGACGGTCGAAACTATCAGCGCTGCGAGTGCATTGCGCGCATTGTATTCACCTACCATCGGTATAACGAAGGTGACCTCTCCGAGCGCCTTATTGTGCACTGTGATTGTTTGCGAGAACCCCTCCGTCTTGCGCGAAATGATCCGATACTCGGCATCCTCATCCGCTCCGAAGGTAATGATGCGACATGCCGCATTCAAAGCCCACTCTTTCACCAGTCGCTTTACTCGAGGAAAGTCGATGCAACACACCGCGGTACCTTGACCTCCGAGCCCGAGCACCAGTGTGGTAAATTCCTTCTCGATCGCTTCTACATTCGCGTAGATATCGGCATGGTCGAACTCTATCGCGTTAACAACAGCAGTATCCGGTGTATAAAAGGAAAATTTCGGCACTTTTGCGAAGAACGCACTATCGTACTCATCACCCTCTACAACCGAGAAGCCCCCGCTTCCCACTGCGAGGCTCTGCGGCAGGCTTTGAGCTATTCCACCAACAAAGTACGAAGGAAAGGTCTCGTGTTGGAGCAGGAGCGACGCAATCAAAGCGGTCGTTGTAGACTTTCCGTGTGTGCCGGTCACCACTACCGAGTGTTTTCCGGCGATAGCGACTTCCTGAAGGATCTTGGGGAAACAGGTGTAGGGAAGATTGTGTCGCTCTATAACAGCAACCTCGGGATTCCCGTAGCTAATCGCGTTTCCAATCACCACGAGTGCCGCATCTAACGGCACATGCTCCTCTAGGTAGCCGGTCTTAGTTTCGACCGGCGAGTTGGCAAGGAGTGTCCGCATTGGCTCGTAGAACTCCTTGTCACTACCAGAGACCTGATACCCACGCTGCGCCAATGAAACCGCCAGCTGCGCCATAGCAACTCCGCACACGCCGATAACGTGAATTTTGGCCCCTGGCGCAATGGCGTGGAGACTCGTGGCACGAGACACAGCAAAAAAATCCTTCGGCATAGCACTTTGTCCTAGTTGAAAGAGTTGGGATAGAGAAGTCGAAAACGTGGGATCTGAACAACGAAGAAGTCCCCCGCCCCTCGACGAAGTACATACGACCCTTTCATTGCCCCAATCGGATCGCGAATGACGCAGCTACTCGTGTACTGGAAGCTTTTTCCTGGTTCGACGATAGGCTGAAGACCGATGACCCCCGGGCCTACCACCTCTCCGATCTGCTCATCGGCAGACTCAATCATCCAATGACGTTCCATCAACTGCACACTCTGCTCCGAGTGGTTTTCGATCGTAACGGTGTAGGCGAATACGAACTGGCTCTCTTCAGGCCGGGAGTCTTCGGTCAATGGGGTCGGCTGGACCGAGACTGTAATGTGGGCTGTGGTTTCGGTGAAGGTTGCCATCTCAAACGAGTGTAACCGAGGACGACGGCGCACGAAAGTCAGAAGTGTGCTCGCTTCCCTGGATTAGAGTCAGCACTCGTGCTACCCAGTACTAGTATGTCTACGGCACCGCCTCTCTGCGCCACCCTGGCTCCGCTTCGGAACTTTCGCGAGGAATTAGATGCTGGCTTCATTGCGCGCGAAGCCCGCTTTGCCTTGCGGCAGATCGTGAGATCGCAGCACTGGAGTGTCGTGCGAGAACTCTTGCGCACAGCGGCCGAGACGACCCAGACTCCTGGCACTACGAACCTCTCAGCGGATGGAGTCACGATCTCTACGAACAACCGCCTCTCTCACGATCTCCTCAATCGCGTCGTAGACGCATTAATTCCGTGGCGTATTGGCCCCTTCGAAGTTAACGGCCACACGATCGACTCAGAATGGCGATCGTTCCTCAAGTGGAGCAAAATCCAGCCCCTTATCCACATCAAGCCCGGCTCAAGGATCGCAGATGTGGGATGCAGCAATGGGTACTTCCTCTTTAAGCTCCTACAGCACGCCCCATCGCTCGCTGTGGGATTCGATCCGGTAGCTCGGTGTTGGCTTCAGTTCGCGTTTTTACACAGCCTCACCCGATTTTCCAACCTCGCCTTCGTGCCGGCAGGACTCTCCCTACTAACAGCCTTCCCCTCGTTTTTCGATCTCATTATCTGCATGGGAGTCATCTACCACCAACGCGATCCGTTTCAAGCTGTGCGAGCACTCTATAATTCGACACGACCTGGGGGGAGATTACTACTTGAGAGCTTGGTGATTGATCGCGAGGGGTCATATCTACTGGTACCGAACGACCGGTATGCAAAAATGAGAAACGCCTGGATTATTCCCACCGCCGACGCGCTAGCGGCTCTAATGGCGAGAGCCGGATTCAAAGAGATCGAGATTCATCGGTTTGGTCCGATCACTACTGAAGAACAGCACCGAACCGCTCATGCACCCTACGAGAGCCTAGCAGACTTCCTAGACCCTGCAGATCCAAGCCGCACGATAGAGGGGCACCCAGCACCTCACAGCGCTGTCGTCATGGGCCTTCGCATCTGATAGCAGCGACTGTATTGGACGAAGTGGCACACAAATCGGAGAGCAACCAAGATCCGCTTTCGTAGCAGGGAGGGGAGTGCCTTGCTTCCCTAGGGAAGCGAGGCAAAACCTACCCGTAGCGAGAAAGTGGAGGTTGGGTTGATATTTGATTTTCAGTGCGGGAAAAAACCGGAAACGTATCCACTGTGATACATTGAGGATTTTTTCCCGTGCTGAAAATCGAAGAGCAACCCAAGATCCGCTTTCGCAGCAGGGAGGGGGTTTGCCTCGCTTCCCTAGCGATAATCAGACCCAATCAGAAGCTCTTCGATAGAAACTTCTAACGCCCGTGCCAATTTGGAGATCGCTCCGATGCTTATGTTTTGCTTCCCGTGCTCGACAGCACTGATATACGCTCGGTCGAGATCGGAGGATTGCGCCAACTCTTGCTGACTCATTCCTTTGAGCTTCCGATGTTCGTGCACTGAGTGTCCTAATTTACGCAGGAACACCGCGAGAGCGTTTTCTGCATCAAGCACTCCGCACAGGTGCCGCGCCATATTGACGGCTTGGTGCGGATCACGTGCGAAGCCATCAGCCTCCACCGCTTCGATGAGCTCTGGCTTTGCGATGAAGGCCGCCCCTCCAATTATTATCTTTGGACCTGCCGGAATACCACGCAGCTCCGCTATGAGCTTCCGAACGCTCGGGATGAGCCCTGGCAGAGAGACAGAGACGCACACAAGATTACATCCTTTGGCCTTTGTGAAGGGGACCAGGTGATCGGTAGGAATGTCGGCACCCAGAAAATCAACCTCCCATCCATCGACTACGAGGAAGTCGGCTACCGCCTGTGCTCCGATGAAGTGTTGGTCGCCCTCCACCGAGCAGACGAGCGCCTTGAGGCCGAGCTTCAAACGAGTCTTAAGCATCCCGCGGAGGCGCGCCATCTGCCGCAACGTAATCTGAGTGGCTATGTGCTCTTCAGGGATAGATATCTCGCCCCTATGCCACCTCGCTCCGATCTCAACCTGGGAGGGCATGAGTACATCCAGATACAACCGCGAGGGAACCACACCCCCCGCCAGCCCTTGATCAATTACGCGAGCAGCTTTCTCACCATCGCCTTCCAAGACGGCTGTGGTATACCCGTCTCGCAGCTTCGCTAGGATTTCATTTGACATATACTTACCTGGCTCGCATATAGCATTTACTCCACACGATAGTACCATGTGATGAGTTAAAACAGCAACACCATCCTAGTTGGGCTATATGTGCAACGTTGCGAAGGAGTTGAGGAATATCAAGACTATGGAACCTCTCGAGGAGAGTCTCGACATCCTGGGCGTGACAGACGGGGCCTCGTGGGACGAGATAAACACCGCCTATAAGGACCTCGTGCGGGTGTGGCACCCAGACCGCTTCCAGACGGATGAGCGGTTGCGCAAGCGCGCCGAGGAGCAGACGCGCCTCCTCAATGCGGCGATGGAGACCCTTCGCAAGAGTTACAAACCAAACAGACCAAAGCCTGCGAAGAGGCCCGCTCCGCGCCCGCCGCACCAACCCCCACCGGAGCAACCTGCACCTGAGCAACCGCAACCGCCTAAGCCAGACCCTATCTGGCAGCAGACCTTCGGAGCGGCGGACCAGCACACCACCTTCGTTCCTGCGCCCTTCCTCGTGTATCAACGACTCTCCTCATCCCTGTACCGCATCATGTTTGCGGCGGTCTTAGGCTACCTTGGGTCGTGGCTATTCCTCTTCAATCCTCAGCTAAGTCGCGAGAAGGCAGCCTTCGGGTGCTTGATAAGCGTATTCGCAATTCATGTTTTCATCCGTAACACATGGCTCATTGTTACCCGCAGCCCACTCGTAGTGATAGACCGTCGCGGGCTTTCGACTATCGAGAATGGAACGATTGGCTGGCCTGACCTAGTTCGAATCTGGACCGTTATCCAAACTCGAACCTACTGCCTCGCGATAAGCCTTTCCGAACCCTACCTTAATCGGCAACCACTTTTGTGGCGATGGGCACTCAAGCTCCGTCACGCGCTCCGGCATTTCCATCTCACAATTCCCGGTAACGGGTTTGATGTTCATCCAAACGATGTGATTCGAGCGATCGACCTCCGCCACCTCTCTGGGGATGTGGATCTCCGCCCTAAGAGCGCTCCCGACATCCCGACCTGGGTTCGTGGCGTCCGAGTCCTTGCGCTCATCGCCGCCACCATCCCCATCGTGAGGATCTTGATGGGGCTTCAACTCACCCAGCACGAGCCCTTGATATATCTGACAGCCTTCGCCATAGGCCAGCTGGCGGCGATCATAGGAACACGCATAAAACCCCCTAAAAGATGATGCTTATCGAGGCTGATTGAAATCGCTTTCGAGTGAAGGTATAAAAGTCCAGACGAGCGCCCGTAAGCCACCTTAGCTTAGTTGGTAGAGCATCTGATTCGTAAGAAGGTGCTCGTCAAGAGAGCTGAGAAAAGCCACATTGTTGTAGGTGGCCACAGCGAGCAAGAGCTTACTAGATTTAGACTGACACAAAGCTGACACAACGTGTTGATCGTCTGAATCTGAAATGGTGATGATAGAGAAGTTTTTTGTGTCAGGTTTGAGTCAGCACTTCGAGTCGAGAGACGTTGAAGTGATAAACTCAAACGAGTAGTTTGAAAAATCGAAATGCCGTCCTAGCTCAGTTGGTAGAGCACTTCATTCGTAATGAAGGGGTCGTGGGTTCGACTCCCATGGACGGCTCCAATTCCTCCTCTAAGACCAGATCGTCCGGGCATCAATCGCTCAGAATTTGAAATTCTGCTTAGCCCTTCCAGCTAAGTTAATCTT
>JBIIOE010000006.1:0-63378 GCA_044337105.1 Bdellovibrionota bacterium | reverse complement strand
CCCATGCTTTCCAAGCTATGCCTTCAGCCCGCATGATGCCTGTTTCGGGTACGTTCACGTTTACGCGCACGAGCACGTTCACGTCGGGATAACACCGAGCCCTACCCACTCGATTTCACGAAGACCCTTTTCTTCGTGCTCAAGGAGTAAGGCTCCAATGCCGAAGTATAATAAACAGGGCAAGACGCCCTTCCATTCGCAGAAGTTGCAGTGAACGGGTTAGCAGGCAAGGAGGCCATGAAAACCGTTCTATTCATCGACGACAACGAAGATTTTCGTGAAACTGTTAGATATCTCCTCGAGGCCGAAGGGCTTGAGGTATACGACTCTGATTGCCCGGATTCAGCTTTTGGGCTTCTTAGCACTATAGAAGCTCCGGACTTGATTGTGTGCGATCTACACATGCCCTTTACAACCGATGAGACGAAGGCGGATGAATACGTCACCTCATTCGAAGTGGGGGTCAAGACCGTTCATGAGCTCGCTTGGGTGTACCCTGACACCCCGGTGGTGGCGATGACCGGCTTGCAGGAGGTGGACATACAGCGCATCAAGCGCTACCTCTCGCCGATACCAACGTATCAGAAGCCCGAGCGGCTCCATGAGTTCCTCGACATCGTGAGGTGTCATCTGGTGAGCCAGGATTGGGGCGGCATTCAGTAGAAGCAAAGGCACGTGTGTGGCGGGGCTTGGGTGCGCTCTAGCCCCGTCGTTAACTCTCGGGTGAGAGTGATCGCATCAGAGTGTCATCGAGCATAGTCATGAATTCGGCTCGTGATAGCTCTCGTGCTCCGAAGCTTTCAGAGAACGGTGTCAGCACTTGACAGTCGAACCAGGTAATTCCAGAACGTCGAAGATAGTCGGCGGCGTGGCACATCGCCGCTTTGGACGCGCTCGTGACGCGAAAGAAACTTGATTCTGCAGCAAAATACGAGCCGAGCTGGACCCCATACAGGCCCCCTACGAGTACGCCATCCTTGTACGCTTCGAAGCTGTGGCAAAACCCTGCATCGAACAGCGTGCAGTACGCCTCTATGAGTCCCTGCGTGATCCACGTGCCCGATTGAGTCCCACGATTTTTGAGTTCAGCGCACTTCGTCATGACTTCACGAAAATTCGTGTCCATCTTGAGCTCGAAAGGGTGCTGCTTGAGCCTGCGGGCCAAGCGAGAAGCGACGTGAAATTCGTCGAGAAGGATCACTGCGCGCTGCGGCGGAGCGAACCATGCCAAGGTATTTTCGTCGTACGGCCAGGGGAAGATGCCGCTGGAATAAGCGAGTATCAGTGATTCGAGGTCGAGGTCTCCTCCAAAAGCGAGAAGTCCATGCTCGTCTGCGTCTGTTACCTCAGGGAATCGCTCAATCACCATTGTGTGTAGCAAGAAGATTCGCCCAACCAAAAAGGTCATCGTCGCGACACGATGATGACCTTTTTGGACTACTTTTTAGTGCGCGACTTGAGCGGCCTTGTTGAGTTCCTCGCTCTTCCAATACTTAGTTCCAGTCAAATTAGCGTCCAGCATGATTCCTGTGTCCGAGATCTGATAGTACGCCATCCCGTTCGTGAACTTAGCTTGTGCCTCCAGTGAGGTTTTGCCCAAAGTAGCTCCGGCGGTCGCGTCTGCTTGCCAGCCGTTGTTCACGAAGGCGTCGAAGGCTGCCTTGTTTTCGAAAAGAAACAATCCTTGATAGAATTGAATCCCTGCACCGACGTTTACGCCAGCGGACGCCACGTGCATATAGGTTCGTGCTCCGTTGTCCTTACGTACTGCCACTCCGATGCCCTTGCCCGTGGTAATCAGGATCGATGCCTTGCGTGAATCGAATACGGCGTAGCCGTAACTCTTCTCGAAGAGCTCTAGGGCATCTTTGCTCTGCGAAGTTATCGTGTTGACGGTCTTCAAAGCGACAGCGTCTATATCTCTCTTCGTCTGAAGCGGGTCGTTGTTGCCGGTGATAGTTTCAGCAGTATCCTTGATCGTTCCTCCGACGGCCGATGCAGTGTCACCTACTGTCTCGCCCACGTAATTGACAGCGCCGCCGACCGCCTCGGCAGCATCGCGCAGCGGGCCAGCCCAACTCTCTGCACTTCCGCAAAGAACGAGGGTACACAAGAGAAGCGATCCGTAGGATTTTTTCATGGTAGATTCCTTTGGTAAATTTGGAATGAAAGACGCACTTAATCTAAGTGATGTGACTGAGCGAAGACAAGATGTTCAGTGGAAAAGTACCTACTTTGCGTCTTTCACGCAGCGAAAACCGATGTGTGACATCCCGGTATCTGGGGGTGTTCCCCTACGAGCGGAGGGTCTGTAGCTTTCGCAGTAGCTTACATGACACAGGAACGAGCCGCCTTTGGTGACGCGCTCTTGTTGGAAAGGATTCAAAGGGCTCCAGCTCTCTGTAGGACCAGAGGGGTTGTGGCAGGATGGCTCCTTTACTCGCTGAGTATAGGTGTCTGGACGATACCAATCGTTGCACCACTGCCAGACGTTACCAGCCATGTCGTAGAGACCGTATCCGTTTGGAGGAAACGACTTGACGGGGGCCGTGCCGACAAATCCGTCTTCGACTGAGTTTTTATAGGGAAAATCTCCCTGCCACGTATTGGCCATGAACTTTCCATGTGGCTTGAACTCGTTGCCCCACGGATACTTTTTGTTCTCGAGTCCACCGCGAGAGGCGAACTCCCATTCGGCTTCGGTCGGCAGTCGTTTGCCCGCCCACGAGGCGTAGGCTTGCGCGTCGTACCACGACACGTGAACCACAGGGTGGTTCATGCGTTCACGGATCGAGCTATCCGGCCCTTCGGGGTGCCGCCAGTTCGCTCCAGGCTGCCAGCGCCAAAAATTGCTCATGTCTGCGCGATCGACGGGGCCCGTAGAGGGGGTAAATACCATCGAACCGGCAACTAAAATCCTCTCGTCAGGCTTTTCCGCGTCCGGGGGGAGCTGTTTCTTCAACTCCTCCCATGAAGGTGCGCGCTCCGCTGTTGTTACGTATTTCGTGACTTTTACGAAAGCTTCGAACTGAGAGTTCGTGACGGGCGCCTCGTCGATGAAGAATCCATCGATGATCACCTTATGAGGGGGACCTTCATTCCTGCGGCTGCTGTCGTCCTGGCTGCCCATGATGAAGGTGCCGCCCGCGATCCACAGCATACCTTTGGGTGCTTTTTTTGAAGCGTGCGGTTCGGCAGTGCACGGCATCGAAACTGCAAGAATCATAGCGAGAAGGGCGCTTCGCGTTAGCTGAAGGATATAAGAGGGGGCTCGCAGCATAGAGCTACAATCTAAATACCAGTCCGAGTAGCGGACCTTGGGTGATAGTGTCGTACTCAAAGAAGCTCTTGGTGCCTCGCACACCATCCTCGTAATCGACCGAGATCGCTTTGTACAGCAAGGCGACAGAGACAGTCTCCGAAGCATCCCACAAGACGCCTACCTGCGTACACCACGAGAAGCTGGAGGCTGCTCCAAATCCGCCTACGTCACCCTGAATGAGCAGTCTCCACGAATCAGCGATTGAGGGTGCCCAGCGTGCGCCGATTACCGGGTCGACCCAGTCCTTGTCTCGGCTGAAGCGGCGGCTTCCCAGCGGTGTAGTGGCGGTTGCGTCGAGGTTGATGTCCCACCAGCGTGCTCCTGCATACAGGTCGAGGGTGCTCGACTCCAAGTGTGTGCGGTATGAATAGAAGCCTTCTAGCATTCCTTGAAAGACGTCTGCATCGAAGTCAGTAAAGCCGAGTGGGCCGGTTGCGTCTTTTCCGAGATCCATGAACGCATAATTGAGAATGACTCCCACGTTACTCTTTGTGTGGCGGGCTTCGAGTTGCAACATCGCACCCAATTCGAGCGACTGGAGCACGTCTCCTGCGTCGAGGTCTACGTCGGCGTTGTCGATCCGTCCGAGCGAGGCATTGCCCGAGATGTTGGGAAGGAGCCCATAGGGCGCGATGACATAATTCCAATCATCAGCATGAGATGAGTGAAGGGTTACAGTGACCAGGGCAGCTACGGTAAGCAGGAAGTTTCGCACAATCATACTCCTTTCCCGATTGATTCAGAGTGATAGAGAAGCTGATGTAGCCTCAATACGCTACTCCTTGCGGGTTGCAGCAGGCAGCTTTAGCACGGCCGTGAGAGGCAAAGCAAAGAGAAGTAGTCTGGGGAGCCAAGCGAGTCAAACGCGGTATTGTTTTGCCCTCCCCTCCTAGCAAGGTTCTTGAACTCTAGCTGCTTTTATCGGACAGTATCGACCACGGTGTATGTAAAGGATGGAGAGAGAGCGTTGATGCGAAGCATTTTCGGATTGCTATTCAGTGTGAGCCTGTTGGTGCAGGTGGTGGGAGCCTTGGAGTGTCATGCTCAAGCTGCCAAGAAGAAACCAAACATCTTGGTCATCTGGGGCGACGACATCGGCGGTTTTAATGTAAGCGCCTACAATATGGGCATGATGGGGTATAAAACCCCGAACATCGACAGCATCGCCAAGGACGGAGCGCTTTTTACCGATTGGTATGGTCAGCAAAGCTGCACCGCAGGAAGAGCAGCTTTTATCACTGGACAGTCACCGATGCGAACTGGGCTCACGAAGGTAGGTCTGCCCGGTGCCCCCGAAGGCATGAAGAAAGAGGACCCGACGATCGCTACCCTGCTCAAGGCGCAAGGTTATATGACGGGACAGTTCGGCAAGAACCACCTCGGAGATCGAGACGAGATGCTCCCAACGGCGCATGGGTTCGACGAGTTCTTCGGAAATCTCTATCACCTCAACGCTGAGGAGGAGCCTGAGCATCCAGACTACCCCAGGACTCCTGAGTTCAAGAAAAACTTCGGACCTCGTGGCGTAATCCACAGCTTTGCAGATGGCCGTATTCAAGACACCGGACCTCTCAGTCGTAAGCGCATGGAGACCTTTGACGAAGAGGTGAATGCAAAAGCTGTCGACTTCATGGAACGAGCAGCGAAGGAAGACAAACCTTTCTTCCTGTGGTGGAACTCGACCAAGATGCACATCTTTACCCACCTCAAGGAGGGAGTAGCTGGAAAGACCGGTCTCGGAATCTACGCCGACGGAATGGTCGAGCACGATCGTCAAGTGGGAGAGATCCTCTCTAAGCTCAAGGAGCTTGGCTTGGACGAGAACACTATCGTGATGTACTCCACAGACAATGGAGCAGAGGCGTTTACTTGGCCCGATGGCGGCACGACGATGTTCCGCGGTGAGAAGAATACCCAGTGGGAGGGTGGATACCGTGTTCCGTGCGCGATCCGCTGGCCTGGAGTCATCAAGCCCGGCACCATTGTGAATGAGATCGGGGCTCATGAAGATATGATGACGACCCTTCTCGCAGCCGCTGGAGATGCATCCGCTAAGGAGGATCTGCTCAAGGGGCGTAAGGTCGGAGGGGCTACCTACAAGGTGCATCTTGATGGATACAACCTCATGCCTGCTTTGAAGGGAGAGGGCTCGTGGCCACGTAAGGACTTCATCTACTGGACCGATGATGGTCAAGTAGCGGCCTTACGTTACGAAAACTGGAAGGTTACCTTCCTGCGTCAGAATGCCCACGGTATGCATGTTTGGCAGGAGCCTTTCGAGGTTTTGCGCGCGCCGATGGTGACTAATCTTCGTATGGATCCGTTCGAGTTAGCTGCTGACATCGGAATGGATTACCAACGGTGGTACCTCGAGCACATGTTTGCCATCGCTCCGGCAGCATCCTATGTCGGCAGGTGGCTTCAAAGCTTCCGTGAGTTTCCACCGCGACAGAAGCCCGGCAGTTTCAATCTGGAGCGTGTGATGGAAGCCGTCACAGCGTCGCCGGGAACCGGCACCTAGAGGAATCACATATAGGTGTGTAGGGGCCGCATGGGGAGCATCGCTTCCCCATGCGGCCTCTGCGCATTCTGGAAGGACTCCACTCTGCGGCCGGACGTTGGGTGGGCCAGAGCAGGCGCGAACTCGACTTCGCGAGAGCTTCTTTTGATCAAAGCACTATCGAGTTCAAGCACCTGCGAGAAGCTTTCAAAACCGGTCTAACGCACCACATGTACAGCACTATACGTGAAGAGGCCCTCTCTTCTAGCCGAGTTGGTCTCCATATCCTTATAACTACTGGCTCAACAAACTCTTTACATCCCGTGGGGCGGTTTTGTGCTCTTATAGGGAGTAGGCTCAAGCGCGAGACTCGCAGAAGATCGGGCCTGGCATAACTTCGTTATAAGCACTCTGCGGTGTCAGTGGGGCTTGTGAGCATGCATATCGACGAGGTTCAATGATTGTGAGTTGCGCACGGAGCGCACCGCCGGCGTGGATCGGATAAGCGTAAATGTTTTTGGTTGACTGAAAACTATGACAAAGCGTCGTTCAGAGCATGAGTCAGATGTTGCTACTCATGAGGCGATTCGGACTAAAACGCCGAAGCAGTACAAGGTGCTACTCCTGAACGATGACTATACGACGATGGAATTCGTGGTTCACATCCTCGAGACCCTCTTTATGAAATCACCATCCGAGGCGGTCCAGATCATGCTCCAAGTGCATAAAAACGGGAGAGGGATTGCTGGAGTATTCTCCAAACAGATTGCAGAAGCTAAGATCGAGATAGTTCACCAGAGAGCGCGGACTGAAGGATTTCCGCTCAGATGCGTGATGGAGGAGGCGTAATGTTCAGCACGGAGCTCGGATTGACTCTTGAGGCTGCCTTTAGAGAGGCGTCGTCACGGCGTCACGCATTTTTTTGTTTGGAGCATCTTTTGTATGCCCTCACCTTCGATGAGCAGATAAGTGAGCTGCTGCAGCATACTGGAGCCGATATCACACAGCTTCGGAAGGATCTCGAAACGTTCTTCGATAAGCACGTCGAGGTTGTTCCCGTCAAAGGCTCCAAGGCCGTTGCTGCTGAGCCAGCTCAGACCCCTGCCGTTCAGCGAGTCCTTCAGCGAGCGATCATGCATATGCGTTCGGCTCAAAAAGATGTGATTACTCCAGCAGAGGTATTGGTTGCTCTGTTCTCGGAGGAGGACTCGCATGCTGTGTACTACCTTGCCAAGCAAGGCGTCACCCGTCTCGACGTCCTCAATTTTCTAGCTCATGGAATATCCAAACTATCTGGGGGTGACGACGAACTTCTTCCCGATTCCGAGGAAGACGGTGAGGAGGAGATAACTACCGAGCGCAGGGGAAGGTCTGCTCTCGAACAGTTCACAGAGAACCTCACGAGCGCCGCGAAGGCAGGCAAGCTTGACCCTGTGATCGGCCGTGAAAGTGAGCTCGAGCGCACAATCAAAATTTTGTGCCGGCGACAGAAGAACAACCCATTGTTTTTGGGAGAGCCCGGCGTCGGTAAGACCGCTATGGCCAACGCAGTTGCAGCCAAGATCGTGTCCGGGGATGTTCCCGAGCACCTTAAAGGCGCCGATGTGTTCCTGCTGAACATGGGAAGCCTAGTGGCAGGAACGAAGTTTCGCGGAGAATTCGAGGATAGAGTTCGGCGCGTTTTGACCGAGCTCAAACACCGACCGAAGTCGATTCTGTTTATTGATGAACTGCACACGATAGTTGGAGCGGGAGCAACCGGTACGGGGTCTCTCGACGCGGCAAATCTCCTGAAGCCTGCGTTGGCATCAGGTGAGATTCGATGCATGGGGAGCACTACCCACGCGGATTTCAAGAAGAGTATCGAGAAAGACCGTGCTCTTAGTCGCAGATTCTCTACTGTGGATCTTCCCGAGCCGACGGTCGACGAAACTGTTCAGATTTTGGAGGGGCTCAAGAGCCGTTTCGAGCAGTTCCACAAGACGACTTTCTCCGCTAAGGCATTACGTGCGGCAGCGGAGCTCTCGGCGAAGCACATTAACGAGCGATTTTTGCCTGACAAAGCGATCGACGTCATCGACGAGGCCGGGGCTGCCAACTCTCTGGCCTCGGGTGGTAGACGTCGCAAAGTGATCGGAGAGGATCAGATCGAAAAAGTCGTTTCGGCGATAGCACGGGTTCCTGTGAAGAGCGTTAGTAGCTCTGACGAGGAGGTCTTGAGAAATCTCGAAGCGAATATCAAGCGACGGGTCTTCGGTCAGGAGAAGGCGGTGGAGTCGATAGCGAGAGCTATCAAACGTAGCCGCGCGAGTCTTCAGTCTGAAGCCAAGCCCATAGGGAGCTTCCTCTTCGCTGGTCCTACGGGTGTAGGTAAGACCGAGGTAGCGCGTGTCCTTGCTCAAGAGTTAGGCGTTCATTTTCATCGCTTCGACATGAGCGAGTATCATGACAAGCACCTCGTCTCTCGATTTACAGGCGCTCCGCCAGGCTATGTCGGCTACGAAGAAGGCGGGTTGCTTGTCGATCTGGTCAGAAAAAATCCATATGCAGTGATTCTTTTCGACGAGATTGAGAAGGCTCATCCGGATGTCTTCAACATCTTCTTGCAGATAATGGATGATGCCGCGATTACTGACTCCCAGGGCCGCAAGGCGGATTTCAGAAATGTCATAGTTATATTCACCACCAACGCAGGCTCAGAAAAGGCAGGCGCCCTGGGCTTTGGTAACGCGCAGCCGAATAACTTTCGCGACTCTGCGATTAAGACCCTCTTTAAGCCGGAGTTCCGCAACCGATTGGACGAAACGATATTCTTCAATTCGCTTCCCATGGAGGTTATCGTTCAAATCGTCGGGAAATTCATACGCGAACTCGAAGGGCAGCTTGCAGCTCGCAAGATAACCTTCGATGTCAGTCGCGATGCTCAAGAGTGGTTGGCGAGGAAGGGATTTGACGCAGTCTACGGAGCGCGACCGATGGGACGACTGATTCAACGAGAGATCAAAGATCCACTGGCCGATGAGATTCTCTTTGGTGCCCTGAAGCACGGCGGTAAAGTTATTATCGGACTCGAAGACGAGAAGCTTGTTTTTTCCGGTTATCGATAAGCGTCGGCGAGGCTTTCCCTTCTTACACCAGCGTCTTCCGGCTGTGCGTGTGACAAGGTGTTGTGTATAGGCCGAGACAAGGACATGCGTTATTTCTGTCCTGGATACCCCCACTCGATTCCACGAGGAGCCTCTGTTTCAAGTGTGTGACCGAGCGCAGCTTTAACTACTTCTGCGTGCGCTACTATCCGCAGCAACGCTCAAGCACATGAGCGAATTGCCTCGACCCAGTGAGTAGCGCGATATGACGTATAGTTTCCAACCGAACAAAAGAGCAAAAGCAATCTCGGGCGTTCTGCTGGCACGAGTAATTTTCATGATCTTGCTCGTGTGCAGTTTCGAAGCGCGAGCGCAATCCGAGTTCACTACGCCGGACAAATTCGTAGAAGATATCGTCCTTGAAAGGCTTCCGATCGCGACAACGATAGCGTTTGCTCCGGACAACAAGGTCTTTATCGCATTGAAAGATGGCATCGTTCGAGTTGCCCAGAACGGCACATTACTGCCTGTCCCGTTTGCCGACATCTCCGCGATGACGAATCGAAATACGGATCGAGGCCTTCTCGGGCTCGCCGTCGATCCGGACTTTCCTACACGCCCTTTCGTCTACATGTTGTACGTGTACGACCCCCCTGATCGGATCCCTGATTCGTCTGAGCCACGAGTGATTCGGCTGATTCGAATCGTTGCTGATGCTTCGAAGGATTATAACGAGGCGCTGCCAGGCTCCACCGAGATCATCCTCGGAAAGAATAGCTTGTCAGAGTGGGTCGCGGCGCCATTCGACAAAAACTCGGGGATCATCCCGGAACCGGCATCGTGCATGACCGGACTCGGTATAGATGGCGAGCCAGTCGAGGACTGTCTGCCGGCCGATGCAAAATCACATTCGGCAGGTACTCTGATATTCGGTAAGGATAAGTCTCTGTACGTGTCGTTAGGGGATGGATCGAGTTACGACGGGACCAATCGCCCGGCCCTTCGCGCGCAGATGCTCAACTCTTTAGCAGGTAAAATTCTACGCATACACCCCGACACAGGAGCGGGTCTCCCGGGGAATCCTTACTTCGACCCGGCGCAGCCGCAGGCTAATCGGTCGCGTGTATGGGCATACGGCATGCGAAACCCATTTCGCATAACGCTGGATCGCGATACGGGGCAGGTATATTCGGGAGATGTAGGCTCAAGTAGTTGGGAGGAGGTGAATGCCGGTAAGGGGGCGAACTTCGGGTGGCCTTGCTATGAGGGGGGCGTATCGCCGCTTGCAGGCGTTGGGGAGAGCGGTGAGACGGCGAGCCTCATCAATCGTTCCTACGCAAACTTCTCGCGTACAAGAGACCTGTGCAGGCCGTTGTATCAACAGGGCGAAGGTGCGGTACGCAGCCCGGTGTTTAGCTATGCTCACGAATACATCGATGGACAGGATCAAGGTGGCTCAATCACCGGAGTTGCAGTGTACAAAGGCACGGCCTATCCATCGCGGTATAGAGGCAGCCTCTTCATAGCAGACTATGCGCTACGCTGGGTGCGATTCCTCACCTTTGATGAGGTGGGCAAGGCTACAGTCCATGATTTCGCCAAGGAAGTAGGGTCTGGTCTGGGTGTGGTGGATCTACAGGCAGGACCAGATACGAACATGTATGCGCTGTATCTGGATCTCAAAACGCGCAGCAGCCAGCTACGTCGTTTTCGCTTCATCGGAGATGCCAATGTGCCACCTAAGGTTTCGATATCAGCCTCTCCAGAGGCAGGTTCGATCCCTTTGGCGGTAACCTTCCGAAGCGATGGCACGTATGATCCTGATGGACAAGAGCTCGCATATCTGTGGGATTTCGGAGATGGGGGCACATCGACGGAGAAGCATCCTCTTCACGTTTACGAGAAGGTAGGGACTTTTACAGCCACTCTTACGGTCAAAGAAAATAGCGCTCCCTTTGCCTCTTCGAGTCGACGTGTGACGATTCGAACCGGCGTGACACCGCCGAAGGCCCACATCGATGCTCCGTCTGAAGGGTTCACGTACAAGATAGGGGATACCATCGAGTTTTCTGGAAGGGCCTCCTTCAAGGACCAGAGTAGTAATCCGGAGGTGAGCCTGTCATGGGCTATCATTCAACACCATAACGATCACACGCACCTGGAGAGAGAGGTCACGGGCGCGCGAGGTAGTTTCGTAGCGGAGGAGCATGCAGACAATACCTGGTATGAGGTGTGTCTGTCGGCCTCCGCAGGCGAGGGGCAGGCGGATCAAATCTGTCGTGAGATCTTTCCCCAAAGGAGTGCGCAGTCATTTACGAGCGAGCCAGTCGGCGCGAAGATAGCATACGCAGAGGAACAGATAGAGGTACTCGCCCCGCATATCGCACATCCGATAGTTGGCTCTCGACGCACGCTTATTGCAGCTCCCATACATGCGGACCGAAGCTTCATAGGTTGGAGCGATGGAGTACGTGAAGCACAGCGAAGCTTCGAGGTCACCACGGAGCCCGCCGAGTACAAAGCCCTCTACGAGAACCTTGTCCCAAGCGCCGTGATTAGGGTCGATCCCCGATCGCCGATTATTAATCGCGTGGCGCGCTTTGATGGCTCTAGTTCCTCGGATCCGGAGAGGTCGTTACTGGCACACTCTTGGGATTTCGGGGATGGAGTCAAAGGGGTCGGTGAGCGGGTCGAGCATGTGTATCAAACGCCAGGAGTGTACAAGGTAGTTCTTACGGTAGAGGACAAGCTCGGTGCTTCAAAGAGCGCCGAGGCAACGGTAGTCGTAGGAGAGGTTGCGTCGCCTACGCCTAGTCCTACGCCACTAGTCACGCGTACCCCCACGCCGGAAGTAGACCCTTACGTAACAGTACGCAGACCGACATTAATCGTACGAACGCGCGGCAGAGCGGCATGTCAAGGAGTAGGAAGGCCGTGTCGGATCTCGCGGGGAGAGGGCGTTTGGGTGACAGGGCGGATAGATCCCGCGATGACGCAGCGTGAGAGATCAACCGCGCTCTCTATCAAGGTTGAACGTGTAGCATCGGGGACGCATGTGACCATTCCACTTGTTGCGCCCGACAGTCGAGCAAAGTTCTCGATGATGATACCAGGGCGGATATTCAGGAGGCCTGGTATGTATGCGTTAGTATTAGAAATCTCCGATCCCGAAAGAGGGCGAGTCCGTCGGTCGCGCCAGCGGTTCGTTCGCACAGAAGCACTTAGCAAGCGGCTTAGAGGTTAAGAATGCATGCGCCTACAAGCATGATTCCCACCGACGCAACTTTCTGAACAAGGTGTCCGCCCAGAACATTCTCTTCACAGATGCGGGGGAAAAATAGTGTCAAGATGACGCTATAGACCAAGATGAAGATGGGCTGAAACCCTACACCTATCCATGCCAATGTCATTGGCATGAGCAAAGAGACATAGTTGAAAACTATCTTCCCCGTGATGTTGCAAACCTCTCCTGCAAGGTTAACGCCCGTGGCCCAACCTCGCCTTGCGAATACGGCGAAAAAGTCACGCCGATAGGGCTTGATAAAGATGAGCAGGAACATGCCGAAGCAGATAAAGCCCACGCTTTCCCAGAGCATAGTAGTCCAAAAGTTTGTGTGGATCGCGAAAACCTTGAAAAGGAGGTACTGCACCGCGAAAAGAAGGGACGACAAGGACAAGAGTCCGAGAACATCGCCTCGACATCTAAAGCCACCCTCGCCCCTCTCAAAAGAGATAATAACTGCGCCCAAGATGACCAACGCCCCTCCGAGCATCTGATTTCTCGAGATCGTCTCTCCCAACACGAGATACGCAAAAATGAAAGCGATGACGGGAGTCAGCTGAAGTATAGGAACCGCTGTTGAGGCGTCGCTTATACGGAGTGCCATCAGATACAACTGTACCCCAACAAGGTAGAGGCAGCCGTTTAGGATAATGATGCACGCAGCGAGCGCTCCGATTGTAACAGCGTCATCTTGAAATACAAAAGCGACGGGAAAAACTACAACGCCGATCAGCGCGGAGAACACCATCATCGCGCCAAGGCTGGCGTTATTGAAGTATCGACTGACGATAAACTTGTCCACGTGGTTGGCGAACGCCCACATCGCAGGCGCTATCAGTGTCAGAAGAAAAAAGCTCATGTTGCCGATCACTTCTCCAGGAGTATCTTGAGTCGCTGGCCAAGTTCATGCGTCTCAAACACACCTTGAAACGATGCGCTTCGAGGTCCATGAGAGAATACGAAAATGGGAGTGGAGGTATGTGTGCCAGTGCCCCACACAATACCGAGTTGAGATCCTAGAGCGCGGCCAAGGAGGGCCGTAGGGCCAGACGTTCGAGGGTAAAAGGGAGTGATCAGTGCGTCAAATATACTGCGTGATTGTGCCTCACCGTTTAACGCAGGTGCGAGCCAGGAGGCGATCTCTGAATTGAGGGAGAGATTCGCGGTAGAGTGAGCTACCTCCTGCAGTCTCTGTGCTGTTCTCTGACTATCTCTCAGTTTCATAAAGGCTTCCACCGCCGTGCGTACAGGGGCGCTCTGCTTTCGAAGGATATCGAGGTTGTGCGCTGAGACAAAGTCAGAATCTCCGCTTCTGCGTGGTGAAGGAGACAAGCCGTGGGCCGGCGGAGTATTGGTGGGGTAATAGTAGCTGAAACCCATACCGCCCGTTTCATGGTCACCCGTGAGGACAAGCAGAGTGTCGTCGCGGCTTTGCGTGAAAGTCTGGATGACGTCGAGTGTCGCACTCAGTCTGAGCAGCTCCGCTAATACCCACCCCGCATCGTTATGGTGAGCTGCAAGATCTATCTGACCTGCCTCAACCATGAGGATGAACCCATGCGGATTATCGAGAAGTGAGAGGGCCTTTGCGGTCATTCCTGCTAGGCTGGGTTGTCCGTCCTGCCCCTCTTTGAAAGCATCGTTCATGAAGTGCGGAGCAAACAAACCTAGCAATGGTGTGGAGCTCGCTTTATCGAGCTCATGGGCACTCTGAGCTAAGACGAATCCCTTGGAACGAGCCGCCTCGATGAGATTTTGATTGTCGGAGCGTTCTCCGTAGCTCTCATTCCCGTCTAGGCAATCAGCGGTACGACACGAAGAATTTGCAGGTAAGAAAAAAGCTCGCCCGCCTGACAGAGCTAGATCGAGCCCACTCTCGAGGAGCTGCTCTGCGATGCGTTGTTCGGAGTTGCGCTCGTCGACCTGTGCATAGAATGCTGCGGGCGTTGCATGCGTGATCTGTGTATCCGAGACGAGTCCGACCCTCATTAAGCGCTTTTTGGCCTCGTGGAGTATCGAGCCACACGGAAGCCCCTTGGCATCCAGCCCAATCTGCCGAGGCTTGCACACACAAGCGCTCGCCATTTGAGTCGCTGAGCATGCCGAATCGTTCACGAGCGTTCCTTCGGCGGACGGAATGTGCGTGCCGATGACCGCACTTCTCACGAAGCGAGAGAGAGGCTCAGCCTTTTTGTCTCTGGTCTTGAGAGCGTAGAGTTCCGCCAAGCCCAATTGCTGTGGGCCAAATCCATCGCCTATGACCAGTATGATATTGCGGGGCTTTTTGTCATGAGTTGGGTGAGCGAAAGCTGCGTGTGAAAATAAGAGCAGTGTCGTCGCACACGCGAGATGAATCATGCTCGATAAAGTCAGTGTCGGTAGTCTCACGGTTTCCTTTGATATTGCGAGACGGTGATGTTGTATTCCCTAGAATGCCCCTTAGCTGTGGCAGGTTGCAAGTCCGGATAGCAGCAAAAGCTCGCTCGTTTGAGCTTGTGTTAGTAAGCAGTGAGCAAATGGTCACATGTCTCAAGCTGGCTAGTCGGACGTTCCCGCGGCCTGTTAGTCGAAGAGAGTCATGCTCTGAACAAGGAAAAAACGTATCGCATCTGCTCGATGTCGAACCCTTCCAGTCGTAGCGGTACTAAGTCTCCTTCTAGAAGGTGTTCTTTTATGGGCTCCTTGAGTACTCCCCATTTGTAAAATCCTTGAACTTCGCAATAGAGGTATCGGTTGCTTTTATTCTTGATCGTTCCCAAGAAGACATTGCCCACATGGGAGAGGTGATCAGTAAGGTCCTCAAGGAAGCGAATCTTGTATTGTCGGATATCTCGGTCCCACCTCTTTTGATTTAGCGTGTCTGCGCGGCGAGACATCTCCGCGTCGTCCAGGAGTTCCTTGCCGGAGCAGTAGGCGTCCAGCTGAAGCTGATTGGCGAGGCCAGTTGCATCGCGTGGCTTGATCTCGAGGTATGCATCGAGTCCCAGTCCGTAGTGCCCGACATTCCGAGTGGAATACTGGCTGCGTAGCATGAACGCATCCAGCAGAGAATTGGATAGAATCCGGGCACTAGGATGGCTCTTTTCCTCTAGTGCTCGCAGGATTCCACCGGAGAAGAACTCGGGCCCAAAGTCGGTAAGAGATGCCGGTATACCGATTTCGTGGAGCTTGTTGATGTAATCCATGATTGTTTCCTCGGAGGGAAACTGGTGAATCCTGAAGATAGCGGGAATCTTCGCCACCGTATCCGCGTACTGTCCTAAGAAGTGCTTAGCGCGGATCATGCACTGAGCCACCACGCGCGAAAGGAGCCCCTCTCCATCGATGCGGATGGGCGTGCGTGAGGAGAAGCGCTTGTTCTCGAGAATATGCGTAATCTCAGCCAGGGCTGCCAAGTTCCGTCCAAGTGGTGTGAGGGGGGACGCTTCAACCGGTGCCGCAGGGTCAAGGTTTGCGTGGTTCACTACCCAAGCCCGTTTCAATGTGGAGCTGAGGAGCGGCCTACTCTCGGTGGGTGAGATTACACTCTCTATCACCCATGCAGCACGTGCCTCCCCTTCTTTGAAGGACCCGGGTCCGCACCGAAGAGAGGGACCAAGAGGAGAAATGACGCGACTTCTCCCCCACACTGGACTACCCACTCGAAGGGCGTATCTGTCGACGTCGCCTCCTAACGAAACGTAGTCGGTCACATCAACAAACGCCACTGATAGTTGCAGGAGTCCGTCTGATAACACCTCTCCGAAGACTAGGTCCTCCCTGTCGACGGTGCCGCAGCTATCGATAGCGACCATGTGTTTGTGACGCAGATTTACCCGCTTCGGACGTGTAGGGCGTGGTTTGGCGCGCGGTGCAGGCGGACAACCGCAGAGCAAGTTGAGCATGGTATCGAGCTCCGGTAGGGCTACGTCGGTAAGTAGAGGGGAGCTTCGGAACCGGTTACGAAGGTTGCTTTGGAGATTCTGGTCGACCTGCACGCGCCGCACCAGGACGGTGAATTCCGGGAATTCCTCTTCGATCGAGCGACGCCAATCCGCGAGCTTCGCTTCAAGATGCTCGGGAGTGTGAACCTTGAGAACAGCAAGCTCCAACTTATCTCGTTTCAACGAGGGAGGTTGAAACCGATACGCGCGGTGCAATTCAATTCCCGGCGGAAGAGAACTGGTTATTTCGTCGATTATATTAGGGGGCTTCAATGGTGGGGGAGGAGTTTGAGAGGGAAGAACAGCAACCGGGGAATCGACGACATGAATCGTCGTTTCAGCAGCGTGTTGCGGCGGGTCGCAGGTTGGAGCGCCGCGCGGGTCATGGCCTGCGTCGACATGACCGCGATTCAGCGGCGGCGCATGACTTGTTGGTGGATTCGACATGCCCTCTCTTCCCAGTATAACGCTTCGGCCCGTCAAACGCCTAAGTCTTTTAAGAGCGCGTAACAAAAATATCCTCGTCGCGAGGCCACGCGAAAGGTCGAGGGGCAAGGATGCAGGCTCAAAAGGCGCGGAGACGTGCCCTCTGTGGCACGATGAGCACATTTTGAGCCGAAGACGCAGCCCCGCGAGCTTGCAGCTGGCCGCAGCAGAGGAGATTTTTGTTACGCGCTCTAAGTATATGATGCCGGATTCCCCTCCAACAGCGCGCATGCCCCTGTTTATCGGGAACTTTGATGTGACGCGAAGCGCTGCGCCTAGTCATGTAGAGGTATGCGTTATCTTCTTTAGACTTTCGCCTTCCTAAACAAAGAGGAGAATATTCCTATGAACTGTCAAAAAATGAGTTACGTAACAACTTTCCTTGCCTTAGCTTGTGTAGCAACGACTTCATCTGCTTTTGCGGCAGATCCACAGACCCGTGGTAATCTCAGCGGGCAAGATAAGAGCTTTGTCATGGATGCGGCGCGCAGTTCCATGGCTGAAAAACAATTGAGCGATCTGGCCGAACAAAAGGCACGTAGTGAGTCGGTAAAAGATCTAGCCCGAGAGATTAAAGACGAGCACACCCAGGCGGTCGACAAGCTTCAGCAGATTGCGTCGAACAAGAACGTCTCGCTGCCATCTGATGTGTCTCGATCTGATCGCAGCATTATCGACAGACTTCAGAAACTGTCGGGAGAGGAGTTCGACAAGGAGTACATGAGGCAGACGGTGAAGGAGCATCAGAGGGATGTCGAGAACTATCGTCAGCAGGCCAAGTCAGCAAAGGACGAAGAGGTAAAAGAGTATGCTAAAAATACCCTTCCTACCCTTGAGCAGCACCTCGATCGAGCTCGGCAGGTATCAGAGTCCATAGGTATCGAAACTGCTGCAACCTCTATGCGTAGTGGGGTTGGGCAGGTGGGTGAAACTCATCAGCAGCGTCAGATGGGTACCGAGAGCACCCGCTAAAGCTCTCGGTTCCAAGGAAGCGAGGGGATTGTAGTTGGTGTCCCCTCGCGCCCCTCTCTGTTTGGATTCCCCAGCAGAAAGAGGTTTTCCAACGCTTGTTAAATCTCCCACGTATCGAGATACGCGGGAATTCCGACAGTCCATCCCAGTTGTTCCTCGAGGGATGTGCGAAATTTTTGTGCCGAACCGGGCTCGCCGTGAACCACGGCAACCTTGTTGGGTTTTCCAGTGCACGAGCGGCACCATCTGAGTAACTCGTCCCTGTCTCCGTGGGCGCTAAGCCCACTCATCTCAGCGATCTCCGCTCGTATAGCAACCTCCTCACCCAGCAGTTTGACGGTACCACCCCCGCGTTTTATCCAGTCACCGCGAGACCCTGGCGGCTGAAAGCCAACGAAAAGGAGGGTGTTTCGCTCGTTCGAGATCCTGTTCTTCAAATGATGAAGTATACGTCCCCCGGTAAGCATTCCGCTCGCAGAGATGAGTATCATGGGTTCGAATATCGAATTGAGCTTTTTAGAGTCGTTCCTATCTCGGGTGAAGAACATTTTAGAAACCCCAAAGGGTTGCGCCCCGTTTCGCATGAGTCCAAGAGATGCTTCGTCGTATTCGTTCGTGTGGCGTTGATATATGGCTGTCGCATCGCTAGCCATCGGACTGTCGATAATGACGGGTATGTCTGGAATCTCGTGCCGGCTCTTCAGTTCGCGTAGGTAGTAAAGAAGTGTCTGCGTGCGACCCAGCGCAAAACTCGGGATGATGACCATCCCTTTACGAGCTATAGTTCGATTGATGATCTGCCCTAAAGCGACATCTGGGGACTCTGAGGCGTGAAGCCGGTCGCCATACGTCGACTCTATCAATAAGAGGTCACCGAGTTCGACAGGCTGAGGATCGACCAAGATAGGAACGTGGTAGCGACCGACATCTCCGGAGAAAACGATTCGTCGGTCCTCTATCGTGAGTGAGATAGAGCATGCTCCGAGGATGTGCCCCATCAGACGCCACGTTGCTTCAACTCCTTGATGTGGGACTACCGGAGTGTTGATGTCGATCGGTCGCAGCAGCTCGAGGGCGCCCTGTGCATCCGCTTCCGTGTACAGAGGAAGCGGCGGCTGGTGTCGCGACCTGCCCTTCTCGGCACGAAACAAAGCCTCCTCTTCTTGTAGTCTCGCGCTGTCGAGTAGAATGAGCCGAGTAAGATCTGCCGTTGCCTTGGAGCAGTACACCGGCGCGCGGAGGCCGAGCTTGAAGTAGCGCGGCAGCATGCCTACGTGGTCGAGATGTGCGTGGGTCAAAAGCACAGCATCAACACTTGAAAGGTCGAACGGGGGCGCGGCCCAGTTCTTCTCGCGCCAGGAACGCTCCCCCTGAAACATGCCACAGTCTACTAGTATGCGGCACTGCGGGCTAGAAACGAGATATTTGGAACCTGTCACGGTTCCAGCAGCCCCCAGAAACTGTATCTTGACGCTCATAGAGTATCTCCTGTCCAAGAAGAGAACGGTGCGAAGGTGAAACACACCACACCTCCCCTCGCATCCTAACGAAGCGAGGCTACGTAGGGAGTGTTATCTCATGAGTCAGGGGCAGACCACACTAGTGGAGTTGAGCGAGGCGTTGCAACATTTTTCAGCCTCTCCACGCTTCAACTTTCTGAAAACACTACAGGTGGGTAGGTTTATCGGCTCGGCACCGGTCTCGCTGGGGATCTTGGGAGAGTTCACCTTCGAAAAGCTGGTTGAATTGGGCACGCGGAAGATCGCCAAGCTCAAGTGGTTGAACAAGGAGCAGGAGTCCCTGCTTGTAACGCTGTTAGAGGCGCTCAGTAAGGGAGATTCCGGTGAGTTGTTTTGTCCTCCTCCCCCCGTTTCACCACAGGTCCGAGAGACTGCAGACGATCCGGCGTTGCCCGAGCACTCTGAAGAGATCCTCAGCAGTGTTCAGGTGGAAATAGACTTTCGTGAGCGGTTGCAGGGGCTCAAAGGCCATCCTGATTTCGAAGATCTACGCTTTCGGTCGTTGGGAAGTTTTTGGGATCCGCAGTGGCCACGAGCGCCATTCGAAGAGTCGTTTACGCTCGAGCAGCTCATTGAGCTCGATATGTCCACTCTCTTTCGAAAGCGGACCATGACCTCCTCCCGAATCAGCTTCATGACGAAAGCGCTTGACCGTGCACTGCAAAGAAAGGAGGACTCGCTAGCGCCTGCATCAACGGCTCCTCAGCCTACCGAAGAACCGATTTCCCGGCACTCTTGGCCAACGCTCTCGGTGGATTCATATGCATCTGCCTCAAAGGCGGTAGCGTGGCGCGCCACTGCGACCTCCACGAGCCCGCATGAATTGGTTGTTCTAGAGAGTTTTCTGGAAGCGTGCGGCAATGCGCGCGGATCCTCGAGGCCACTGGAGCGCGCGCTATCGGAGCTGCCAGAGTATCTCAGTGGCGACGAATTCCTGATGCTACTCGATTCGAACGCTCTCGACGCAAGTGTTCATGCGGCTGTCGGTCGTTGGCTCGAGTCTTCGACTGCCGAACAACCAACCAAAGCGCTAGCTATCATGCTTCAGGGCCCTGGAGTCGACTTGTCTGCGATCGTTGAGCTGTTCATGAGTGAGAGCATTCGAGGCGCACATGCGCTGCTGGCGGCTCATGTAGTCGTCAGAGCATTGGGAGCTCGAGAGGTCTCTGTCTCGAACATCGTCTGCAAAGGGGTCTGGAGCCTCAATCCTGACGCGCTGGGTTTTATCGTAAAGCGTGTGAGAGGATCTCGGAGCTCAGGTGTCGGAGAGTCCTTGAAGTCGATCTGTCCGGTGTTGGACCCGATCTTGCAAGCTTGGCTGTACGGCATCGTGCAGCCTTCAAAGAGGAAAAAATCTCCGCGAAAGGTGAGCCGTACTCGTAAGCGCTAGGCAGAAACTGCCGTTTGGTTACCTGAGTAGGAACGCCCATGTCTGTCATCAATTTCTCCGGAATAGCATCTGGAATCGATACCGCGGGTCTGATTGAGGCCACGAGCGATGCCGCTCGGCAGACGAAGGTAAAACCGTCTCAGAAGAAGGTTTCCGAGTTACAGGAAACCAACTCCGCGATGGAGGACCTGAACAAGAAGCTCGAGAGCCTTAAATCGCTCTTGAGAGGCTTCTCCACTCTGAATGGTGGAGGCGTGTCCAAGACGGGTACCAGCAGTAAGGAGTCGGTAGTAACCGCCACTGCAACCAACGGTGCCGCAAACGGCAGCTACGACGTAACCGTCAACACCCTAGCTAAGAACCACATCTATACGTTCGACCAGACCTTCAGCTCTGCTGAGCAAGCACTGCAGGGCAGCTTGACTGGGCTCGAAACCGAAGCTGACCGCACCGTCACCTTCACTGTTGGTACCGGCACGAACACAGAGACCGTGAATATCGTGATAACCGACGGGGCCTACTCGGTCGGTGATTTCGTAAACGCTTTTAACCTCAAAAGTTCGAAATCCGAAGCTTCGCTTGTCAACGTTGGAACATCGGCCAGCCCCTCGTACAAAATCTTGATCTCCTCAAACTACGAGGGAACGGAGAAGGGGACCATCTCTCGAACGGCTCTAGGAGCGTCTCTCACGAATTTAACGGCGTACTCAGAGAGTGCGGCTGTGAATGCAAGCCTGACCATTTCCGGTCTTGGAACTCTGACTCGCCCTACCAACAGTGTGGCGGATGTTCTGCCCGGAGTGACTCTGAGTCTGGTATCTACTGGAAGTGCCACGGTGAAGGTTGCAGAGGATCCCACCACAACGGGCTCAAAAGTCCAGGAATTCGTTGATTCCTACAATGAGATCGTCAAGTTCCTAGGAGAGAACAACCAGATTGCGCGAGACGAGTCGGGAACAGAGGTAAAGAACGTCTTCGGGCCCCTGGCCAGCACCCGCACTGACGACAACGCCCTTAATGCCCTTCGAACTGCGCTATCGGGTGCGGTGGCGACCGGAGGCTCGACCATTCGAATCTTCCCAGACATCGGAATTACGACCGAACGTGACGGAAGTTTGAAATTCGACAGCACGAAATTTCAAGCTGCGGTGTCCGCAGAACCGTCTAGTGTGAGCTCTATCCTGACGCAATTCGCCGACACTACCTCGCTAACAGGCGGGACGATCGACATCTATACCCGATTCAACGGATTGATAGACGTCACCCTCAACGGAAACAAGACTCTTATCACCGACCTCAACACTCGAATAGCTGATGCCGAGAGGGCGATAGCGAAGCAGGCGGAGGATATGAAAGCTCGTTTCGCTCGGCTCGAGTCTCTAATGGGGCGCTTGCAGCAGCAGCAATCATCGTTGTCGTCAGCGTTAGCTGGGCTACGTTAACAGGCTGCGGAAAATGCTCTTCGTGAGAGCGAGTGATTGCTTCCCTAGGGAAGCGAGGGGAAGCCCGCCACTAGCGAGAAAGGGGGGTTGGGTCGATATTCGATTCTTTTCACATCGCTAAAATCGGAGAGCAATCCAAGATCCGCTTTCGCACCAGGGAGGGTGTTTACCTTATTTTCGTCGGTGAGGGCCCATTTCCCATCCCAAACTTACAGCTTCAGGCAGCTACATAAGCAGACCGTTTGATGAGAGGTCATAAACCCTCAATCCTCTCGAGCAAGCTATCGATTCGCGGGTGCGAATCACAACAACAACCTATAGTGATGGAAGCAAAAGCCTTGGCAGTTTTACTGGGGCGGATTTTTGCACATCACTATAGCCATACCGTCCTTGGTGCAGATGCAGGCTACGTCATTTCCAAGCTATCCTGGGCTACTATGTAGCAATGTATCGGCAGCTGTCGGGTCTAGTCGATCTTAGTCTCCCACATTCTTCTACGCGACACTTCGTTAGCGAGAGTAGAGCAGCTACACTAGACAACGCGCACAGTATCGAATTGCCTAGTCGGTTGGTCGGTAGCCTATCTGCGTTGTGTTTCGACAATTACATCTGAGTAGAGGAAGAGCACACTGCTTCTCTTGAACTTGCGATCTCATATCCAGGCTCACGAGAAGCAGCCTGTGTAGCAAGGTTTTACACCGATCACGGAAACTGCAGAGAGTGCCCGAAGGTACTCAAGCAGCGACGTGTTGTCGCTGTTGGTTGGAATTTAGCTGCTCTTAGAAAGAGGAATCAAGCAGATGGAGACGAACAAAGAAGGTGGTGAACATGTGGAGGTGCCAAAAACCAAGGAGCCAAAAAGGGCAAAACAAGCCTTGGTTGCGCAGGTCCCCAAAAGGCTCTCGGGCCTGTTGTGGGCAGTTGCGTGGGTTCTACAGCTGCCCTTTTATCCGGTGCGCAACCGGATAAGCAGGGATGGCTCGGAGGTCTTCCTGACCTCTCACCACGACCTGATAAAGCTGTGGCCCTTTGTGCCGGTGGGGTTCCTTATGGGGCGCCTCCTGACATGGGGCTGGATCACGGAGATCCAGAGTGGTTGGATGTTTACCCTAGTAATATTGTTAGGCGTATTGATGTACGCCTTCGACATCGACTTTTACAAAGGACTCTACACCGCTATCGTGCTGAGTTTGATACTCAGCCTGGCCATGTTGAGTCATTTGAAGCTCGGCCTGCCGATTATCGGCCCCGTGTTTGACTGGTTCAAGGCCTTCGAGCCAAGAGCCAACCAAGGGCAGTGGGAGATTTTAGGCACGCTTCTCTCGGTCGGGCTCTTCGTCCTTGGCCTCCCGTACGCATTCATGGTCTGCAGGAGGAGGATCGCCGGTAAGGTGATCGATAAAAAGAACGTGGGACGGAGCGAGATTTTGGAATCAATCTCCGGCCGGAGCGCAAGCTTTGAGTACAAAGACATACTCGAAATGCTCGTCCTCCTCGGCGGAGGTTCAATTCAAGTCGTCGATCGGGACAGAAAAGTCGTTTTTGAAATCAAAAACGTTTTCTGTCTGTGGTTCTTTGCACCGTACATTGACGCCATTTTCCGGCTCAATGCTACGAGGCAAGACGACAGCGAACTTGAGGTCGCTGAAGAATTGACTTGATCCTGTTGGGTGATCTTTCAAAGAACATCCAATACAAGCAGCTCGGTTTTGAGAGGAGGTTTAAACCGGGCTGCTTTTTTATGTCTCTTTCTCTTGTAATCGATCTTGCTCGCTAGCAATTACATCTGATGGAGATTTTGCAGCGACCAGTGTTCGTTTTTCCGATACTCGATAGGCTCTGAAGTTCTCGTGGGGGGGCCGTTTTCTATAAAGAGGTATCGTCGCTCGTAACTCCCTCCCGTCAATGAGTGAGGTTCAACATGCCTAATGTTGAGTTGCTGGAAGTGTATCCAGTTCCCGAATAGACTTGAGGCTGGTGGGCTTAGTTGCAGAAACTAGCGGTTCATTTCGCCTCACCATCGCCGCACTGGTGATTTGAACCTGGGTGCTCAGGCCGCTCTTGTACTCGTTTCGTGGGTAACCCCTATACCGGGCACCCGGTACCGGAGAGCCCGGAAATCAGAGCGGCTCTTTGTCTGGCTTCAAAACTTTCCCCGCGTTGAAACCGGGTAAAGAGGCGTCACTCACTATCCAACCTTTGCACGGTTTAGGCAGGACCTTGAGGTCAGGCTCCTGAGACCAGTTCTATTGAGTCCTGCGACCTGAGCCAGCGCGTCTCCATCAATATCGTTGCATCAGTGAAACGATGAATAATCGCGGGAAACTGCAATCGTCTGCCCCGTAGCGTCACTCGAAGGTCTGCTCATTTAATGGCCTCCAATTCGAGGCCACTACGAACTTAAAGGCTTGAAACTACGTCCCTTCAATTACCTTTATTTCGAGACCTCGCGTCGTTAGTGAGCTGCAGGCGTCCATAGCGTCATAATACGTCAGGGAAGCTCGGCAAAACCCCTCCCTGCTGCGAAAGCGGATCTTGGGTTGCTCTCCGACTTTCGCGACATGGAAAAATCCTCAGTGTATCGCAGAGGATACACCTGCGGTTTTTCCACATCGCGAAAATCGAATATCAACCCAACCTCCACTTTCTCGCGACGCTTAGAGGATGATGTATGACGAAAACGCACAGTGACGATCGCTCTCGCGACAGTTGCCATAGCGAGTCAGCCATGCCCCTGTCCACGGGAGGCGAGGTCTGTCAGCTCCGCTATCCGCCTCTATCCTCGGAGAATTCGATGGCGGCACTCTCCGGCGTGTGCTCTCAGGTACGGCTTCTCGGGGCCGAGATCGTATTGCTCGCGGAGGAGCTGCGAAAGATAAAGCATTGTAGCGGTGATGAGTACCTGCCTGTAAACCGACTCTTACCTGCATTTGTTTCTGCAGAAGGAGGTTTCTATTTACTCGACACAAAGTTACCGCTCGATCGTTTGGAAGCGCATGTGCGACAGCTCGGCCAGGATCTGACCAACAACAGGTGGCGTGCGATGAGCGAAGATCTGTCTTTAGAGATCAATGGAAAGCTAGAGGGAGTTCGGGCCGCGAAGCACGCGCTGATACAACGGGAGATCACGATCGAGCATTTCATCAGTGACGTCTGGAAGATTCACCAAGAACTCTGCGACAAGTTGATGTTCAGCCAGCTTCCCAGCCGTTGTCGGGAACTTGAACTCAGTCTTATCGAGTTCAACACTGATTTCTCCGGGCTACCCCTCATGTTGATCGACACTCTCAAGGAGATCGATTCGAGCCTGTTGATCGATCCAACCCTCGGTAAACCTCAAGAGGGTTTTGGACGAACAATGACAGATGAAGAGGCGGAACGATTACTTCGATCTGTAGGCTCACGAGTCTTCTTGCTCCAGAGTCAGCAGGACATCGTGGGCTACTTCATGTTTTTGCCTAAGCCAACTGAAGATCTCCTGCCGATAAAGGGTCTTCCTGAAATGCTGAAGGAAGGGGAGTTTTCGGCTGCGGAAAGCGACGGTGGTGTTGGCTTTGCGCGAAGCGTTGCGGTGAAACGGGAGCATAGGTTTCGCTTCGCGCGGGCAGGAACCAATGCGTGTGATCTTCTCGATGAAGTCATGGAGCACACTGCGCTTGTCGAAGGGTGTGATACGCTGGTTGCCACGGTTCGAGTCGGGCCCAACGCAAATGCCTCGATCAAATCGCACGAGCGGCACGGTTGGCGACGAACCGGTATCACAGTCGAAGGACAGTTGGAGATTTTAGTGCGAGATCTCGCTAGTCGGCACGTCGAGCCGATCGAAAATTCGAAGCACGAGGTGTATCTCGAACTCGAAGCTATGCCGAATTCTGAGAGGTGGATCTCCACACCGTTGGAAATAGAAAGGGTGCTGGATGCGGAGATAATCTCTGATCTGAGGGTGGAAGGGAGAGCAAGAGCAGTAGCGGAACAGCTTCGGGGCGGAGAGCCTGAGGTGAGGCTATCTCATCATCAGGGGAAGCTCGAGGTTTCGTTCGATTTCGGAAATAGATCTATAACCATGAGCCAACAACGGCCTACGTTCGATCTTTGGCGGCTGAGTAGTGACGATTTCGTCGGAACGCTCGAGGAATCGCTCAATCACCTGAATGAGGTGGTTTAGCTCTCGCATGGTTCTATTGATGCGGCTGCTGACGCACCGCGATGTGTCCTGGCCAAGTCCTTCAAAGATGCGGTAGGGTTGCTCGAGCGCACACCCATGAAACTACCAGTAGCTATTCATCGCCTTATCCGCAGGACTCAGCAGCGCAACCGCTTCGTCGGTCGTTCTCGAGAGACCGACCTCAGTCTTGCGGAGAGTCACCTCTTGATTGAATTGCAGGCAAGACCTGATCTGGGTATTGGCGAGCTCGCTACAGTCTTAAATCTGACCCAAGGGTTCGTCTCCCGTCTCGTTCAGGATCTCTCGAAGAGGGGGCTCTTGGCTGTCATGCCTGAGGTGGGGCACGCCCGCAGAAAGAGGTTGATAATAACTGATTCGGGAAGTGCCGTCGTAGCGCGCTCCGACGAGGTCGCCAACGAGAGTTATCGAGCGATGGTCACGCACCTGATCCCGGCAGAGGAACAACGTGTCGTGTGGTTATTCAAGAGTATCGCCGATGGTATGGGCTCGGCGCCTTCGATCTATCGTGCGAGTGAGCCGATATTTCGTGTCGAACAACGTCGTCTAACCAGAGCCTGTGGGTTTCTCTCGGAGTCAATGTTCGGTACTTCGCTTTCTAGTACCGTATGGCAGATATTGGCAGAGGTTGTGCTCTCGCCGGTATCTCCACAGGTTGGAGAGCTTGCCTCTGCGCTCTCGCTCGTGAGTAATTCATTGTCGTCGGCGGTGAGGCAGCTCGAGCAGAAGGGCTACCTACGCAAGGTTCCATATCGAGGGGATGGGCGTAGTGTAGTTTTGTATCCTCTCGCGGCGGGGGAGCGCCTGTATAGAGAGGTAGAAGCTAACGCCGCGGCCCAAATCGAACAAGCATTGTCCACGCAGTCTCAGGAGAAGGTCGCTCGCGCAGTAGAAGCGTTTCACCACTTCGTGAACGACGATGCGCAAGGGCTCCCTTCAATCGCACGTGGTCTCGAAATAGTGACCGTAGGCTCTGAAGCTGAGCGTAAACTGGCACGAGGGTTTGTGGCTCGAGCCCTTGTGAGAGAGAACGCCGAGACGGCTCTTCCCGAAAACTTCGTCACGCGCGAAGAGCATTGTTTCGCTCTGCGGGAGGGAGAGAAGCTGGTTGCAGTGCTTACAGGTGACGTGTCTCCGAGTCGGATCACGAGCTGTGGGTGGGCGGAGACCGTATCGCCCTGGGGGTTGACGGCGTTCATTGCCGCTACGCTTCTCCGTGGTCGAGCGACCCCGGATGCATTCACGAAATGCATCCGTTCCTTTGCGCCTGTCCAGGCATTCGTTTCCCTTGCAAATCGCTTCTCACATTGAGGTTACCTGAGCGGTGTATCTGTACACTTGCTCAGAACATTGCCTCTGGATAGAGGAACGACCCTTGGCGGTAATTCCCGCCCCTGGGCTGTCTATAGTGATATGCAAAAGTCCGTGCCAGTAAAACTGGCAAGGCTTTTGCCGAACATCGCTAGAGGTTGTTGTTTTGATTCGCATCCGCGAATCGATAGCGTTCTCCGTTGAAATTACGCGATTGCGGGAGCTTCAGATAGAGACGAGGCTCGGCCCCTGTATATTTCTACCCGATATAATTTTAAAAATTAGCTCGCTATGGTTGATTAGCGAGGTGGAGGGGTGTACGCTCAGTCTAATGAAACGGTGTTCGTAAATGTGCGAGTTGCCTTGATTAGATACATGAGGCGCTCGGAATCGATGCCTAGGAGGATACATGGTCACGACTTTGATGGCTTTTACAGACGTTCATGCAGGTAGTGCGGCAGAAGGGGTCTGCTCTGGTCGCAAGCTCACGGATGCTGCTTCCGGGCTTCTGGATGGAGTTCTCAAAGAGGCCTCGTTACGGTCGGATATTCAGGGTGTGCTGTGCTTAGGTGATCTCATCGAGCATGCCGGAGCTCGGGTTCCGGAATCTTCGCGAGCAGCCGTTGATCAGGCGAATTTCCAGAGAGTCTTGCGGCAATTCGACTCTCTACGGGTACCGAGCCTACATTGCATCGGGAATCACCCGGTAATGTCGGTTGCAGAGCAGGCTTTGGCCGCCACACTTGGACTAGATCGCCCTTACTTTGCCCAGGATATTGGCGACCATCGTGTAATCATGCTGCACAGCAGGTTCTCACACAAAGTCGACTCAGCTGAACACAAGAGTGGAAGCGGAATTTTTATCGACAAAGAGCAACTCCGATGGCTTCGTAACGAGCTCGAGCGAGCAGATCGGCACGTTCTCGTCTGCTGTCATCATCCGCTCAGCGACCAAGATTTGCGCGGCAACGTGTGGTTTGAGAAGTATCCGCAATGTGCGCTGACGGAGAATCGCGAAGAGGTTCAAGAGCTGCTCGCAAAGTCCGGTAAGGTCGTGGCAGTTTTGAGCGGACACACGCACTGGAACTATCTCACCCAGGACAGGTTCGGCACTTCTCATCTCGCCTTACAGTCTTTGAGTGAAAACTTCCGCAACGATGGCACTCCGGCGAATACATATGGCGTGGTAGTTCTCAAAGATGCTGCTTTTAATGTCGAGATCTTCGGTAACGATCTAACGCTTCGCTCTTCGGAGCAGAGCCCGCAGCAGATCGCCAGAGATCTTGCAGCCACCTACGACGGTATCGCCGAGATTTACGACGCCAAAACCTTTGAATTCGGAGCTGCGGAACACGGTCAATACGACTCTCTCGTCAAGCGTATGAAAGCTTCGCACTCGGGCAGGGTCGTAGACTTCGGATGTGGTCCAGGTAGAGATGTTCCGTACTGGAGTGCGCGGGGCTTTGAATATGTTGGAGTGGATGTCTCGGAGAAATTCCTTGCCATTGCACGACAGCGGTCGCCCGAACAAACATTCGTGGCAGGCGACTTCACCTCGGTCGATTTACCTCCCAACTCTGCTGCCCTTGCGATTCACAACTCCTCACTTCAGCATGTACCGCGAGCTTCACTCGATGCAGTGCTCCGCAAGGCCTTCGAGACGCTCGAACCGGGCGGAATCTTTTATGCTCACTATCGGTCGGGCACAGGAGAGAGTCTGTCGATCTCGACTGAGTATGGAACGCCAATTTCTCGCTTCATAGCGTTGTATACTCCGTCTGAGATGGAGGCAGCTCTCCGGCGTGTCGGATTTGAGGTGCTTGAATCTGTCGAATTTGACCACAAGTACGAGGGGCTTAAAGGGAAGGTGGTTCAGTTTAAAACCCGCACTTATGCGAGGAAGCCAGGCGGTAACTAAGCGTTTCCTCTTAGGCAAGCGAGGTAAAACCTCCTCTTTCGTAGCAGCGAGGGGTTCTGCCTTGATTCCTTACGGAACTGCGGACAGCTGCAGCATGGTAGTATGAATTGCGTGGGCTGGTGATCGGCGCTTGATTCATTCGCAAGACCTTGCTACGGCAGCCGTTCGACCTCGATCTGGAAATCCTTCGCGACGAGAACCTTTCCTTTGTAGAGAATCTCGATCTTCCAATCTCCCCCAATGAGCTCCCACGTCTCTTCGAATTGCCAACTGGGATAGCGCGTATATCCGATGTTCATCGGACTCTCGCACGCACCCTGCGTACTGGTCTCCTTGGTCTCGGAATTAGTCATGAGTGGATGAGTCACGCGGGTCGATACTTCGTAGACTACTGCTTTATCAGGTAAGCCCAGCATTTGCACGGAGAGGCCGACGCGGGTACCGATCTTGGTATGAATGACTGACTGCCCCTGCTTAAAGCCTGGGCTCGCGAGTTCGTGCATTCCATTGGCGTGACCAATCACGGTTTGCGGCTCGTCCTGATGAGCGATCGAAGCATCCGCCTCGATCTCGCCCCACGCGATAAGCTCTGCGTCACTTACCGAGGTAGGTTGCGAAAGAGAATGTCTCTAGCCCTGAACTCAGCCGAACGTTACTCTCGTAGAGGCCTGGTAACCTCATGTGAGAGGTTGGTACAAGCCGCGGCAAGTCGCCTAGTCGGGAACGGAACTGACGCAACTCCTACATCCGGGCTGCGCCTTTATTCTTGTAGAGCTCCTGAACTCGTAGTAACTCCTGCATCTCGCGGACCCCATCCGCAAACTCCATTCTCTCTTCGAGAGCGATACTCACGCAGTCGATGAAGAACCCGCGCTTCTCCTGAATGTATTTAGGTGGGGCATCTGAATAACGCTTAGAAAGCACTTGCGAGACGATAGTGTGCGCCCACTCTTTGCGCTTTTCTACGCGCGCCTTTTCCCGCGCTGCACGACGCTCTTCAGCCGAGAGCTTAGGCGAGCCCTTAAAACCAAGGGTATGGCCAGCCCTCCTAAGACTCTTAATTCGGTAATCAAAACCTGCTAAAGATATCTTGCTCTCCGGATTCGCTCTGCGAACAGCCTCCCAAAGCTCTAGTCGCGTTGGATTACGTCCATGAAGAGCCAGCAACGCAGAGTGCTGGGATAGGATATCTTCGTTGTACACGTTCGTCCTCCGGCGCTCAGAGAACAAAGCAACTGGCCACTCTCGACGCGAACGTCGTAGTGTACGAAGTCCCTTTGACACTTGAGATTCCGAGAGCTTTCGCTCGCCTTCCTTTTGCAAAGATTTCAAGTAGCGGCAGATCTCTGGGATGGTCGGCGCCCTCCCTCCTCTCTCTCTCAGGATATTCGAAGCAGATTCGATGCGATCTAGATGCGGAAAAACCTGTCGGACGAATCGGAACTTAGGCTTTCCTTGCTGCTTGCGACTCTCATTGAGGCGCTCGAACGCGGTCACCACGCTGGCCTGACTCGGAATACGACTTGGATTTCTCGCTGCGAGGACATCAATAATCTCAGAGACAGCGGGCCTACGACCAATCTGTTGCTCTTTGAGCTTGCGTCTCACCTCGCGGTAGGCGTTTCTCAGCTCGTGATCGTACGCCTTGCGTGAGCGACTAGCTAACCATTGTGAACGTTCGTCCTCTGGCTGCCTGTTACGAACCTTCTCCAACATCTTTGCCGCGGCATATCGGTTGGTCGAAACGCCATGCTCCTTTTGCAACCGTGCACAGAGCTGTCCGATCGAGGGGGTTTTCCCATGCTTCTGGGCAAGCGCACGAAAAGTCTCTCGAACGATATCTTCGGTCAATTCGCCGATTTTGAGCTTTATATCGATCCCTGCGCGGCGAAGCCTCTTTAAGTATTTCTTAAGACCGCTCGGGGTTATCTTACACTTCGGATGATCCTGGCGTAACTCTTTTAGTATCTTCCGCGAGCTCGCAAACTCCCCTCGCGAGAGTATCTTAATCAGCGAATCAATAACTGCTACATCGTGAACTTGAGATGTCGTCTCGCGCGCAAGCACGATACGCCGCATCCCCTCTGGCGCCTTCGCATTAATAAGCCTCACACAATCACGCACCGCGCGCTTCTGGAAATTAGTCCGATACCGACCGTTGTAAAGAGAGCAGAGCTCGGCAATTGTAGGCTCGCGTCCCTCGCGCTTCGCTATCGTCAAATAAGCACGAATAACACCATCGGGCTTCACTGCACGGGTATCCGTTTGCAGGGTGTTAAATCTGAATGAATTAGTAAAACTCTCCAACTCTCGGAAAGGCTGAAGATACGACTCTCTGAGGGACTGGAGAGCTACCGTAACTGCAGCGAGCGGATTAGAGACCTCGCTGCTTGACTTCTCGCTGCGATGTTTTTGCACTTCTATGGTATTCACTTCTTATCGAATTGCGCTCGCACTACTGATTAATGGATCACTCTTTCTCATAAAGCTCTTCATAGAGATGTCGAGCTTTCGAGAAGGGAAGAGATAGTACTCGAAAGAACCCGGAAATAAAGCAGTTTCAAAGCCTGCAAGAGCTCCACTTCTACCATCCCTCTCCATTACGCACCCTTGCGAACAGCATAGTATCGAAAGGCTGCGCCTACAAAAAGTCGCATGGAGTTCGGAAATGTTGCCTTTGAACCACCAAGCGGTAGAGGTCGCCCGCTCTATTCAGCAGCTACCTACTGCAGCCGCGCTTGCCTTCTCGGCTCTTAGAAGATCGATTGCATTTTTGTGGGTACTAGATTGGTTGCAGGCGGCCACATATCAATCGCCTAGGAGCCGATGAGTGAGGTTCAAAATGGATAATGGTGAGTTGCGGGGAGGTTTTGCCTTGTTTCCCCAGGTAAGTGCCCATTTGCCACTCCAAACCGACAGCTTCGGACAACTGTATACGCGGATCTTTTGATTAGAGGTCATAAACCCTGTATCCTCACATCTCAGAGCTATGGAAAACGAAATTGACCCTGAAAAAGAGGCATTGATTGCAGAGATCCAACGTAGGATCGCCTACCTTCTTTCAACTGACGATTACACTGCGGAAGAGAAGGAAGCGATTGCTCGGAGATTTTTTCAGGCGTTAGAGGGTGAGGAATAACAGATGGGACAGCAGGCAGTAGACACAGGAGCCTTATTGCAAGCAATCCAGGCAGAGCCTGGTAAGCTAGGTGAGCTTTTGACGCAGAACCCTACAGTAGCGAGCTTGCTTGCTACGGCGTACCCTGACTTGCAAGGGGCGCCTAACAGCACGCTAGCAGCAGCGAGCAACGCTCTCCCAGAGGTGCCTTTTGAGCAGCTCTTCGAACTTACTAACGGAACGCTTACGGCGCGGCCGGGCCCCCACAGCACGTTTGAGTTCCAGTTAACTCTAAAAAATGTCCAGCCTGGTCAGACGCAGGAAAAACTTGAGGCTCTTGTCGCGGAGATAAATGCAAGATTGCTGTCCATGAAGAGCTACCCCTCGTGTGGTTACCAGGTTTACCTGGCCTATAATGACGATCTTCCGAATTACGAAGAAGCTGGTGACGTGGTGTTTACATGTTCATCGCTGATACATGACTCTACGGACCGACACAGGGATCAGACAATTACTCGCGATGGCCAAAGGCGTATCAGTCAGGAAGCTCTGTTATCTCAGCATGGCCTCGTTGAGCAACCGAATGACGTAGTTCGAGCGATTGCGGGGATGTTTCGGTTAGCGGAAGGGTTCCCGGACAAGGAAGAAGATATATGCACTGAGCGTGACCAAGGCGATGTGTTTAAGGGTAAGATTGCTAGAACCAAACAGGGCTCTTCTTCCGGTTCTGTGGCGTCTTATCCGACTGGCGTCTCCGGCCGCTCGTGCAGCGACGCCTTCCCTTATGCTCATGTTGGTGTTGTCGGCGGCCTCTCCACGCAATTAAAGAAGGCAACTTCCGTCGGGATTCAACGATGGGCTTCTTACAGAGGTGCGCTTGCCGCAGCGTCACCGGAAGGGGCGGCCTGAGCGGCTCGGGCAGGCGTGTTGGTTTCAGCAGCGAGTGGAGTAAAGGATTCGAGAGAGGTCGTCACGCTGCCAATGAAGACAGAGCTGACGATCTTCAAGACCTCGCGCTGAGGATCGTCAGTAACGTAAATGAAAGCCTCACGGAGTTTCGAAACAGGCTTCGCTGTTGTCAAATTACGCACCTGTGGAGTTATGACGATGACTTTTTTATCCTCTCCATTGTGACGGATCGTTTCACGTCGTACAGCGGTCAACTGAATATAGTAGCGACTCTTTCCGTTGAATACATCAAAGGTTTTTGTTTCCCCAGTCTTCCACGGAAGAGCTCGGGCTATGAAGGCTGCTCCGATTGGATCGAGTGTGAAATTGTGCGGCACAAAAGAAACGGTTGCTTTGTGTGGATCGTCGTCGCCTCTCCCTCGCACGGCGGATATACGCCCAGCTTCCGGTAGAAAGTCGATCGTCACGTGCTTGTGTCGGGAATTCTCGCGGTGATCAATCATCAACTTGATCGATGTCAGGTCGTCTTTCGCAAGAATTCCGACCGCGTTGTACCGTAACTTGTAAAGCAGATCCACGCCGCTGTAGGTGCGGGCAGCCGTCTCGACGATGTAGTAGTCCGTTTCCTGTTTGAACGTAAGTGAGCAGGAGGCCGCTGGGATTCCTTCCCAACTTACCGTGTATTCGTACGTACCGAAGCGGGGCCGGAAGAGATCGAGGGAGGCAGTATACTTCGGGGTAGTGACCTTGACGAGCTCGGGAGATATGTAGTCATCCGCATTGGCTACCATGGAATAACCTGTACCACTCAGAAGAAAAATGCAGACTAACGCTAGGGATGCAAGGCAAGCAAGGCAATATCCGCTTTCGCAGCAGGGAGGGGGTTCGCCTCGCCTCCCTAGGCCAGCTATCGATACTCTGTCCATACACACCTACTTTACAGGAAGCGGCAAGCGAGTTTCTTGTTCCATAGTATCCCGCTCTCGATACCTTGACCAGGTACTGCGAGGTCCGGGAGGAAACTAAATACACGGCCCTTGATAAATACCCCCGAATGTTCCAAAACTTCGACACTAATGAGTAGTAGAGGTTGATGCGGAGATGATTCCCCTCATCCTCCAGGAGCATGCATGGAGCCGTCTCTCTTGGTCATCGAAGCCCCAGCTCTGCGAGGAGCCGTTCTAAAGCTCTTCGGTAGCTCAGCTGTTTCGGTTGTCGCAGGCGATTACGAACGTGTTGCGGCTCTGGGTGGTAATGTCGAGGTGGGTTTAGAGCGAGAAGAGGGAGTTCGATACAATCCTCGCATAGCTCGGATCTCGTTACTGGCTCTGGATGAGGGTGGAATCTGTGAGCTTCATCATCTGCGTGGGGCTGTGTGGAGTGCCCTTCGGGATGCTCGTATGCTCGTGGAGCTTCAGGACGGCGATGTTCGGCGAATCGCTGAGCGCGTGCTCGCCGCTGGTAGCGACGATGATACACCGATCCTTACGATAAGAGCGGTGATCGCATTGGACACTGTTCGGCATCTGCACATGACCACGCTCGAGACGGCCGACAAGCGCGCGTATCTCAACTCGACATTGATTCGCTCCTTGTTAGAGAGCGATTCGTCGGTGCCGGCGCATCTCAAAGTGAAATTGCAGCACGCAGTAAACATGCAGGAGAGGGTGCTTATGGATTCGGGTGACGGAGTCCTTGATGGATAATACGTGTGTTGGGTGTCGACGTGTGCTTAGTTGGTCGATGACGCCCATTTTTCTCATCGTTTTTTTCGGCCTGCTTTTGGTTTTTCACGTCGCGCAGATGCTGGCTGCCCTGGTTAGCCCGAGGATGCAGAAGCGAGCACTGGATCTCATGAATTTGGGTATCATCTGGAACATCAGGTTGTTCGGTGGTGCGTCATTCGCCTTTCGCGGCGCTCCGTCCTGGCCTGTGGACCGACCGGTGATCGTAGTAGCTAATCATCAGAGTATGTACGACATTCCGATGATCATGTGGCTGTGCCGTCACCGTGAACTGGGTTTTATCGCCAAGAAGGAGCTCGGGCGTTGGATACCGAGTATCTCGTTTGCGCTACGGCGGCTGGGCTCGGTTCTGATTGATCGCAAGGATGCTAAGAAGGCGATCCTCGCTATAGAGAATTTTGGTAGCTACAAGGAGCGTGTCAAGCAGGTGGCATGTATCTTCCCGGAGGGAACCAGGGCTCGAGACGGCAAGATGAAAAAGTTTAAGGCAACTGGTCTTCAGGCCCTCCTTCGAACGATGCCGAGTGCAGTGATCCAGCCCATAGCGATTAGAGGTAACTGGGAGCTCTTGCGTCACAATCTCTTTCCGGTAGTGGTTGGATCATCGATTGATCTCACCTTCTTGCCACTTATCGAGCCATCGGAGCATTCTCCGGAAACGCTGGTAGAGATGGTGGAGGGGCGTATTCGGGAGGTTGTGGAGGGTGACAAGGCTGCTTTAACAGCAGATCGTGCCTGCTATCAGGGTTTGGATGCTTGAATTGTTGACCAAATCCGTTTAAGAGTAAGGGCATCCATCTGTGCCGGAGTGGCGGAATGGTAGACGCGGCGGATTCAAAATCCGCTACTCGCGAGGGTGTGGGGGTTCAAGTCCCTTCTCCGGTATTTTTGTACAGCTTCTCATGTTCGACGCATGAGAGGGGTAGGCTTTCCTCTTCGTCGTAATCCTTTCGTGGCATGACTGTCGCTCCAGCGATGACCCCGCAGCAGAGGGAGCTGTCTGACGTCAAACGGTCAGGGCTCTCTACATATCGCGAGCTCGCAGTAGGTGAGGCTTCCATCGTACATTTCGCAGCCTATGAGCTAGCGCAGCTTCTCTTGGCCAATACGCCCGGACTGCTGGGATTGGCAGCGCGTAGTATCGCCTATCCTCCCCTGTTCTCTCGGTGTGGTAAGAGGCCGGCGATAGGGCGCGGGGTGCTGTTACGTATACCTCGTCAAATATCGCTCGGTGCTGGCGTTCTGATAGATGACAATGCAGCGCTCGACGTTCGGGGAGCGGGTGGTCGTATCGACATAGGAGATCGGGTCAGTATTGGGCGGCTCACTACCATTGCGGCGAAACATGGGACGATTACCCTCGAGCCAGGTTGCAATATCGGCTCGTATTGCCGTGTGGCCACTAATTCCCGGATCGAGATCGGTGAAAGTGTTCTGATGGGGGCCTATTGCTACATTGGCCCGGGCAACCACACGGAGGGGACCGCTGACGAGCCGCTTATCGCGCGACCTATGGATATAAAAGGTGGCGTAACTATAGGTGCCCATGCATGGCTTGGTGCCCGTGTAACGGTGCTTGACGGTGTGCGTATCGGTAAGCGGGCCATTATAGGCGCGCATTCGCTCGTTAAGGACGATATTCCCGACGATGCCGTCGCGGTTGGTGTGCCAGCGAAAGTTATTCGTATTCGGTCGCCACATGAAGTTCCTCAAGAATGAATGAGGCTGGGCTTAGACAAGGAATCAGAAACCATCGCAAAAGAGCGACTCCTGGGTGATTTAGCGAGGCTACTGCCGAAGCTTGTGGTAGCCTGTCGTCATGCGCTCGCCCCCATCCGGCAACGATGATGCGATAACCGGCAAAGACCTCTCTCTTCATTATTGGGAGCAGGCGCTGCTGGACCTCATCGCTATTCCATCCGTTACTGGCAGCGAAGGAGAGGTGGCCGAGGCTCTCGAGAAGCACTTGGAACTCAGGTTCCCTGACGCACGGGTGTGGCGACAGCCTGTCGGCGAAGGCCGCTGGAATATCCTTATGGAGAGGGGCACTCCGGTATTGACGCTATCCAGCCACATGGATGTCGTGCCAGGAGGTCCGGCAGCTACTTGGACAGAGGAATCCATCGTCGGGCGAGGCGCGTGCGACGCCAAGGGACAGATAGTAGCTCAACTGTGGGGGCTTGAGATGGCCATAGCCCGCGGAGTGTCCGACTATCGCTGTGCGTTTGTGGTGGGAGAGGAAACCGATGCGATAGGAGCGCGAACGCTCCTGGAGTTACCACCTACGCAGTATATCTTGAACGGAGAACCGACAGGCGGCTGTTTTGTGCGACACTCCTGGGGCAGTACGGATCTGGAGATCTCGACGCAGGGAGAGAGCGCGCACTCGTCGCTCGGTACTGACAACTCCGCGATCCACAAATTAATCGACGAGCTTCAGCGCCTCCTCGCTAATCAGCCTGCAGGTCTCAGCGTAAATGTCGGGATGATTCGGGGAGGGCTCGCAGCCAACATTCAGGCCCCCTTTGCTTCGTGTGACCTCTGTGTGCGCATACGGGATTCTTCCGAGCTGCTCGAACGATTCCTGAATGATACGCTCAAGGAGGCGGCGTGGACTTTCAAATCACCCCCCACTCACGGCATAGACCTGTATGTGCCGGAGGGATTCCGACAAGAAAGTATCGAGGTGAAGTTTGCCTCGGATTGTAGCCTCTACGTCGGAAACTACGAGCGTGTCATGCTGTTCGGGCCTGGTAGTATCCAGGAGGCTCATACGGATCATGAAAGCCTTTCGAGGGGGGAGCTTCGAAATGCGGCGGAGCGGATATGCGACGTTGTGTGCTTGTTTGAAGAGTAGCTCTTATTTGAATTCAGGGCATGGGTAGTGTAGAGATGGGTCTTGTCGACTGGAGATGATACGCTTTTCCGCTTTTTCCATACCTCTATGTGAGATCTTCCATGGCTCAAACCTCTTATTCCACCGCTGATGTTGCTCGTACGCCGAATGCGAAGATCGCCATTATCATGTCGAAGTGGTACCGCGAGCTTTCGGATTCCATGGTGCGTAGGTGCCTACCCATTCTAGAGCAGGCCGGTTGCGCTCCTGTAGAGGTACATGTGGTGCCAGGATGCTTAGAAATTCCGTTGGCTGCGAGACGTTTGCATCAGGCAAAGCCGGATATCGAGGCGCTGATAGTTTTCGGGATCATTGTGAGGGGTGACACCTACCACTTCGACATGGTCAAGGACTTGGCCTTAAGTGGTCTTGAGCGGGTGATGTTCGAACGAGACGTTCCGATCATCAACGAGATCCTACCTGTCGACAAGATCGAACACGCGCAAGATCGATGTGCAGACAACGACAAGAACAAGGGCATCGAAGCTGCGCTTGCGGCGGTTGAGATAATCGAATGGCGTCGACGCCACCCGGTATCGTAGTCATCCTCGAGCACGGATCGTCTGCGCGAGTTCGTCGGAGATATGGAGCTGCTTGCAAAGATTGTCGAGAATGATGTTTTCTCCATCCGTGATGTGGTCGTCGGCGCGCGCCACGGCGAGTGCCAAACGTAAGAGGTGCTCCTTTTGATCGTCGTTGAGCGTTAACGCGATCAGGCTCAGCTTGGGAACAATATGTTCGGGCTGCCCTCTTCCCTCGAGCGTTGCTGAAAACACATCTTCCGCAGCTTTTTCCGACAGTGCCAGCTCGCTCTGAAGGATAGAGACGATTTCGTGAACCTCTTTCTCTTGAAGTGACTGGTCGCTCAAAGACATCTCGACCATGAGGGCCGTAAACACAGCAGCAAGCTCCTTGCTAAGGAGATTCCCATGTCGATCGACCAACAGACTCACGGGAGTTTCGGAGGCCTCGCCTCTGAAGAACGCTTTAATGGTGGAAAAGAGATTATGTGTCATAAGTACCTGTATTTTCGTGAGTAACGCTGAAGTCTGAATGTACTATGCACCGCAGTTGGGCGATAGCTCAATGCGATCGGAGGGGCCTACCGTGACCGCAAAACGCCTCGCAGGCTCATGCCTTGCAGCTCGTAGGCCGATTCACCTATTTGATTGGGTTTTCGAGCTTGAACACCGGCTAGGACGCCGGAGGGGAAGTCGTTGAGATATGCGGGGTGGAGGGGCGTTAAGAAATATTGTCGGTGCGATCTCGTTGATGCCGGCAGCGCTCTTGCTTCCGGTCCTATGCGCAGAGGCTTCTCCAGGGAAGTTAGTCATGCCGGGAAGAGAGATCGCGGTAGCTCCTATTCGGGTGCCTTTGAGTGAGGTGCTCTACCAGCAGGCTGTGTCTGCTAAGCCTCTTCGTATGCCGAAAGGATTCGGTCTTCGAGCAGACCGTCGTCGAGGAGGTATCGCCGCCGTTGGGCTACCGGCGGAATGGTCATCACAGTCGACATCGCCAGTGACGGCAAATGAAGCGGCGATCGCTCTCGCATGCGATGCGATTCTGAAAGCTAATCCTGACAAGGCCTTGAGGTGCGAGCCGAACTGGATTTTTAGTATGGCTCAAGTTCCTAACGACCCTCGGTATACGAGCCTCTACGGCCTTACAAAGATGCGCCTTCCGCTTGCGTGGGACTTCACCACAGGAAGCTCTGAGGTTGTCGCCGCAGTTCTAGATTCGGGGGTGGACTACACTCATGATGATCTCGAAGGCAATATCAAGATCAATTCGAGAGAGGTTGCAAACAACGGTATCGATGACGATGCGAATGGCTATATCGATGATGTTCGCGGATACGATTTCGTCGAGCAAGATGCGGACCCTATGGACGAAAATGGGCACGGCACACACTGTGCGGGGATCATAGGGGCGCGTGGTAACAATCAGCTCGGGGTTGTTGGTGTTAACTGGAGGGTAGGGATCTTGCCTGTTCGAGTGTTGAATACCTCAGGGCGGGGCGCCTCAACGGACATCGCAGCAGGAATCATCTATGCCGTAGACCGTGGGGCTTCAGTTATCAATCTTTCGCTTGGAAGCCCTACCTTGAGTCAAATTATGGAAGACGCGATTCAGTACGCTCTTGATCGCGACGTATTGGTAGTAGCCGCGGCGGGCAACGATGGTACGGATAATGATAAGGCGCCGGTGTATCCGGCGAGCTCCGCCAAAAGTAACGTGATAGCAGTTGCTGCCAGCACCGGAGGAGACATACTGGCGTCTTTTTCCAACTACGGACTCGAGTCTGTAGATGTGGGCGCCCCAGGGGATGGTATCCTGAGCACGGTGCCCGGGAACCAGTACGATGTGATGAATGGGACCTCGATGGCGGCCCCCCATGTTACTGGGTTAGCAGCGCTGCTCAAGTCGCTCGATACCAACCGCTCTAACACAGACATACGTGACGTTATCCTTGGCACAAGCATTTTGCGGGCGGGCATGCGAGAGAAGGTCTCGACCGGTGGAAGGGTCGATGGGGCGGCGGCGATACAGGCCCTTGTTGGTGCGCCAACACCGACGCCAACTCCCGCAGCAAATGCGCCCACGGCGACGCCAACCCCTCGCCCCTCGGGTGGCGTACGACCTCAGCCAACTAATACCCCAGGAGGAACGGGAGGTGCTGTCGTGTCCAGGCTTACCTTGCGTAGAGTGCTCAAGAAGAAGGCCATCACGCTATTCGGAAATGCATTTGATGCAGGTGGTCTGGGTCTCGGGGAGCGTCTTGTGTCGCTTAGTTGCTCGGGAAAACAGGTCGGCCGCTACACTACGTTGAGGGACGGGGCTTTCATCTTCAACGTTAAGCGAACAAAGAAGGTGCAAAGTTGTCAGGTATCGGCGGCTGGTGGGGTGTTGTCACCGATGGTGCGAGTTCCTAAACGGTGAGTGACCCAAGTCCGCTTTTGCAGCAGTGAGGGGCTTGCCGCGCCTTCTTAGCCGACTGTTAATCCTCTTTCCCTGGAGATCTGCGTAAGGCTTTGGTGTGAGCTCGATGAGACTTGCCTTGTCGCCTCGTCTGTTTGCTTGCCCGAGGGGTCTTTGTCTTGACGCGCTCAATCTTCGGCTCGAGGGCCGCCCGTAGCAGGCTCATGAGTTTTTTCACGGCAGCAGCTCTGTTCATAGCTTGAGAGCGGTACTGCTGGCTCGTCACCACTATGTGGCCGTGTGGGTTGCAGCTGCGAATGATGTTCGGGTCGCGAGCAAGTGTCGATTTTTGCTTCCACGACAGCACGTTCGAACTACAGTAATCGAACACAACTCGCACCTTCGTCTCAACCTTGTTGACGTTCTGCCCACCCGGACCTCCGGATCGAGCCGTCTCGAATACGAGTTCGCTCTCCGGTATCCCTGCCGGGATCGGCTCTTCGTTATGCAGAGGTCTCCGAATCGTCACGAGAATTCCTCGTCAGCGTTCAAGACAACTTCTAAACATCTCTTCGGCAGTGATCTTTTGTCTGGCGTGCTCAACCATCGGAGGAGGGTAATGAGAAGGACGGAATAAATCCTCCTCGAAAAGGGTGTGGAGCATTGAGTTTCGAACGTCCTTTAGCTCAGGAATCCACTTTTTGACATATGCGCAGTCTGGGTCGAATCGCTTCTGTTGTAGCCAGGGGTTGAAGATCCGGAAGTAGGGTTGTGCGTCGCATCCGGTGGAAGCAGCCCATTGCCAACTTCCATTGTTGACGCACGGATCATAATCGGTCAGATGTCGGGCAAAGAATTCCTCGCCCCGCTGCCAACTGATGTGAAGATCTTTGACGAGAAACGATGCGACGATCATGCGCACACGATTATGCATGAATCCGGTGGTAACAAGCTCGCGCATGCCCGCATCTACAATAGGAAAGCCCGTTTGTCCCGAACACCACCGATCGAAGTCCTCTTCACTCTCGTTCCAGCGCAACCGATCATAGACGCGATTGAATGCATGGCCGAAAACATGTGGGAAATGCCACGCGATGTGCGTGAAGAAATCCCGCCAGTATACCTCGCGTATCAAGGAATGTCCTGCACCGAGGGCCGATGCAATGATGTGATAGACCTCTCGAACCGACACAGTCCCGAATTTATTGTGCGGAGCGAGGATGGTTGTGCCTCGTAGCGCCGGGATATTTCGCTCCTCTTCGTATTGCTTGAATAACCCGATAGCATCGAGGATCGCCAGCGCGTGGCAGCGACCCCCAGAGCTGAGTCGCTGTGGCGCGGACGATGATGGCCAGAATTCGCGTGGCGCAACTACTCCTTGATACGCCTTCGAAGCGAATTTTCCCTGCGCACTAGTTGGTGCTGCCACGGTCAGCTTGGAGGCCTTTTTGAAGAACGGGGTAAAGACAGTATAGGGCTTCCCGTCGTCCTTTCCGAAGGTCTCGGGATCCACCAAGAGTAGGTCCGTGTGGGCGTGGAAAGGGATGCCCTTGCTTTTGCACAGATCGCCAAGGGCTTTATCACGCGATCGACTAAAGGGTGTGTAGTCCTTGTTGACGAAAACCGCATCTATGCCGAGGTCGGCGATCAGGCGAGAGACAACAGTCTGAGGCTCGCCGTGGAGAAAGAGTAGCTTGCCGCCCTTCGACGTGACCTCTTTATCAAGCTCCTCGAGGCTTTCGATCATGAAGGCGAGGCCGTTCGCAGAGCGGTAGCGATGCTCTTTCACCTGGGCATCGTTGAAGATGAAACACAGCACGACCTCCTTCGAGGAACTCAACGCCGCATTCAACGCGCTGTTGTCGTGTAAGCGCAGATCGCGCCGGAAGATGTGTAGTGAACGGTCGTAGGTAGTCATACTGGTTATAGTTCTTCGATGTTCTTGAGGTAATGAGCAGCTTGCTTCTCAATAGCCGCTTTATCCGAAGGGGTTAATTTGTCGAATGTCCGATATGCCATACCTATCCGCGGATTCTTCTCCAATCGAGCACGATTGCGACGCATAAAATCCCAATAAAGGCTATTAAAGGGGCATGCCTTCTCTCCGGTGCGAATCTTTTGATTGTAGTAGCACCCTGAGCAGTAGTTGGACATCTTGCTGATGTAGTTGCCGCCGGAAACATAGGGCTTTGTGGCTACGATTCCGCCATCTGCGAATTGGCTCATGCCATGGGTGTTCGGTAATTGAACCCATTCGAGGGCGTCAGCGTATATTCCGAGATACCACTCATCGACCTGAGCGGGATCGATGCCTGCCAGCAGCGTGAAATTGCCCGTCACCATCAGGCGCTGAATATGATGCGCATAGGCATCCTCGAGCGACTGCTGAACAGCGTGCTTAACGCAGTTCATCTTGGTTTTTGCATTCCAAAAATAGCCTGGTAAGGGGCGTGTATGCTCGAAGAAGTTGAGCTCTTTGTACTCCGGCATGTGCGACCAATAGATGGCTCGCATAAACTCTCGCCATCCTGCGATCTGGCGCACGAATCCTTCGATTTGCGAGATCGTTATCTCGTTTTGACGCTTCTGCCACTCCATGATAGCGCGGTGCACGATCTCGAGGGGTGAGAGGAGTTTGACGTTCATGCTGAACGAAAGACGTGAGTGAAAGAGGAAGCGATGCTCAGTGTGCATCGCGTCCTGGTATGTGCCGAAGTGTAGAAGGCAGTGGATGCAGAAATACTCTAAAGCCTGGAGCGCTTCTTGGCGTGTGACGGGCCATGAAAAGTTCGTCGGGTTCAGTGTGCCGAGAGCGGGTACTCCCTCGCGATCGAGCATCTCGACGATCTCGCTCACATCTCGTCCGAATGTCAGCGGTGCGGGCGGTACGACCGAGTCGGGAAGTCGATTCCGATTTTCAGCATCGTAGTTCCATTTGCCCCCGATCGGCTCGCCATCTTCCAGGAGGATGTCGTACCGTTTGCGAACCTCGCGGTAGAAGTACTCCATCACGTAACGTTTCCGGCCAGGGAACATCCGTGGTAGAGCCTCTCGCTCTGTCAGAAAGTGTTCGGTATCCACCACACGGGTCGGTACAGATAATCGTGAAGCGAGGCTCGAGAGTGCCTGATCCACTCTGTACTCGTCCGGTAGTTGATATTCGAATGCACCGTATGCTCCCGATTGCACGAGCTGTTCGATGTTGCCTGATAGTGAGTGAAGATTGCCTTTGTCGTCCAGGGCTCGGTAGATTACCTCGAAGCCCCTGCGTTGGAGCTCTGCTGCAAATTCCCGCATCGCAGCGAAGAAAGCGACGATCTTTTGAATGTGGTGTTTGGCGTAGGTGGCTTCCTCCCGCGCCTCCATCATAAGAAAAACAGCTTCTCTCGCTGGCTTCGTAAACCACGAGTGCTCGATGTTGAGCTGATCGCCAAGTATCAAACGTAGAGTAGGTTTCATGATTGGGTCGTTCGCGAGCCTCGTCGACAGCGATCGCTGCAGTACACCACCCGCTCCCAGGTAAGTCGCCAGCGCTTGCGCCACGAGAAGGGCCTATCGCAGACCGGGCAGATCTTGACTGGAAGGTGAGACTTAAAGCCTGCTAGAGAATTAGTGTGAGTGCGCTTGGCCACAGGGCTTCTTCAATACTCATTATTATTGTATTTATACCATATGCGGCTTTTGGGTGTATAGTAAATACATCAGCTCGCTCTAGATTTCACAGGTCATCGCAGGGTCGGGCTGCGTGTAAGCTCAATCGTTTATGAACGGTATGTCTTCTTCCTTGCTCGAGTTGACCGCTACCGGGCTTTACTGCCGCGATGCTGACGTCTATCTCGATCCATGGCGTCCTGTAGCTCGAGCGCTCGTTACGCACGCACATGCAGACCACGCTCGCCCCGGCAGTACTCATTACCTGACTCATCACACCAGTGTGCCACTCCTTCATACCCGTTTGGGAACGCGACCGGAGCAAGTAGAGGGCGTTGAGTACGGAGCTGTTCGTACCATCAACGGCATCTCGTTTTCGTTCCATCCTGCTGGGCATGTTCCGGGCTCTGCACAGATACTGGTGGAGCGTAATGGTGAGCGGTGGGTCTTCAGCGGAGATTACAAGCTCGAATCTGATGGCGTAAGCGCTCCTTTCGAGCCTGTGCGTTGTAACGTCTTCATCTCGGAATGTACCTTCGGTCTACCGGTATTCCGCTGGCAGCCTCAAGAGCATGTATTTGCAGATATCCACTCGTGGTGGCGAGGCAACCGCGAAAAAGGCATCAGCTCGATCCTGTGCGCGTATTCGTTGGGTAAGGCTCAGAGGGTCATAAAACACCTCGATCTCTCCATAGGGCCGGTGTTCGTTCATCCATCAGTGTGGGCGATCAATGAGGTGCTAGGGCTAACGCCGGCAGGTATTCAGTGTGCAACTGGCGAGACAAAAGCTCAGGGTGCTCTGGTGATTGCGCCACCAGCTGTCATCGATTCACCCTGGCTACGACGCTTCGGTCAACATGAGGTGGGGGTCGTCTCGGGGTGGATGGCGATCCGTGGGATCCGTCGACGACGTGGTGTTGAAAAGGGCTTTGTGCTCTCGGACCACGCCGATTTTGCGAGCCTCAACGAGGCCGTTCGGGCTACTCAGGCAGAGCGAGTGCTGCTGACTCATGGGTATACCGCGCACTTCGCACGTTGGCTCTGCTCGCTTGGCATAGCGGCAGACGAATTAAAAACTGATTACGGCGCAGATCACGAGGGGCACGAATGATGAGCTTCGTCGCGTTGTATCATGAACTCGGTGACACCACGAAAACCTTGCGAAAGGTTGAGCTTGTTACGCAGTATCTCTCGACCGCAGACGAGGCTGATGTTGGTTGGGCTGTGCATATTTTACGAGGCGGCAAATTGGAGCGCGCTGTCAGTTCTCGTGAGATTCGCGAGTGGGCTGCGGAATGTGCCGGTGTTCCGCTGTGGTTACTGGAGGAGTCGTATCATGTAGTGGGTGATCTGGCGGAGACGACCGCTCTTCTCGTAACAAAAGGCGCTACCACTACAGACGGCGAGAGTAAAAGGGAGTCCCTTCGGGAGTGGGTTGACCTCTTGCGATCGATCAAAGGCGCTCCGGTAGAGACTCGCAAGACAACGATTGAAGCTATGTGGAAACGCATGACGGCCTCTCAGTGCCTCGTGTTCAACAAGCTCATGACTGGCGGTCTACGTATCGGAGTATCGCGCGGGATAGTGTGCAAAGCTGTGGCCGCGGTGGTTGGTGGAGACGAAGGGACCGTTGCCCACAGGCTGATGGGATTCGACCAACCCGGCGCCTTCTCCTGGGCTAATCTCTCTGATGTTAAGCTGGATGGAGCTGAGGGGAAGGTGTCTATGACGCCCTATCCCTTTTTCTTGGCTTATCCCCTCGATATGCCGCTCGATGACTTGGGGTCGCCTAGCGATTGGTCCGCAGAGTGGAAGTGGGATGGGATTCGCGCACAGATTGTCGTCAGAGCTGGTCGGAGCGCCGTGTGGTCGCGAGGCGAAGAGCTGATCACAGAAAGTTTTCCTGAGTTAGGCGAGCTTGGAGAGAAGCTGCCAGACGGTACTGTGCTCGATGGTGAGGTGCTCGCCTGGGACGGAAAGGGGCCTGCAACATTCGGGCTCCTTCAGCAGCGCCTCAACAGGCGCCGAGTTTCGCCGAAATTGATGTTGGAGATCCCGGTGGTTTTCATTGCGTACGACGTGTTGGAGTTTCAGGGGTCAGACCTCCGGCAGAGCTCTTTTCGGGAGCGTAGAGCGCTCCTGCGTGAGGTTGTCGCTGGTTTCAGTTCTGAAAAACCTCGCCTTCTTGTGTCGCCCGTAATTGAGTTCTCCTCGTGGAGTGAGCTTGAAGAGCAGCGTACTCGCTCGCGAGAGATGCTTGCAGAAGGAGTGATGATCAAGCGTCGTGGTTCTCCTTATGGTGTCGGTCGACGGCGTGGAGCTTGGTGGAAATGGAAGGTTGAGCCGTTCACGGTCGATGGTGTTTTGATGTACGCCCACAAGGGCCACGGTCGCCGCGCCGATCTCTTTACTGATTACACGTTCGGTGTGTGGGACGGCGACGCCTTGGTGCCGTTTGCCAAAGCGTATTCCGGCCTGACGGACGCCGAGATACGGCAGGTTGATGCCTTCGTAAAAAGTCACACGCGAGAGAAGTTCGGTCCGGTACGCACGGTGGAAGCCTCGCTGGTCTTTGAAATAGCTTTCGAAGGCATTCAAGCATCTTCGCGCCACAAATCGGGCATAGCTGTCCGCTTTCCCCGTATTGCTCGGTGGCGGCGCGACAAACCAGCAGCGGAAGCTGATACCCTAGAGACGCTCAAGGCGTTGGTAGGAGCAACGACCGGGGAGGGTGCCTCGCTTCCCTAGCGGGTTTTGCTAGGAGCCTAAAGCTTACAAAAAACGCGGCGCCTTTTCCTTTTTCGCTGCGATCGGGTATCCATACAGCCGAACAAAAGGAAGATCTTACGGATGTTGCGATGTTACAGGTTAATAGTTTAGAGAAGCATTTTGGAGAGCGCGCGCTCTTTTCGGACGCGACCCTGACAGTTGCTCCAGGCGAGCGAGTGGCCCTGTTCGGCCGAAACGGCTCCGGAAAATCCACGCTACTCAAGATCATCGCAGGAGACGAGAGCCCAGATAGTGGAGATGTTAGCACACCACGTGGGTATCGAATCGGGTATCTGAAGCAACACATATCGTTCTCTGCTCCAACGGTAATTGAGGAGGCGTGCACAGCTTTGTCGGATCCTGACAGCGAGCGCTACAAGGCAGAGATAGTGCTCGAAGGGTTGGGGTTCACACCAGCAGAGCTGGAGCTTTCGCCCACCGCTCTCTCTGGAGGATTCCAGATCCGCATCAACTTGGCGAAGCTTATTCTCTCGGAGCCTAATCTCCTGCTGCTCGATGAGCCGACCAACTATCTCGACATCGTTTCGCTTCGTTGGCTTGAGCGATACTTGCGCTCGTGGCCCGGCGAGATGATCGTCATCTCGCATGATCGAGCATTTTGCGATTTTGTAAGCTCTCACAGCGCGCTGATCTATCGCTCTGGCATCCGTAAACTCGAGGGAAACTCAGATAAATTGTTCGCTCGCATAGCCGAGGACGAGGAGATCTACGAGAAGACCCGGCAGAGTCGTGAGAAAGAGATTAAGAGGATGGAGGCGTTCATAAATCGCTTCCGTGCCAAGGCAAGCAAGGCAACCGTCGTTCAATCGCGTGTGAAGGCGCTCGAAAAGATAGAGCGGCTCGGGGAGCTTTCGGAGGAGGCAACGCTCGACTTCTCGTTCGTGTATTCCGATTTTCCTGGGCGATTTCCCTTGGAGATCAAGGGACTCTCATTCGGCTTTTCAAGCATGGACCGTCCGTTGATAGATGATCTCAGCATTGCAGTGGGAAAGAAGGACCGTATCGCGGTCATCGGTAAGAACGGGCGGGGCAAGTCAACGCTGCTGAAACTCCTGGCAGGAGATTTGCAGCCAGTGGGTGGCGAGATAGTAATCAGCCCCAACACGCGAGCATCCTTCTTTGCGCAGACGAATACGACTACGCTGGATCTCACTAATACCATCGAAACAGAGATTCACCTCACGAACACCAAGCTATCGAGAACGGCAGTCCGCGCAATTTGCGGTTGCATGATGTTCGAGGGCGATGATGCGCTCAAAAAAATCAGTGTGCTCTCGGGGGGAGAGCGAAGTCGTGTCGTGCTCGGAAAGATCCTCGCAACCCCTTCCAATATGCTCTTGCTCGACGAGCCCACCAACCATCTCGATGTGGAGTCCGTCGACGCCTTGACTGATGCTCTCGAGCAATTTGAAGGCGCAGTTTTCATCGTTACTCACAGTGAGGAAATCCTTCGGCGCTTGGCAACCCGCCTGGTCGTATTCCAAGGTGATGCTCCCTTCGTGTTCGAGGGAACCTACGAGGAGTTCCTTGAAAGTGTAGGATGGGACGAGGAACAAGGGGTCGATCCGAGCGCTTCCGTCCGTAAGAATAAAAAGAACAAAGGTGGCGGGAAGGATGTCAAAAAAGAGAAGGCCGAGCTCCTGCAAGAGCGGTCGCGATTGCTCACACCTATCAGGAAAGAGATCGAGCGATGTGAGGAGCGGATAACATCCTTGGAGGCACAGATCTCCACCTCCTCGGCGCGGCTGGCTGATGTATCCGAAAAGGGGAACGCCGCACTGATTCGTTCTACTACGCACGAGCTCGCCGATCTCAAACGTGAACTTGATGCCGTGATGGCTTCATGGGAGTCTGCCAGTGAGCGCGCCACGTCGATCGAAAAGGAGTTCGAGGGCAAGTTGGATACTTCTCCGGTAAAGTAAGCTTAAGAGTGAGCACCGTATGATTCATCGAACTCGAGCAGGGGCTGAGTACACTACTTTTTCGAAGAGGCTGGTTTCTCCTCTGCTAGTGTTGCCAGTCTTAGCGCTTGCGCTCAATGCGTGCGCGGGTGGCCTCTTGTGGGGAGTAGGTGAAGAAGGCCCAGCTGTTTCGTACCAGCTGTACCTCAGTCAGGAAACCAGCGGAACTGTGGAGTTTGAGCAGTACAGAAGTGTTCCGAGCGGGGTTTTCATAGAGTGCGGTTCGAACGTACGAGGAAAGCCCCAGCCGAAAGAGCAAGGGATAGCCCGCATCTCCGCCGATCGGAGCGAGCTGATTGCAGAGAAGGCTCGGGAGGTAATAGAGGAGAGTGAAGGCGGCGCGGCATTCACCTTCGGCCCAGCCTCAGGACCAAATCAGGCTCTTGTGTCGCTGAAAACAGACGCGCGCGTCATAGAGATTCGCACGTCCCTCGACTCTTTGGCTCAATCCGAAGCCGATAACGTCGTCGCACTGAAAGAGTTCCTCGAGGCGGTTAGAGGAGTCCTATCGCGACCTCTCTGCGGCCACAAAGCGTTTGCACAGATCTCTCGGCAAGGTCTGTAGAGAACGAGGAGATCCCCTCCCTGTAGCGAAAGGCTCTTCTGTCTAAGCCGGAGCCGTGTTAGACAACAGAAGAACTATGTTCGATCTCAATTCGTTCGAGTTCGAGCCACGCGCATAGCAAACACTACTCATATGCCTTGCAAGCGTCCGATCTCTACCCCTTTCAAGCTCGCCATCGCAGGCTGCGGCAGTGCGCTTTTGATGCTCGGTTGTGTCGGTGGGGTGGTTGGTGGTGGACCACTTCTTCAGCGACTCAATGGCCGCGGTCCGGTGCTGTTAGCCTCGGATAATCCGTACCTTCCTGCAAATCGGTTGCTCGAAGACGAAGTGAAAGCCAGCGACGCCATGCGTGAGTTCGTTGATCGGCGAGGGCAACCTAGCGCTATCGGCGTAACGAAGGGAATCTTCAAAAAGCCCGAGATCCAGCTGTATTACCCTGAAGAGGGGGAGGTTTACTCCTTTAAGCGAAAAAGTGGCGACTGGTTCACGGTCGGACCAGAGGAGATTTCCTCTGAAGATCGGAACGTGTTAGCAACGAATGCTTTCTCCTTGTCAGATAAGAGCGCCTCTGGATCCGGCGACGTCTCGGCTAATCTCGAGGAGCGAATAGTAGGGCACCTCGAGCAAGAACCAGAGATTGCCACCGCTCGGGCCAGCATGAGGCCCCTTCCGCATATTCGCTATGCGCACTTCAAGAGGCTTCCCAACGGCTCGTATATTCATACGGTGACTTTTTCGGGCGAGACTTTGGCTGTGCTGGCGGATTGGTATACGGGTAAGCGCGCACAAGCCTCCAGGCTGCATACTGCTCGTAAGGTTGGCCCTACTACCCCTCTCACACGAGGCGTAACGGTCACCATACCCAAGGAATTGCTCCGGAATAAGAACCCATTGCCCGAGGCGGCCGTGCGCTAAGAGACCGAGGTAAAGCCTCCAGTACCAGGCACATCGCGCTTTGTGGTATAGTCTCCTTCGTAAAGCATGAAGAAGGTTCCGTCTCGCGTATGATGTTTAGTAAGCACGAATACAAAGTAAGTCCACGAAAGATCTCGATATACGATACCCTCTCCGGTGAAAAGAGGGTTTTCGAGCCGCTCGACTCGGCGGATGTGGGGCCAGAAGTGAAGATGTACGTGTGCGGACTCACGCCGCAAGACCATTCGCACATCGGTCATGGCTTGAATGCGACTCGTTTTGACATAGTGCGTCGGTATCTCGAGTATCGCCGCTTGAAGGTGAATTTCGTACAGAACGTTACCGACATCGACGATAAGATCATCGACAAGGAGCTCTCTAGTGGCGAGGATCCTATCGCTATGACGCGTCGCTTTACCGACGAGTTCTACCGTTGTGCAGATCTTCTGCACGTCCTGCCAGTAACCAAGCTGACTCGCGTCACTGAATTCGTTCCCGAGTGTATCACGTTCACTCAGAAGTTGATTGAGAAAGGCTTTGCCTATGCTACTTCGGACGGAAGTGTCTACTTCGACGTCGCCAAGAAAGAGGACTACGGAAAGCTCTCCAATCAGAATACGAGCATGCTGTTCGAGAGTGTGCGTAAGGAACTCGACAAGCACAAGCACTCGCCGTTGGACTTCGCTCTGTGGAAAGCCGACGATCGAACGTCGTTGGCACAACCATCGCCGTGGGGAATCGGACGTCCCGGTTGGCACATAGAGTGTTCCGTGATGATTCACGAAACATTAGGCGATACGATCGATATTCACGGCGGAGGGTTGGATCTCAAATTTCCTCATCATGAAAACGAGATCGCTCAATCTGAGGCGTACTCAGGCGGGACATTCGCACGGTTTTGGATGCACGGTGGGCTGCTCAATATCAATGGGCAAAAGATGTCCAAGTCTTTGAACAACTTTATCCGCTTCGTAGATGGGGTGGGGTTGTATGGCAGCGCCCCGTTTCGATTCGTAGTAGCGCGGCTTCACTATCGCTCTGCTATCGATGTCAGCGATAAGTTGTTTCGTGACAACCTGAATGCGCTTCTCGATTTTCACCGCCTCTTCGAGCGCGTCGGTAGCTCTGATGCGCTTGGTGCGTATCACGCCATTCCAGAGTGCGAGGCGCTAATCGAGCAGTTCGAGGCGGCTATGGACAATGACTTCAACTCGCCGGAAGCGCTTGTTGCTCTTGAGCAGGAGCGCTCGCGTATCGTGGCTCACCTGGACAAAGGTGCGGAGATTACACCGGACCTGCAATGCCGTGTCAGGCTACTCAAGGATCTCGGTAACGTTCTGGGGCTGTTTTTTGATGGGTTGGAGAAGGTTCAGCGCGAGGGCTTGAGAATCGCAGGTCGCGTGGCTGGTAGGGAGCCCATGACTCCGGATTCCGTGAATGCGCTGATCAAGGAGAGGACAGAGGTCCGTGCTGTGAAAAACTTCGCGCGCTCGGACGAAATTCGCAAAACTCTGAATGAATACGGGGTGGATGTGCTGGATTCCAAGAGCAGCTCGTCGTGGCGATTCGCCTAACGCGACTTACGCCGCGTCGTTTCCGGATATTTCAAGTAAGCCTTTCAACACTCGGTGTAGTTCGTGAGAGGTCACTGGCTTTGGTAGTACGAGCAGCGCGCCCGATCGCTGTAGATCCGAGAAACTGGTTGCAGTTCCAGGAACCAAGCAAACTATGTGCAGAGCAGGGAAGAATCTCTTGAGTGTTCTAATTAGGGCAGCGGTTCGAAAGTCACGACTGGGGACATCTAAGATGACGATCCGTACGAATTCGTTACTGGTGAGTTTGGATCGTATTTCGTATTCGTCCAGAAGGCAGGCGATAGTAGTGAGATCTTCTTGACTCAGTAGGGCTGGCAAAGATGCCTTCGAAGCGCGTGAGGCCGACGCGAAGAGTATTCGCGCACGCTCTGCTACGGACAGTGTGTCAGCGGAAGACATCGCCGATGTGATGCCTGCATCTTCAGGTTGATTATCATCGGCAGCAGTGGTGTGCAAGGTAACGAGTGTACGAGTACGTTCGCCCAGCGCGCGTGCTGCTGACATAAGTGCATCCACGCTGTCTTGTAGCACTGGATTGTCATTCGCGTATCGTCGGATGAGTGCGGCGTATCCCACTATCTCCTGAGACAGATTCGCAAGTTCCGAGGAGTGCTCAGGCGAAGCAGTCAGCTGATTCAGCCGCACAATAAGAGCTTTGTTCTCCCGGGCGATCTCCTGTTCGTACGTAACGTCAAACAACGCAATGGCTATACCTGAGGGGACTCCATCTCTCAGGAGCGCTCGTACAGAGGCCCTAAAGTTCGGCCACTCCACTATTACTTCCTGTCCGCAAAGCTCCAACGCTTGCTCTAAAACACGATACACATACTCTTGTGAGGGTGTGCTCGAAAAACACTCGGGTAGGCTCTGCCCGATTAGCATGCGCTCTGTGCGTGGATCGGGAAGTCCGAAGCTCAGGGAGAATACTTGACGGTGAGCAAAGATACCGCGAAGTTTGAATTCGAGATCGAGTGCAACGCCGTCGATGCCGAGCATATTGAACGGATCGCCAACGGTGGCGGTTAGGTCAGGATCGGTCCTAATGCCGATTACCTCGGACGAGAGATCGAGAGCCATTCCGCGAAAAACAGAGCCATCTGGCTCCAGCACAGCGCGCATGTGAAGGTGGCGAATTTCGGAGTTGTCCGGCCTGATCCAACGATATGTGGCTACGTACGGGAAGTCTCCTCGCAGTGCCCTTTCGAGCAGGGACTCGATGCGAAAACGGTCGGAAGGGTGGATATGTGCCAGAAAGATAGCGCCATGCGATACCCCTGCAGCTTCTGAAATTCCGAGGACTTCCTGAGAATTTCCAGAGCTCCATACGACGGTGTGAGAAGTTGGGCAGTATTCGAAGAAGAACGTTCCGGTCTGTTTGTGAGGTGCAAATGGCCATGCGGCTCCGGAAGGGCCGATGGTTACTGTATTGCGGACGTAACTCTGTGCGGTTGACCCGTTCAAGCCTCTATCACTCGGTAGACGATTCGGAAGAACCTCGTTCTGCACGGAGAACTTCCGAATCCACTACGGCTTTGAGGTAGGTCTGTATCTAGAGTGTATCTGTTAGGAGGTGTTTTCGAAAAGGGGCAATTTCGTGACCGTTTGGACCAAGCCTCGCTTCCTGGGGAATCGAGGCGAAACCTACCCGTAGCGAGAAAGTGGAGGTTGGGTTGATATTTGATTTTCGCGATGTGGAAAAACCGCAGGTGTATCCTCTGCGATCCACTGAGGATTTTTCCATGTCGCGAAAATTGAAGAGCAACCCAAGATCCGCTTTTGCAGCAGGGAGGGGGTTTGCCCCGCTTCCCTAGAGCTGAAGGGTTTCGTTTCCCTGCGTCACGGTGTACTAAGAGCGCGTAACAAAAACACCCTCTATCAAATCTTTCCTGGTCATCATGCGGGAGTCACAGGTGAGTTCACATAGATCTTTGCGCATAGCGCTTTTAGGGACGCGCGGAATTCCTGCTCGGTACGGCGGTTTCGAGACCTTTGCCGAGCAGCTCTCGACTCGTCTGGCGCAACGCGGTCACACGGTAACGGTGTATGGCCGCTGTAAAATATGGGAACGGTGGGGCGCTCGAGCCCCTCATCTGAATGTTCAACGGCGTGAGACCCCTACTATCTTTCACAAATACTTAGAGACGCCCCTGCATGCGCTTTCGTCTTTCATCGATATGCTCTTTCAGAGGTGTGACGCTGCGCTGTTGTGTAACGCCGCAAACAGCCCGCTCGCTCCTATACTGTTACTCAAGAGAATTCCTCTTTTGATAAATGTTGATGGTATCGAGCGCAATCGAGCCAAATGGAATGCGTTCGGCAAGTTGTGGTATCTGCTTGGGGAGCGTTGCTCGGTTGTGCTCGCGACTAGGCTCGTTTCTGATGCCGAAGTTATAGCTGAGTATTATCGCGACACCTACGGATGCGCATCGGAGGTGATTCCGTACGGCGTTCATCCCGTTGAGAGGCCAGCGGGAGCTGTCCTGGAGCAGTTCGGCCTTCGTTCAGGGGAATATATTCTCTACGTCAGTCGTCTTGAGCCCGAGAACAATGCTCTAGGTGTCATTGAAGCATACAATCGCCTCCGCACCGATAAGCCACTCGTCATAGTAGGTGATGCTCCGTATGCCACGGAGTACAAAGCACGCTTGCGTGCGGCCGCGTCTGCCAAAGTGGTGTTTACAGGCTTTCAGTTCGGCGCGGCTTACGAGGAGCTTCAAAGTAACTGTTACCTGTACGTACAGGCTACCGAAGTTGGAGGGACTCATCCCGCCCTGATTGAGTCGATGTCTTATGGGAACTGCGTCGTAGTGAACGGAACCCCAGAGAATCTCGAAGTCATAGCGGATGCGGGAGTGAGTTTCCCAAAGAACGATTTTGTCGCACTAGCTGCGAGGCTTGAGGAGCTTTTGGCTAATCCAGAGCTCGCTGCTGAGTATGGAGAACGTGCGCGAAAGAGAGCCCAAGACCGGTACTCATGGGACGCCATCGTCGAGCGTTACGAGCAGCTCTTGGTGGATTTAGTAGAGAGGAAGAGATCTCTGATTTCTTCGAGAACGGCACAATCAGCGTAATCTCCAGCAGGGATAGTCGCTAAGTGTGACTAGCCGATTGTATCGAATAAGCGGTATCGTATACGCATGACCCTCGCAGAGATACCCAATCCGTTAGTTCTTTTCGACGGCGAATGCGCTATGTGCAATCGCTGGGTAGTATGGGTGCTGAACAGAGACACGCGCGCAGCGCTCTATTTTACCTCTAATCGTTCTGAGCTTGCTCACAAGCTGCTCGATCAGTTCGACATACGAGGAGACCAAGCCAGCACTGTATTGGTTTATGACGGAACAAAAATATATAGGCGGAGCGATGCGGTGCTCTTCGTCTTGAAGACGCTGCCAGCGCCGTATTCGTGGCTGCAAGTGTTGAGGTTGGTGCCACGCTTCGTTCGCGATTGGGTGTACGGCTGTGTCGCTCTCGTGCGATATCGTGTATTCGGACGGGTTTCGGAATGCGCTCTTTTGAGCGAGGATCAGAGGAAACGCCTGGTGTGATTTATGGAGTATCTATGAGAGCTCACGACGTAATTATTCAGATGTTGGACACGGCTCGCTTCGTTACAACTACGTACTTGAGGGATCTTTCTGACGAGGAACTTCTCGTTCGTCCAGTGCCAGGTGCCCACCATATAGCGTGGCAGCTCGGGCATCTCTTGCATTCAGAGTGTACGATGATTGAGGGTGTGCGCGCAGGTGTAGCTCCACAGTTGCCTCCTCGATTCGCCGAGCATCATTCCAAGGAGGCGGCGAATGATAACGCTTCCGAACAGTTTCTCTCGAAGGAAGGGTACCTGGCTTTGATGATGCGAGTGCGCGAGGCTACTCGAAGTTTACTGACTCAGTTCTCGGAAGAGCAGTTCGATGCTCCGGGCCCCGAAGCGATGCGTTCGTACGCGCCTACCATCGGCTCTATATTTCTGATGATTGGGAGCCATGAAATCATGCACTCGGGCCAGATAGCAGTACTCAGAAGGAAATTGGGCAAAGAGGTCGTTATATAAGGGGAAACTAAGGCGCCCTCCATTGAAGTGTTTGCAGTTGTAACGGGGGCCGAAGTGCTTAGCCCGACAAAAGTACGCAGAACCCAAGGGTCCCTTGAAGCGCGAGTTGAGCCCAGCATGGTTGACTCATAGCGTATGAATCTTGACGAAATGAGTAATCAATTGAGGCATATACGACACCAATCGACGCACTGTGGCCGTGCGCTCTAGGTGCGAGCTTTACCTCTCTCAGAGGTATTTTCTGTGGCGGCTCGCTGCCTGTTATTTGAGTTATTTCAAGTGGTTGCAAGTGTGATTCGGGGCGAGATGAGCTGCCTCGAGGCTGGCGGCGCTGGGTTTGGCTGCAAGGCTATGATAGACTTCGCCGGCATTGTTTGTATCGGTGAGGGGATATGCAGGGCATATCGGTAGTTATTCCAGTGTACAACGAAGAGGAGAATGTCGCGGAGGGGTTCTGCGAGATTACCTCTGTTCTGGAGAAGATGGGGCGGCCGTACGAGGTGATCTACGTCGACGACGGTTCTCGCGATGCGACAGTAGAGCGACTTGTTCACTGCGCGGCACAGGATCCCCACTTCAGGCTCATTCAGCTTCGACGTAACTTCGGCCAAACGGCTGCCATGGCTGCCGGCTTCGATCACACTCGCTACGACATAGTTGTCGCGCTCGACGGAGATCTCCAGAACGACCCTGCTGAGATTCCTCAAATGGTTGCAAAACTCGAAGAGGGATACGACCTCGTAGCTGGTTGGCGCAAAGCGCGTAGAGATAAATTCTTGAGCCGACGCCTTCCGAGCATGATCGCTAATCGCATCATCAGCCAAGCCACCAACGTCGCTCTTCACGACTATGGGTGCACATTGAAGGTCATGACAGGAGAGATAGCGCGCGGGCTCCGTCTGTACGGTGAGATGCACCGCTTCATTCCAGCTCTTGCCAATGAGATGGGCGCTCGTATCGTCGAAGTGCCGGTTAATCACCGCGAGCGTAAGTACGGGAAATCGAAATACGGAATTTCGCGAACTATTCGCGTAATTCTGGATCTGATAACGGTCAAATTCCTCTTGGGATATTCGAAGCGACCGATTCACCTTTTTGGGCTCGTGGGGATCGGTTCGAGTCTCCTCGGCGGGCTCATATTGGCTGTGCTCACCTATCAACGATTATTCATGCACACACCAATGGGCAACCGGCCTATGTTGGCTCTGGGCGTGATGCTCGTGATAATCGGATTGCAGTTCTTGGTCTTTGGTCTCCTTGCTGAGGTTTTAGCCAGAACTTACTATGAATCTCAAAGCAAAAAGACTTATGTGGTTCGGAGGATCTTCTCCGGTTTAGAGGCGGACAGTAGTTCACAGTGGAACCGCAAGGTAGCGAATTAGCCGCCCCTCGCCAGGATAAGGCAGTGCCGCTTCGTATCGTTATCGATGGGCGTAAGCTCGGAGATGGTGGGATAGGGGTATACATTGACAATCTGGTTCGTGGTCTTCTGGAGGTTGGCGGTGCAGAGGTGACTCTGATAGCCCGACCAGGAGCACAGGAGCGTGTAGATTACTCGTCCGATGTACGCTGGCTCGTGGAGGATGCGGGCACTTACTCCATCGACGAGATGTTATTCATGGGACGGCGATTGAACGTATCGAAGTTCGACGTGTTTCACGCGCCGCACTACACCCTGCCTTTTGGAATCTCGATACCAACAGTAGTTACGATTCATGACCTAATTCACATCCACCATCCGGAGAAATTCTATTACCCATGGGTTGCTCGGCCGCTCATACGATCCGCCGTGAGACGAGCAGACAAGGTAATTGCAGTTAGCCAGCAAACTCGGCACGCAGTGTTGGACCTATGTGGTGTCGAGGAATCCAAGGTCATATGCGTTCCCAACGGTGTGCCCTCCTTTCTTGGAGAAGGGCCACTCAATTCTCATGCCGGACGTCGTTACGGCGAATTGACCCCGTTCTTCCTCGCGGTCTTCTCCACTTTGAAGCCGCACAAGGGACTTCTGGATCTGATTGAAGCCTATCGCTCCTACCGGGCCGTCGACACATGGTCCGAGATGGGGTCGCGCTGTCCCCGATTGATTCTAGCGGGATACGGAACAGAGGAGATTCTCAATAGTTCGGAGCTTCTTGCTCGAATTAGTGGGACCGAAGGTGTGCACATCGCCGGCCCGGTCTCTCGCGACGAACTCGCGGCGTTGTATCGTAAAGCTACAGCCTTAGTTGTGCCCTCCTTCTTGGAGGGGTTCTGTTTACCAGCGCTCGAAGCGCAGGCGTGCGGCACTCCAGTGGTGTGTCGGCCGGTGCCTGCATTGCAGGAATTGGTCACCGAGTCTGATGTGGTCGCGAAAGACTTTTCTGTTCCAGCTCTAGCCGCAGCTATGGCGCAGGGCATATCCAGAGGTGTCGCTAGTCAACGAGTCATTCCTTTCAAGCATCTGGAGGTATACTCCTGTGCTCGCACAGCCGCGAGAGTCCTCGACGTATACAAAGGGGTGCTTGCGCCTAAGAGGATCGCATGAAAGTTGCGCTCGTACATGATTGGTTGACTGGAATGAGGGGTGGAGAGCGGTGCCTGGAGGCTTTTCTATGTCTATACCCTCACGCGGACATATTCACCCTGGTGCATCTGCCTGGGACGACTTCACCTCAGATAGATGCGAGAGTTCGCGGGACCTCTATCCTCGACAAGATTCCTGGTATTGCCAAACGCTATCGCTCCTTCCTGCCTCTGTATCCGCTTGCGGCGGCGTCATTGAACCTCTCGGGATACGACTTGGTGATTTCGCTTAGCCATGCTGCAGCAAAAAATGTAAAGATTCCCAAAGGAGTGCCGCACGTCTGCTATTGTTTCACACCTATGCGGTATATCTGGGACCAAGCACCGTACTACTTCCGTGGCTTGTCTCACTATGTAGCACAACCGATATTGAGGTTGCTCAGAAGGTGGGACACTCGCGGCGCCTCGCGAGTTACTCACTTCGTGGCGATTAGTACTTTCGTCGCGGCTCGAATACGTCGTTTTTACGGGAGGGGTGCGGAGGTAATTGCGCCACCAGTGCGACTTCCTAGTGAAACCTCGTGGTTTCTCTTGCCTGACGAAGAAGCTATCTTTCGACAATATGCGGAGCCCTTCTTCCTTTGTGCTGGAGCTCTTGTGCCATACAAGAGAATTGAGGTGGCAGTAAGGGCATTCTCTGCGATGAATCTTCCTTTATGGATAGTCGGCGGTGGTTCTGAGCTCGAAAAGCTGAAGAAGGAGGCCGGCCCCTCTGTTCGATTCCTGGGACATGCTAGTGATGCTTTTCTGTGGGAGTCGTACAAGCGGTGTCGGGCGTTGATCTTTCCGGGTATCGAAGATTTCGGGATAGTGCCTGTGGAGTGTATGGCCTCAGGGCGACCAGTCATAGGTGTGGATGCCGGCGGATTGCGGGATTCCGTAGCAGGATTTCGGCCTTGGGTACGTTCGAATCTTGTACCTAGAGAGGAGTGCGGTGTATTCATTTCAAAGAGGGGCTATGGAGATCCGTCGGCCCTCGAGGATGCTGTGCGCATTTTTTGCCGTGAGGAGCACAGGTTCGATCCAACGGTAGCGCGACGGCAAGCGGCCCGTTTTTCGTATTCGAACTTTTTCGAATCCTGGCATGACTTTGCCACACGGATCGGTATTTATCCGGGACAAGGGCCAACCTTATCCGAGGGGTCGATGAGAGTGGAGCGTCTGGTGCCCAAGCGAGAGGTCTCATGCTGAAACAGAAACGGCAATTATTCGAGTACCTCTTCATGATTGCCGATCTCACAGTTGTATCGGCGGCGTGGGTCATCGCGTACTGGTTGCGCTTCATGACGGATCTGATTCCTGTCGAAAAGGGAGTTCCTGAGTTCAGCTACTACTCGTCGATGTTGGTCTTCATCTGGCTGATATGGGCGTTCGTATTTAGAAGGATGGGGCTCTATAGGCCTATGAGAGGCGTTCGAAGGACCCGCGAACTGTGGGTGCTCGTGAACGCTAACGCCTTGTCGATTCTACTGCTGATTTCCTTGACCTATCTTTTCAGGGAAAAGAGCGTTCAATTCTCGCGATTGGTATTCGTCTACTTTTGGGCGTTGGCGACTTTTTTGACGGTGTGCCAGCGTTCGGTTTTGCGTTTTCTCCTACGAGAGCTTCGGCGTAAGGGTTACAATCTGCGGTATATGCTTGTTGTAGGTGCCGGACAGGTCGCATCCGATATCGTTAGTCGTCTTCGCCTGCATCAGGAGCTCGGTATTCAGCTGTTGGGTTGCTTGTCCAAGGAAGGCGACGAAAAGCGAGGGGTCGGTGGCTTGCCCATCGTAGGGAGTTACTCTGCTCTCGGTGAGTTCCTCGAGCGCACCGATATTGATCAGATCCTCGTCACGCTGCCGCTCGAGGATCATCACCTGCTTCCCGAAATCATGGAGCAGCTCAAGGATTCGATAGTCGACATCAAAGTTATCCCGGATCTTTACCAGTTTGCGAGTATCGGTGGCGCGATCGAGGAGTTCGAGGGCTTGCCAGTTATCAGCTTACAGGGGTGTCCTCTCGATGGTATCAATCTTTTTACGAAGCGTGCACTCGACCTCGCTCTCGCGACTGTTCTGTTGGTGGTGCTTTCGCCGCTCATGGTTCTGATAGCTATACTGGTGAAGCTCAACTCCAAAGGTCCCGTTTTTTACAAGCAGGAGCGCGTGAGCTTCGATGGCACGCGATTCGAGATCATCAAGTTCCGCACTATGCAGGTCGACGCTGAAGCGAGTGGGCCGGGGTGGACAAAGCCCGGCGATGAAAGGGTAACGCTTCTGGGGCGGATCCTTCGCTCTACGAGCTTAGACGAGCTACCGCAGCTGATTAACGTTCTTTGCGGCGACATGTCGATAGTCGGCCCACGACCGGAACGACCGGTCTTCATCAAGGAGTTCCGCCGCCGCATACCCCGTTACATGTTGAGACACAAGGTTCCAGCGGGCATGACGGGATGGGCACAGGTGCACGGATGGCGAGGAGATACCTCAATCGACAAGCGCATTGAGTACGATCTGTACTACATAGAGAACTGGTCGCTCTTCCTTGACATCAAGATATTGTGTCTGACTTTGTTCAATGGGTTTCGCAACCGGAATGCATATTAGCTACGGGAGGCAGTATTGTTCTTTCGAGGCTGAACGGTCGGCGGCGTTTTGCGCAACATAGATTCATGCGCACGAGCACGTTCACGTAATTAGCCAGCGATAGTAGACGTTTATGTCATCATATCACGCGCATATGCCCACTGAAAAGGCCGAAGGGCTTTGCTGTATCTCTCTTGCATCTCTCCCTGCGTAGGCGCAGCTATTTCGTGCTGTTAGCGAAAAGGACGAAAAGCCGCGAGTAAGATGCTGATCGAAGAAAGTGCTCCGATGAAAGTAGGCTTCCTGTAGCATCGAGGAAGGTGCGCATCAGTGCGGTTGCGCTTCCATATCGTGTGAGAGACCCAAGAATGATTGCGTCTGCCTCTACCATTCTTTACGGATCAGCGAGTTGGATGTGAGGCGAGTCATTTCGATCCACTGAGACACACAGTATTCCAAGCCGAAATCATATTTGTGGTATCGAAAAGGAGCGAACTGAGGTGAGAAAGTTAAAACCGATTAGCGAGCAGGTCATAGTAATAACGGGCGCGTCGAGTGGAATCGGACTCGCTACAGCTCGAATGGCCGCTCGCCGAGGAGCACGTCTCGTTTTGGCAAGCCGAAGCGAAGAGAGTTTAGCACGCTTACAAGAAGAGATACGTCAACATGGTGGCGAGGCTGTGCACATAGAAGCAGACGTGAGCCATGAAGGCGATGTAGAGCGAATAAGCAGCGTTGCAGAGGAGGAGTTCGGTGGCTTCGACACGTGGGTGAACAATGCCGGCGTAAGTATTTATGGCAAGCTCGAGGAGGTTCCGGTCGAGGATTTCAGGAAGCTGTTCGAAACCAATTTCTGGGGAGTTGTGTACGGATCCCTGACAGCCCTCCGACATCTTCGTACGCGAGGAGGTGCGATTATCAACATGGGTAGCGTGGCTTCCGATACGGCGATTCCCTTGCAGGGTATGTACTCGGCAACCAAGAGTGCTGTGAAGTCCTTCACAGATGCGCTGCGGATGGAAGTCGCAGTAGCTCGCGTACCGGTATCGGTTACTCTGATTAAGCCTGGTAGTGTGGATACTCCATATCCTCAACATGCAAAGAGCTACTTCGAGGACGCGCCTACCAATCCCAAACCCATGTACTCTCCGGATGTGGTGGCACGAGCAATTCTTCGTTGTGCAGAGGTGCCTCGTGCCGAAATCGTCGTTGGTGGGTTTTCGAAGCTCATGTCTATGGCAGGTCGATACGTGCCGCGCCTGCGAGACTACATTTATGAACGCACAGCGGTCCGTATGCAGCACTCCGGTCGTCCTGCGCGCGCGGGAGCGCCGAGCACTCTCGAGCATGCCAGCCAGGATTTTCGCGAGCGCGGAGGTGAAGTGAGGGCTGCCATGGAAAGCAGTGTGTATACGCAAGCCTCGCTCCATCCTGTCGTATCAGGTCTCATGATTGTAGGTGGTGGCGTCGCGCTGGCCTCCCTGGTGCGAGCTATGATCAGCGAGACACGACACGACACACGGATAGCCGGAGCTCGTTCGTAAATGCAGTCTTTTTGGCAGATGAGAGAGTACCCTGCCTTTCCGAGTATCAGCACGAATTTGAGTGTTGATGTGCTTGTGATCGGTGGGGGAATAACCGGTGTCTCGGTTGCCTATCATTTAAAAGGCTCATCGCGTTTTAGAGTGGGTGATAGCGAGCTTGGAGACAGCGTAAGCCCTTGTTTGACCTATAAATCGCGCCTTTCCACGTGAACGTGCTCGTGCACGTAAACGTGAACGTACCCGAAAAA
>JBIIOE010000176.1:0-4966 GCA_044337105.1 Bdellovibrionota bacterium | reverse complement strand
GTTCACGTTTACGGGCACGAGCACGTTCACGTGGAAAGGCGCGATCTATAGGTCAAACAAGGGCTTACGCTATCTCCAAGCTCGCTATCACCCACTCTAAAACGCGATGAGCCGATTTTTTTAAGATTTGGTACTTCGAAGGGGCAAAACGGGCCAACGGTGAGCTTATGCGCTGCCACAAATCATGTTCTTTCCTGCTAAGCGCTCCGTAGGGTGTGCACTCATTCGAGAGCCTTTCAGAATTTGCATTCAAGCGATTCGCCAGCAGCTCGAAACGAAAAAACAGGGGGAGCTAACTATGAAGTCCGTCTTTATCACGATCATGGCCTTAACAGCGTGTGTGGTCGCCAGTGTGTCTGCACAGGCCCAAACGCCCGCACCAACAGCAGCACCTGCATCCATCGACCAAAATTTTCTAGTGGCGGCTGCGCAGCTCAACGCCGGCGAGATCCTGCTTTCTCAAAATGCGAGCGAGAACTCCTCTCGGTCTGCTATTAGAAACTTCGCCACTACCATGGTACAAGACCACTCTAGCGCAGCGGCTCTATTGAGTGCGTTAGCTCAGTCCAAGGGCGTAACACTTAAGGCCGATTCAGATCCCCTGCACCTCGTGGCCAACGAAACCCTCAACACTCTGCAGGGTCGAGCCTTCAATCGCATCTACATCGAGCAAATGATCATCGATCACCAGCAAACAATCCGCCTCTTCCAAAACGAGGTGCGCGCTGGAACCGACCCGGAGATTAGAGCTTTTGCTGAAGCGCAGCTACCGACTCTACGTCGACACCTGCTCCGCGCTGTTGCTTTGATATCGCAGGGCTTCGCCGCTCGAAGACCAAATGCAAACAATCGCTAGAAACGCGCGGCGAACCCTACCACGCTGAACAAGCGGGCGTATCGGGCTCTCCGATTTTCTCGCGACGGGTAGGCTTTGCCTCGTTCCTTAGCAGTACATTCACCACTACTAGCGACGAAGACTTCACACTGAAGGCTTCGTCGCTGCATTCCCTGACAACTTCGTCATCGCTCCAAGTCACGAAATACCAATAACGTAGGCTACCCAGATACAGCACGACTCACCTTGTTCCCGGCGACGAAATTTCCCGCTTCCACGACCGTTACGCCCTGTACCTTCCCAATACACAGCAACCTGCCTAAAGCCAGCATCCGACATCAGGTCCCGGATCTCAGGGATACTCCACATACGCCAATCGTACGAAAAAGCCCTTCTTCGATTCCGCTCTCCTCGTTGCTTGAAATGAATGTGGAACCGAGTGTGATTTGAGATCGGGTCGAAGAACTCCTGCTCGAAGAAGTACTCGAATCCGGGGAGCTTCTTGGTATCGACCGACGGCTCTCCGTACTGCGGCCCACCAAAGACATCCACCGCAAATATCCCTCCAGGATTAAGCGCGCGACGACATTGCTGGAAGTATTTCAGAAGCGTTGCACGCTCTCGAAATACAAAGTAGCTGAAATTAAGTGCGCAGATGATATCTGCTCGAGGGCCTCGCGGAGCCAACACGTCTCTCTCCAGCACCCGAACTCGCTTTTGAGCCGCCGCGGAAAGATCAGTCAGATAGTGAGCTTTCCCGTACTCGAGAGGCTCCGAATCGATATCAAGCGCGATAGCGCGCTTCTCGTCATCGAGCTTGGCCCACTCACAACACAACTCGAAGGTCGAGCAGAAATCCTCACGCATGACAGACGGCTCACTTTGTACGAGCTCTCGGTATACTCGTCTTAAAAAACGGGCATCGTAGTGGGCTGACTGCACTGCGGCGGAATAAGCGGCGTATTTGTCAAACTGTGCGGCTGAAATCATTCGAGCGTTGTATCAACCACGCCGTATCTTGGGAAGAGTGTACAGAGAAGGTAACGAAGCACCCTACACCATCAAGCTGCTTCCCTAATTCCGGCTAAGGTATCAGCAAGTATTGCTACAGCCTCCTCCAAAGCCTCATCGGAGATCACCAAAGGGGGCACAAACCGAAGAACCGAATCAGACGTGGCATTGACAACTACCCTGCGCTCCAAGGCGTTCGAGACAACTGTCGGCGCGATCGGACGCTCGAGCACTGCGGCACGCATCAAACCGATCCCGCGAACCTCCTTAATCTGCCCAATCGAACGAAGCAAGGTCGCAAGCAGCTCTCCCTTACGCTGCGCTTCTTTCAACAGCTCCCGTTCCTCTATCTCCTCGAAGGTTGCCAGCGCCGCTGCGCAACACACAGCTCCACCCCCGAACGTAGTACCGTGATCACCAGGGGCGAGCATAGAGGCAAACGGCTCGTCTGCAATACACGCTCCTAGCGGCAGGCCGTTTGCCAATCCCTTTGCCGACGTAAAGATGTCGGGCTTGACGCCGAAGTGCTGGAAAGCCCACCATTCTCCAGTGCGTCCCATCCCAGTTTGCACTTCATCAAAGATGAGGGGGATGCCGGCACGCGTACACAGCTCACGAAGACCTCGAAGGAATTCCGGCGTCGCGGGTATCACACCCCGTTCGCCCTGAATTGGCTCAACCAAGATCGCGGCGACAGAATCATCGAGCGCTGCAGAGAACGCCGCAAGGTCGTTGTATGGACAATGAATGAACCCCTCCAACATAGGTTCGAAACCACGCCACTTCTCGGGTTGCCCTGTAAGAGCCAGCGCGCCAAGTGTGCGACCGTGAAAACCACCCTCCGCTGCGAGTATTCGATATCGCTTGCCCGCCCCGTTCTTACGGGCAAGCTTGATAGCGCACTCGTTCGCCTCTGCGCCGGAGTTACAAAAGAACACTCGCCCCCATCCACCGGTAGATCGCTGCAAACGCTCCGCTAGCTGCCACAAGGGAAGATTGCCGAAATAGTTCGATACGTGAATGAGCTTATAAGCCTGCTCGGCCACAGCTGCCGCCACTCGCCGGTTTGCGTGCCCCACTCCAACAACGGCGACTCCCGAGAGAAGGTCGATGTAGCGGCGACCCTCAGTGTCGTAAAGATATTCGCCCTCTCCCCGCTCGAAATTTATAGCGGTGCGTCGATATGTGTTCATCAGGGGGTTGGCAGTCATCAGCACCTCCAGTGCGACCGAGTCTAGTAGAACTGGTCTCAAAAGTATCTTCTGCTTCGGTTGACGATATGCGGGGTGCGACTTCGTCAAACTTCGCAAAAAAATCCTCAGTGTATCTCAGTGGATACACCTCCGGTTTTTTTGCTCGTTTTCCTCGTCTCGCCTCGCATCTCGCCAACCTCGCTACGAAGCTACTTTTGAGACCAGTTCTAGACTCCCGTCAATCGTTGTCCTCTACGCAAGTGTAGCATCACAGAGAAAACAGAGAAGCCTTTCCTCAATCAAGGCCGCTATTTCTTCTTTCTTGGCCGAGTTCGAGTCATCCTGCTGACTACTGCATAATCCTCTCCTCCCTGGACCACGCCAAAAGGGTGACTTCCGGTATAGGACACCCCGCGATATCGTTGCTCTCATGTCTAGCATGCGTCGAATCGCCCTGGTCGGATTAACCCTCGTCTTTCTCTTTGCGATGACGAGTATCTGCAACCTCACTCCGGGAGGCCCAGGAACAACGGACTTCGTACAGTATTGGTCCGCTTGGCAACTGATGCGACAAGGAGCAAACCCCTACGACGCAAACCTTCTTGCCCAGATCCAATATTCCCTGACCGGCATACCGGACTTTTTAATCTTCTCTTGGAACCCACCCTGGACATTCTTGGCGCTCTCGCCGGTTCTCTCGCTTCCGTTCGAACAATCCGCGGAGGTGTGGCTAGGACTTCAAGTGGTATTACTACTAACCATCAGCGTGACAGCACCTCGCGGTCTCGGCACCTATGTTCCACGACCGCTCGTGTGCGTACTAGCGACTACGCTTTTTTTCCCGATTTTGCAGTCCATGAAGATGGGGCAGCTGGGCATTCTATTCGCAGCCAGTATCTCGCTCTTTCTTTACTTTCAGAGCCTCGGGGCTTTCTTGCTAGCTGGACTATCGCTTCTTCCGCTTACGTTCAAACCTCATCTCTTCTTCCTTTTCATCGTTCCGGGAGCGTTGTGGATAAAGCAGCTTTCGCCTCAGGGACGCGCACGATTCTTGGCGGGATCCCTCGGAGGATTCGGTGTACTGGTGCTGCTATGTGGGGCTCTGTGGCCCTCGGGCTTACTGCATTGGCTGCAGGCGCTAGCCAGCAAGGAATCCATGACTGCCGGTACTCAAGCAATCCACATCAGTGACTGGCAAACCGCCACGATCGTCACCTGGATTCGCCTGGCATTTCAGCATACTACCGGGGAGTTAGCGGCTTGGCCGATGCTGACCATCCCGCTCGTCAGCTTCATCATGTGTTCCCTGTATCTTTACCGTCGCTGCCATTCAGTTCGGTGGGAAGTAATAACCCCCGCCCTCCTCTGCCTGTCTCTCGGTACCAGCAATTATGGATGGGTTTTCGACCAGTCGGTGTTAGTGCTGTGTCAGATAGCGCTGGTCTGCGCGCTGTACACACTACGCGACAGAGTGCGCATCTTGGCATGTGTATTTTTGCTAGCGGGAATACAAGCTATCGCCATCATCGGCTCAAATATCTGGGCGCTTCCACAACAGTTCTACGCCTGGGTTCCTTGGGCCTACCTCGCGCTGTTGTTGCTCTTTTCTAACCCTTCAAAGGGAGTCGACCACTTCACAGACGGCCTAGACGTTGCCTCTCGTCGAGAAAAATCCGATATCGCTCTGACTCCACAGTAAGTACCGCGAAAAAATAAAGGCTCATCGCGTTTTAGAGTGGGTGATAGCGAGCTTGGAGATAGCGTAAGCTCTTGTTTTGACCTATAAATCGCGCCTTTCCACGTCAACGTGCTCGTGCACGTAAACGTGAACGTGAACGTACCCGAAAAAGCAACTTTTTCCGCTCCCGCCCGAAATAGAGTAGTATGCTCGACTATGAAAAACTAGACGTCTACCGAACAGCGCTCG
>JBIIOE010000086.1:0-15931 GCA_044337105.1 Bdellovibrionota bacterium | reverse complement strand
ATGCGCAACAGACACCGTGTAGTTACCCTTCGCATGAATAGAGCTCTGTCGTCCGCCCTGATGAAAACCCTTTACCGTAACGGAACCCTCACTCCTGATGACGTTGTCGCCGAGCAGCGAGCCTCCAATCTCGATGTCACCGCGGGCTTTCACGTGGAAGCCTTTGTTGATGTCACCAAGCACTTTTACACTACCGATAAAATCGATGTGTCCCATGCCGTAATCGAGGTTTCCAGGTATCGTGAGCACGTTCTTTACGCTGATCAACCCACCCTCTTCATGCACGTACCCGTCAATCTCTGCAATCAACGTATCGTACCCGTCGTCCTCGCTACCCTGTTTGATGGTCACGGACTTATCTAATTTTAGATTTACGGCCTTCCCCGGGGTCGCTGTGATGTGTTTTCCGAGGATGTCACGACCTTCTGTACCGAGAGTGGGCCTATACACGCGCGCTATCTCACGTTGAGCTTGAACATTTTCGAAGAGGCCGAGCGTAAAGAAGTCGACGAGGTCTTTATCTTTCCACCCCTCAGCTATCTCTTTCTTGCCCGGATTGAAGCGACGAACCAGCCATACGATCTTTCCGTCTTTGCCAGCTACGGGCCCTTGCCCAACGGCAACGCGCCGTTCCTCGCATCCTTTGCCAGCTTTGAGCTGCTTGATGATGTCTTGAACGACAGCGACCTCGATCCTTTCCTGCGCGGTGATGCTCGCTATCTTATCAGTGAGATCCTGCACCCGAGCGAGTATGTGCTCGGTCTGTGGCTGCACGCGCGCAAAGAGTTTCATGCTGTCGTCAGAGATGAGCAGTTCGAGGATACAGGTGTTGTCCTGAGCGGTATGAACGACCCGCATGGCGAGTACCTCTATGCACGGATCGATAGTCGATCCTACCGTAAGTATCGGATGTGTGGGGCGAAAGGTTAATAAAAGATCCCCGAACTGTTCCAGATATCGGCTAGCAAGTTCATGCAAAGCCTTTCTCTTAATCTCCTGAATTTGCGAGTGAATTTCGGCTTAAAGCGAATTATCCTCCCCCTGTAGAAACCCATAACAAGTTGATACACTCTCGAGAGGCTCGAAAGATGGCTTCTTCACGAAGGCTTTCGTAGCTGAAAGGGAACTTGTTTCTCTACCACAGTGGATTCTTTTATGAGCTTGCTATGCCTGAGTTACCGGAAGTTGAGGCAACGGTGCAGTACCTGCGCGACCGCGTCGAAGGGGTCGGTATCACGAGCGCTAAAGTGCTGTGGCACCGGACAGTCGCATCAAAACAACCCGCCGTCTTCGAGCGTGAGATAGCAGGGTCTACCATCGAACAGCTCTTTCGTCGCGGGAAGTTCGTGGGGCTCGAACTCGGTACGGATAATCCGCTCTATCTCTTTGTTCACCTTCGAATGAGTGGGAGCTTAGACGTGGTCTCGGCGAATGCTCCGCTCGACAAGCACGACCGCGTCGTTCTGTACCTCGATAACGGGAAAAGCATTCGTTTCAACGATACTCGTAAGTTTGGTCGCATGTATCTCTGCACATCTCAAGACCACGTAGTAGGAAGCTTGGGAGCAGAGCCTCTGAGCGATGATTTTACTTTTGAGTATCTCGAACGCGTGACGCGCTCAAAGAAGGGTCGAATTAAACCGCTCCTGCTCGACCAAACCATCATCGCAGGCCTCGGCAACATTTACGTCGACGAATCTTTGTGGAAAGCGCGTATCCACCCACTTACCCCTGCGCACCGAATACCTACTCCGAAGCTCGTGGCACTCCATCAATCAATTCGAGAGATCTTGGCCGAAGCGGTTTCGCTCTTGGGAACCGACTTTGGAGATGGCGTGGTGCAAGACGGAATGTATTCTCCCAAGGTGTACGGCCGTGAGGGAGCCCCCTGCCAACGGTGTGGAAGCGAAATAAAAAGGATCGTAGTTGGTCAGCGAGGCACACATCTGTGCGGCACGTGCCAACCGCGGCCGCGTAAATGCTAGATTGGGATGAAAGCATCCCAATCTAAGGCAGCGAGGCGAAAACAGTCGCCCAATCGCGGCTCATGCTGAACACCTTCCATCCTCGACGCGATGCCTCGTCTAGACCTCGATCGAGCTTGCCTACGTGACTCGTACGGTCATATGCCCACTCTCGTACGGCGTCGTCATGATGCACGATGGCTGCGAAACGGGGGCCTGCTCCACTGGAAACCCATTCGAGCATCTGAAAATCCCCATCTGAATTGCCGAACGCCATGATGGGTCGTCTTCCGATCTGGTAATGGATCGCAACGGGCTTGCCCGCTTTGTCATCGATAAAGTGAATGCCCGGGAGCTTCACGATAGTTGGAACACCATCACGCACCTCGTAGGCTATCTTGCCACTACTTCCGATCACCTGCTCAGGAGGAACGCCGTACACCTCCTCGGCAAACACACGCACGAACTCAACCCCTCCTCCTGTGACGAGGTACGTCTTGAATCCTCGTGAGCGCAGGTACAACAACACCTCGAGCATCGGTCGGTATACCATCTGTGTATAAGGCTTGCCTGTCGATGGATGTGTCGCCGTTGAGATCCATTCACGCACGATACGTGCAAACTCATCAGCGGTCATACCGGAGTGCGTAGCAGTAATCATTTCGAGCAGCGCCGCCTCTCCAGAAGAAAGCGCAGTTTTGAGATCTCCCGCCAGTATCGATCGAAACGGCTCTTTATCTCTCCACTCCGGATGGCTTGGCGCCATCGCCTTGACCCGATCGATCGCGAAGAGAGCCTGGAAGTACATAGGCTTTTCACTCCACAACGTTCCGTCGTTGTCGAATACGGCGATGCGCTCCGATTCCGGGATAAATGTTGACGAGCCTGCTCGGGATACATCATCCACGAACTTAGTTAAAGCCAGCTTCATCTCTCCATCCTTCCATGAGGGGAGCGGATCTGCTGCATAACAGTGTAGAGGCGCCAGCAAAATCGCACTGACGAAGGCTATTAAACTGAACATATTGTTATGTTTCATCATGATTCATGCCCTATTGCATACACTATTTGCGTCCTTCGTTTTCGAAGCCATCGACGACATACTGTAATCTTTTCAGCGCCAAACTATCCCACTCTTCGCGCGGCGATGCCAGCAGCATTCGAAAAATCGATAGTACTCGTTTGTGACGCGTGAGCTGCACACAGGGTTCTGTACTCGGATCGAAAGCTTGCTGGAGAATTTCCGCGGTTCCTGTTTTTTCTAGGTACTTCATGAGCGTATCGTGCATTAGCTCGCTGTTCTGTGGTCTCGCGAACAAGATCCCTCCCCTTCGCCCAATCCGATTGAGGAACTGCACAAGATACTCAGAGGTCTCAGATAGATCGATATCCGCAAGAGCAACAAGCGCAAGACACCACGCTCCCGACAAGACGGAGCCGTCATCGAGAATCCGCTTCCACAGGGAAACAGGTTGTAAGTTATCCTGGCACTTCGCGAGAGCATGCAATGCAGCACGCTCGCACATCTCGAGGGACTCGGAGACCGTCAGCTTAACTTGAGCATCGTCATCGCTATCGGTCTCAAAGATAACGACTCCTGGCTCCTCTGATAAACTGCGCTCAACGAATTCTTTCGCGAGATCAAGGATGCTATCCGAGAATCGCGAATCCCCTAGTCTTTCGGCCAAGAGAAAGGTTTTTTGCCAGATCAAAATGACGCCGTAATGATTCGACTGAATTGGGCCAAGTCCTTCATGTCGCAACGCGAATTGCATCTCGAGTAGTTGCTGTATCTTCTCCAGCAGCTCCGCATTTTGCTGCCTGTCGCCCCTACTCAATCCGCGTGAGATATGCTCTAGGGCCTGCGCATATACGTGACCCCACGCTATCGAATCCAATAACAGCTCGTCCGGAGCTCTATACTCAGAGCTCTCTGTGAACTTGAAGCGCTTCCTGTCCTGCGCCAAATTTTGGGCTATATCGATACACGCAAGCACCAGGTGATCGAGAGCGCTTGGTATCGGCGCTGGTGATCGCTCCTCAATCAAACAGTAAAAAAACTCGACCAAGCTCGATAGCTTGTGCAGCGAATCGTACTGCTCGCCGAAACCTCTCTCGCGGCATCTATCCAAGCTGATCACGAGGGCTTGGCACAACCTGTCGCTAAACGAATCGAACTGATTCCCTCCATTCACATACAAGGTGTAACAATTGGTGCTAAATTGATTGAGAAACTCGGCATCGCCGAGACATTGTTCGACCACCTCACAGATTCTCTGCGTATCTGCCCCGAGCAGATATTCCTCGGATAATGAAGGTTGGGGCAGCTCGTGGCTCGAGAGTGGAGTATCCGAAGATGTGTTCTCAGCGGTAGGCTCTTTAGGTGTCTCCCGCTTGGATGGAAGGGGATCGAAGTTAGGGAATCCGGTCATATACGGTACCTCTCTACGGCATGACCCTTACGATACAACGGTAGCCTCATCATTCGATACAGCGGAGCTCCTTTGCGCTAAATCTCAACCAAACAACAAGAGCATTTCCGCCTGATTGCGACAGATTCAATCAGGAGACGAAACTTAAAGGGCCCGAGATAAACTGGTTTTTTCTGAGAGATTCGCAGTCCGGGGATATCCGAGGGTCGAATTTCGCAGCAGAGAAGCAAGCTCCACAGACGGTTAAAACACCAGAGGCATGTAGAGTAACCGTACTGCGACCTTGAGCACAGGACTTGCCACGTACGGGAAAAATTGAAACGCCAGGATGACTCCGAAGATAGAGAATCCCGACGAGCGCGCGAAGTTTAACATCTTCAGGGTTATCTCCTCAGGTAAGAAGAGCCCCAGCACCGAGTAACCGTCCAACGGGGGGATCGGAAGGAGATTGAGCGTGCCCAACAATACGTTGAGGATGAACATGATGCTGAGGAACGTGGCGAGGCCATCAACTATTCCAGAGGAGCTCACGGCGCTGACCAACTGCGTGCCGGCCAAGACTGCTGGAACTTGAAACATCCCCTGCGCGAGGCCGATGTGCATACATACCGCTGTCACAATAGCTAAGAGAAAGTTGGTTACGGGCCCGGCAAGCGCCATGAGTGCTGCTCGTCGTGGATAGCGGATTTGCCAGAACGGATCGAATGGTGCACTTCCCCATCCAAACATGCTCGCGCCGTTGGATGTTAAAAGTGTCACCAAGGGAATCACCACCAATCCAAACGGCTCGCGCTTGACGTGAGGCACCGGATCCAGGCTCACCTGTCCTCCGGCATACGCAGTCAAATCACCACCCCACTTTGCAACCAGAGCATGTGCAGCTTCATGACACACTGTGCTGAGCAAAAAGGCGACGTACCAAAGCGGAATGAGGGCAAAAATTTCAGAACTCATAAATCCCCATGATTGTACGCAACCGAGGGGCTTGGAAAAAGGGGGTTTGCCTGCAAACACGGCAAATAGTGCCATCCGATATCAAGCTGGGCACATTCTGCCGCTCTCGAGCGCGCGATACCAACTACTTAAACGAGAACACCTCTTGCTTACACCTTATGGCATCCTGCCGTATCTGTTTTTTCGCCCATGAGGAAGCTGAGCCATGCCTTCTAAGTTCTCGTCGGATAAAACAACTAGGCTCCGAGATTGTATTGAGATCGAGATTAGTCGCCCCGAAGGCCGGGCTGTTATCTCGCACCTCCGTCCGGAGAAACACGAGAACGAGGACCCGTTAGCTCCACTCGACGAGCTCGTGAAGAGAATGGAGGAGCTCGAGGCTACATCGCCCGAGATGCACTCAGTTTCCGAGGAGAACAGGGAACAGGCGCTCGAGGCTCTCTCTGAGATGCAGAGAAATCTGGAGCAGTTCAAAAAACAAAATGCGATTCTGAAGCGGCTTTTGACCAAGTATCATTGAGGAGAGGTCGAGGGAGGTAGCGGCCTTTCGCCTACGTTCTTCACGCCCGTGCCCCGAGCCACAGCCCGGCAAAGACACCACACACCCCAAGCACGACGCTCACCAACACATACAGGAATGCGTCGAACAGATGCCCCGCTCGAAGCATGCTCACAGTCTCGAGCCCGAACGCCGAAAAGGTAGTAAACCCGCCAAGTATTCCGGTGACAAAGAACAATCGAAGCAACGTATGCGGTTCCCCGCGCCCATCAAGAGCGACGAATAACCCTATCAGTACGCAACCAACGAGATTGACCGAGCACGTAGCGATCGGAAATTTCGAAGTCAGTGGATGAGCGGAGAGCATGAGCGCCACCTGCCAGCGCAAAATTGCCCCGAATCCACCACCTATGCCCACCGCTGCTATATTGATGAGAATATGAACCACCACGAGAGGATAGAAAATTTCGAGTAGCTCGCGAAAGCCGAAATAAGAGGGGGTATAAGCCGTTCAGGGGTAAGCCAGCTTTGAACAATACAAAACTGGCTCCCCGGGAGGGATTCGAACCCCCGACAGGGTGGTTAACAGCCACCTGCTCTACCAACTGAGCTACCGGGGAACAGCAGACTGAGTATAATTCTCTGACTGGCCGATAAAGTCAAGATAGCTGGGTCAGCTCTACTGCTCGGCGCTCATCGTGGCATCAAGTGGGTGGAAGCGAGGGCAGGTACGAAGCAAATCCTTGTTTTGACCCATAAATAGCGACTTCGAACGCACTCGCGGCTCGTGCATGGCCGGGAAACGATTGAGTGACTGACGACATCTCCGTCGACGTTCTTGATTTGTTCTTCCCTAGGGAAGCGAGGCAAAACCTATGTTTCCTCGCACGTGAACGTAAACGTACCCGAAACAAAAACCTCAAGTTTTTCGGGTACGTTCACGTTTACGAGCACGAGCACGTTCACGTGATTATTTCAAAAGTGAGACTATGGGGTAGGTTTTGCCGCGCTTCCCTAGGGAAACACAAACCCTCCCCCTAATCCTCATCCTTCTCGTCATCCTGGACATGCACCGGCTTTCTCGTCATCATCAAGAAACTTCGGCGCTTAGGAGTTTAAGAAACCTGCACCGTACTTCGAGCCGCAAAGGCCCTCGAAAGCGTCACATCGTCTGCGTACTCGAGCTCTCCCCCTTTGGGGATACCCTGTGCGGGTCGAGTCGCTCGGATTCCGGCATCCGCAAGCAGGCGGCCTACGTAGAGCGCAGTGGCATCCCCTTCCACGGTAGCGCTCGTTGCTATGATAACCTCTTTGACAGGCTCCGCCCTGACACGATCCATGAGCTCTTTGAGCTTCATACTGTCAGGCCCCTGTCCGCGCAGTGGTGCCCACAAACCGTGCAGCACGTGGTACACTCCTTTGTATTCTCCAACTCGCTCTATCGCGACCAAATCAACCGGCTTCTCCACAACGCAGAGAAGGGCTGCATCACGCGAGGAGCTCTTGCACACGGAACAGAGCGGCTCTTCACTCAGGAAGAAACACCTCTCACACAAGCGCACCGATTCTGCCGCCTGCTTCAAGGCATCACCCAGTGTGCGAGCAAGACCTCGATCGTTCGCCACGAGGTGATAGGCCAAACGCATCGCCGTCTTCTCCCCTACCGATGGTAACTTGGAGAGTTCTTTCACGAGTCGCTGGAGCGCCGGTGGGAATGCAAGCATACCTACGTCCGATTTGTTTTAGAGACCTGGAATACTAAGTCCGCCCGTTACCGAGCTGAGCTTAGTCTGAGTGTTGTCCTTAATTTTCGTCAGCGCGTCGTTGCAAGCGATACGGATGGCGTCTTGCAGCATCTCAACATCAGAGGGATCGACTGCTTCCGGTTTGATTTCGACCGAGAGCACTTCGTACTTGCCGTTTACGCGTACCTTAACGGCCCCGCCCCCTGCACTACCCTCGGATTCGAAAGCCTCGGCCTCCTCTTGAGCGCGCGCCATGTCTTTCTGCATCTTTTGCGCCTGCTGCAAGAGCCCCTGCATATTAGCGCCGCCAGGCAATCCCTTGAATCCCTTCATCTGTCATCTCCGAACGATACAATTTCAACCTAGGTACAAATTCAAACTACACGAACAGCTACGAACTCTTTACCCGAACCTGCTCAACTTTACTGCCAGGAAATATCTTCTGCAGACTCTGCACAGCCGGATGCGTTCCCAGTCCCTCTGCCTGCGCTGCGCCCTTAGCCTTCTCAGCAGCTGGGGTATCCACTGCTCCCTGTCCTTTCACAAGGCTTATCTTCCAGCCATGCGGCTTTGATAGCCCCTTCTTCTCGACGAATGCGTTCAACAATTGGGAGAGCTTTTCCTTCTCTCTATTGATGCTGTTGACCGGAAACTCCGGCCCCGTGCCCTCTATGATACCAACGTCGAGACGTGTGACAGCGAGTCGCTTCAGATTCTCTAACAATACACGACCTGCGTTCTCGCTCATGAAGGACAACAGCTCTTCCCAACCGAGCGCTCCGGTAGCTCCCGTCGGCACTGCCTCTGCTCGCGGAGCAGGCGCAGCGGGAGTCGCGCTCTGCGATGTCTGAGCCATCGTCGTTCGAGCGGGAGCACTATGCTGCTGGGCGCTTGTGGGAGCCACACTCTGTTGCGGCTTTGCCCCCGAACCTGAAGGCGCGCTCAGTAGTCGTCCGATAGTTTCGCCTATCTCTGCTACTGCTTGACGCGTTGCCATACGAACCAACAACGCCTCGAATCCGTAGCGGGGGTGAGCCGATCGCGCACAGCGGTCCGCTCCGTCCCGAGCCATGTCCCACAGATCTTGAATGTCTACTGCCTCGAGCGGCGAAACGAGTCGCACCAATTCGACGACGCGATCATCGCTTGCGCCGAGCGCTCGCACCCGCGCTTCACCTCCAAGCTTGGCAATGAAGATCTCGCGCCAGAAGTTGACGAACTCTCTGAGCAGACTGGAGGGATCGATACCAGTCGAAAAGAGATCCTCGACCAACGACAACACCTTGTTGACATCGCGTCCAACGATTGCGTGCGCTATCTCGAGCAGAACGCGTTGCTCGACTGTTCCCAGAGCACGGCTGGTTTCCTCAGCAGTGATCGCACCGGCACAAAAACTCTGCACCCGATCGAGGAGCGTCTGAGCATCTCGCATCGACCCATCGGCGAGGCGCGCCACGAGACGGAGCGCCTCGGGCTCTACTTCGAGCTTTTCTTGATTGCTCACATCTCTCAAGCGAGATTCGATGACGCTCACCGACAAAGCCCTAAAATCATGCCGCTGACAGCGCGAGATGACAGTTTCCGGAATCTTGTGAACCTCGGTTGTGGCTAAAATAAATACGGTATTCGGAGGGGGCTCTTCGAGGCTCTTCAGGAGCGCGTTGAACGCCGAAACGCTCAACATATGAACCTCGTCGATGATGTACACCTTATAGTGATAACCGGGAGGGGGAAGCGTCTTGAAAGAGTCGATCAACTCTCGCACGTTGTCGACGCTGTTGTGAGAGGCTCCATCGATCTCTCGCACTGCGAGGCTCACACCGCTGGAGATCTCCTTGCAGCTCGCACATTCCTGACACGGCTCGGAATCGCTACTCCTCTGACAGTTGAGCGCCTTCGACAATATGCGCGCCACGGACGTCTTTCCTACCCCACGAGGGCCGGTGAAGAGGTAGGCATGTACCACTCGGTCACGCCTGATGGCGTTCGCCAGCGTGCGCGTTACGTGCTCCTGCCCGCTAACCGAACTGAAACCCGACGGACGATACTTTCGCGCAAGGACGAGGTAAGACACGTACTACCTTTCCGCTTGTAGAGGTGAAAAACACGGCGACCAGCAACGCATCACAGATACATACACTACGGTTGCTACCTTCCGGTCCTGGCCGAGTTCGCGCACTTTCTCGCGCGCCCCAATCGCCGCTTGAGCAGTATACTAGCCGCCCCTGAATCTGTCACGGAATGGCAGTCTTCCAAGTGACTTTTTAGCGCTAGCACAAGCGACGCGCCGGTGCCCTACATCACGAACCTGCAACCGACTTTGATTGATCACCATGTGGTGTCCCATATATCCCCAGCCATGGGGATATTCTCCCCACACTAGAAACAAACAAATCAATTAAATCACATGGTTATCAGCCACAAACCCTCGGCACGAGAGCTGCTGTAGGTGGGTTATGCAATTGAACACACCGATCCTCAGAGAAGTTTCCTTTCAAATCAGTGCTGGCAACCCGTGGTGGGGCATGCTGATAGCGAACGAATATCTTCAGGGCTCTGACTATCTCAGAAGGGCTCTGGTAACTCGCTTTCTGGCGCGAATCACACCGGACGAGCGTAGCAACACCCTTGCTCGCTCGTTGGTTGAAGGTCGCAGAGCGTACCAGCTTCCCGAAGACCTACGGAATCAAGTAGGGAGCCGATCGGTGCGTATCGAGCGGCCGGTATCCTTCTCGGAAGACCGCTACGCGCGACGAAGAGGCTACCTCGGCTTACGCAGGAGCGGAACGGTCCGTCGTCGGACTACCGCTCCCCTGTTCGCTCCTCGTGAAGTTGCAGCAAACGCTCGTAGGTCTGAGTAAGGTAGATGAACTTGTCAGCTTCGGTCGAAGTGGCATTCCTGTTGAGATCGGGATGGCAATGCTTCACCGCACTTCTGTATGCATTCTTGATGTGCGAGACCTTGACTCCAGGACTCATCCCGAACACTGCAAGTAAATCGACATACTCATCACGAATGCCTCCGCCTCGCAGATCTGGTGAATACCGAACGAAGCGCGCCCTTCTCACCTGCTCATCGTCGCTTTGACCAGCACTCTCCTCTTCTTTCGAAGCGGTATCCTGGTGTGCCGACTCGCGCGGCTTATTGTCCCCTGTACGTCTTCGAGCAAACACTAATAATAGCCCACCGAGAATCAACACGCCGACCGAAATCGGCACAAAGAGTGGATTACTCTTGAGCAGTAGACGTAGCCGCAGCAGAACCGGCGCAGCGGTGCTGGCTGTGGCAAGCATAGCCTGGGCTTGCGCGACTTGTCCTTGATTTAGGAGTCGCTCCGCCCACGAAAAACGAAGCTTGTCGTTATGCGGAGAGGGATCTGGCCGCATCTCACGTACCGCATCGAACAAGGTCGCAGCGAGAGATAGATCGCCGCGAGAAACATCTTGCCCAATACTGGTGTCGAGCATCGACACGAGCGTATCTTTGATGGCTTCGTCTTTGAGAGCGAAATCTGTCAGGAAGCGCAGAATTTTTTCCTGTTTGAACAGCTCGCCACCGTTCTGCCCACTCTTCGAGATGGCATTCAAGACCAGATTATGCGTCGACTCTGAGCGTCGCTCGAAATCGATCAGGGTAAGGATCGAAAGTGCGTCTGCTGCACGCTCTTCGTCCAGGAAGGTGCTCGCTACGCGCTGAATCGTGCTTGTGCGTCCACTACTCAAGGCACCCGCGAGAAAACTATCTTTGGCCGCCTCTTGATACGCCGTGCGATACATGAACGAATCTCGCGAAGCCAACGCCTTCTGCATTTCGGCGAGACGATGTCGCGACGCTACGATTGTTCCATCAAGCTCAGGCCCGAGAGTAAAGGCAGAGATCGCCACATCGAGGTCTTGGATAGATTCGTCAACGAGCCCCTGGGAAAGATGCTTACGAGCCAATTTTCTCAGAAACTCCGAGCAGATGGCGTTGTGTCGGAGCAAGGCCTGCGGAGCTTTCTCCTTTACTGCCGCACGCCCTGCCGTATCGAAGCCTCGGATCGCCATGCATACTGCAATGCTCTGGGACGAACCTCCTGCCGACTCAAGAGCCTCAAAGAGCACCGAACTCCCGGAGGTCACGCGCATTAGCGATGCCGAAAGCTGAGAGCGCTCCTCGACTCCCAACTCCTGCGACGAGAGGAACATCTTGGCAGAAGCCTCGAGAATGTCGCGGTCGCGCTCCCCATCTAACTCTTCGATGAACTTTACATAGCTGCCCCATGGCATCCCCTTGGCCAGCTTTGCATCTCCGGCGTATGCAAGAGCCACTCGCCTTCCGACATCCGCCTGTGGAACCATGAACGAGGAACCGCCCACAGACACAGTGACATGCTCTGGGTGCACCGTCGTGAGAGTATCAACCTCGAACGACGCTCCGCGATAATTGACGGACTCCGAATAGCCAGAAACTGGCTGCATCAAAACAGCAGCGAAAAGAGCAATGCTCGGGGTGGCAAAACGTATCTTCAACACCTGCCCATTACCAAGGATTCCACAAGTTAGGTCAAGAACCTACTTTGGCGGTTGAATGCCAAACACGTTGAGCGACAGTCGCCCCTCGCTAGGATGAGAGGTCTCTATTTCGATCAAAGCCTTCAGATCGCCCCGAACTTTTGTAGGATCGACTTTAACGACCAGCACCGCGCGTTTGCCTTCTTCAACCTCGACCAACGAGGCTGTAACTGCCGGGTCTTTAGGGGCCAGAAGGTTGAAGGTTATCGGTGCCTTGGAGTTATTCTCCAATTTGACCCGACGCTCGATTGGGGTAGCTCCCTGTACTACTCCGAATGAAACCGTCGAGGGCACGAGCCTGAGATCCCTTCGAACTGAGGCCGTTACTGGCACGTTCACCGGTTGAATTTTATCCCCCTCGAATTCAACAACGACTCTATCCCGCAACTCGCCGCGGGGCATATCGGAGGAGAGCTCCACGACGTATGCGTTGCCACCAACCGGTGAAACCGAGATGAGTGGGGAGTAACTCTTCACGGACGCGATCGCGAGATCGGAACCAGCCTTCATTTGTATGGCAAACTGCTTGCGTCGCTCGTTCGGAGAGCTGCTAGGCACTACCTCCCCGAATTCGAGACGACTCGGTTCGATACTCAATCCCGGCTCGACTACCCCTTTGAGAGAGAACACCAACTCGGGCCTCTCGGCATCGTTTGTTACGACTTCTACCGTTTTCGTTTTGCTCCCCGAGAACCCCGCAGTATCGAACTCCATGCGCAGCTTCTCCACCGCTCCAGGGGCCACCGTACGCGAAGAAATGGTCGTCGCAGTGCAACCGCACGATGCGGTGATACGTTGAATCAGGAGATCCGCACTACCTTCGTTACGAATGTCGAACTCATGAACCACCTTCGCGCCCTGAAATACGCTGCCAAAATGGAAGGAGGTCTCCGGCGCTGTCACGGAGGGTGCGCCAGACGATGAATCCGCGGCCGCTGCCAATGATACGCTACATGCGAAAGAGATGGCGACGAGGATTAATACGAGCTTAGTACGCATCACCTGTCACCTATCCGCTTATCCAAAAAGCTGTGTTTGGTCGAGAAACTTGGTCGAAAAATTACCGTTTCTGAAGTCCGGATGATTCAAGATTCTTCGATGTAGCTCAATGTTGGTGCTTATACCGTCAATAAGGTACTCGTCGAGCGCAACAAGCAGCTTTCTGATACAGCTCTCGCGGTCCTTATCTCGAACAATGAGCTTTGAGATCATCGAATCGTAGTACGGCTTGACCGAATATCCTGCATAAACCGCAGAATCAACGCGAATGCCGTTCCCTCCGGGGGGATGATAGCTCTTGATCAGGCCAGGGGACGGAATCAATGTACGCGGATCTTCCGCATTGATGCGCGCCTCTATAGCGTGACCGACCTGTTGTATGTCCTGCTGACGCCACGAAAGCTCCTCTCCAGCAGCGAGCCGAATCTGCTCCTTCACCAAGTCCGTATCGGTAACCATCTCAGTGACCGGATGCTCGACCTGGAGTCGTGTGTTCATCTCGATGAAATAGAACTTCTCCGCCTCGAGATCCGCCAAAAACTCTACGGTACCGAGGCTCGAATAGCCGACCGATGAGGCGAGCTCGACCGCTGCGTTCTGAATCTGCTCCTGGAGTTTCGGCGGAAGAAGGATCGAGGGAGACTCCTCAAGCACCTTTTGATAGCGCCTTTGAATGGAACAGTCTCGAATTCCCAAATGAATCACATTGTGAGCCTGGTCACCTGCGATCTGAACCTCAATGTGTCGCACACGAGGGAGGTATTTCTCTACGAGCAGGTGTCCGTCGCCGAACGCTGCCTCTACCTCTCTCTGAGCCATCAAAAATGTCGACGTGAACTCTTCGGCATCTCTGACGATCTTCATACCGCGCCCGCCACCGCCGGCGCAGGCTTTTAGAAGGATCGGAAACCCGGCTTTTTCGGCGATTTTCAATCCTTCCGCCGGATCGAGCAAACCTTTGCTGTCACCTGGAATAGTCGGAACGCCCACCTTATCGGCAACGCGACGAGCACGAGCCTTATCACCCATGATGCGCATGTTGCGAACAGACGGGCCGATGAATGTAATGCCGCAGCTGCCGCAGATCTCTGCGAACGCCGAATTTTCGCTCAAAAATCCATACCCCGGATGTATGGCATCGGCACGCGTGGCAACCGCCGCCGACATAATCGAGGCGATATTCAAATAGCTCTCTTTAGCGAGCGCTGGACCGATACAAACGCTCTGAGTCGCGAGCTTCACATGAAGCGCGTCCTCGTCCGCCTTTGAGTGCACTGCAACAGTTTTGATACCCAACTCGTGACATGCGCGGATGATTCGCAGCGCAATCTCTCCTCGGTTGGCGATGAGGATCTTCTGAAATGGGGGGGCTTTCATGGGTGCTAGACCGATGGATCGATCAAGAACAGAACCTCACCAAACTCGACCACTTGGCCCTCGCTAGCGAGAACCTTGACGATCTTGCCGGATGTTGGTGCCTCGATCTCGTTCATGAGCTTCATGGCTTCGATAATACAGAGCGTCGAACCTTTGGAGATCGAATCACCTTCCTTGGCGAAGGGCTCTGCGTCTGGGGATGGCTTTCTGTAGAAAGTTCCCACTATAGGGGATTCGACCTTGACATACCTGCCCAGGTCTTCGGCTACGGGCTGAGCAGCGTGTGCTACCGCCGCGACAGCTTGCCCTGACAAGTGTTGAACTGCCGGCACGACGTCCAACCGCGCCTCACTGGTCACGTAGGAGGTGATAGATCCTCTAGTGAGCTTGAGACGAGTTCCATCCTGCTCAAGTTCGAACTCGCTTACCTCGTTCTGCTTGAGTATCTTAATGATATGCTCGATGTCATTGATGTCCATGGCGAGCTATCCTAGCCTTGAAATCCAAACAAAGCCAAGCCCTAGCGTTACAGATTTTTTAAATCAACTCTAGAGAATACAGGACTTTACATGAAGCAAGGCCCAACACCCCCCGCGACATGAGTCCTTGGGAGGTGTTGGGCCTTTCACTCTCAATCCTATATCGAAGCGTAGGACCGGCTCAGCTACAGCGATCGTAATTCCCGAAAGACGCGGTAGAGCGAGCAGTCAGCTCGACTCGCCGACCGGATGCGGTTTGACCATTCAAGGTTACCGTCACAGTCCTGAATCCCACCTGGCTAATCCTAATCCCGACACCGGAAGGATCTCCGACGTACTTTCCACCTTGAGATGCCTTGAAGAGCGGTACCAAGAGTCCTGTAGTCCCGCCGTTTCCACCAACTGAAGAGCCACTGTTACTGGTAAGCCCGATCGGCTTCGATTGGAAAACGGTCCCCTGACCATCTACGTTCCGCACCGAATAGGTCATAGAAGAAAATCTGATGTCCTCGGTGAAATTGTTCTCCACCTCGAGGTTCAAGTAGGTGTCGTAGAACTTTTCGGGATCTATTGTGGACTCAACTCCATCGCAATCCGACTCCTGAAAGATATCAATCGACGCGTTACTCGAAGGAGAACCCGGGGTCACACTAGTCGACCCACCGTCTTCAAATCCCATGGCGACAATGGTTGCGTCGCCACTGTCTCCGTCCTGCGTAACCCCGCCTCCAAGGCCACCACCACCGGCTCCGGGAAACCCAGTGAATCCCGAAGGCACGTCGCCCTCACATGTGACGCCGATGAATTTTCTTCGGTTCGCGCCGACACTCACCCGGCACACCATCTGAAAGCTTCCTGGAGCTGCGCAGCCAATGCGGCCGCTCATCGAGCCGGACGAATCCGTAAGCTCAAACCCGGTGCTCGGTTC
>JBIIOE010000085.1:0-16062 GCA_044337105.1 Bdellovibrionota bacterium | reverse complement strand
GTCTTTGTATTCCCAAAAGTCCTTACTGGTAAGAAGCCCCAACAGCTTCGAATTCCGTGCGCCGCTCTGTGTGATTGCGATAGTCGAGTGGCCGGTCTTTTTGCGGAGCTCCAACGCCTCCTTTAACGTTGCCGTCGGCGGGAGGTTGGAGTCCGACTCGACAAAGCCAGCCTTGTGCTCCTTGACCTGCCGGACCATCTCAGCCTGCGCCTCGATCGACTGCGAGCAAAATATGAACGCCGACCCACCTTTTCGGGCGAGCGCTACCGCGAGTTCAGATCCTGAGACCGCCTGCATCGCTGACGAAACAAAGGGGATGTTGAGCGCGGCCTTCATTCCCTCGCTCGGTCGAAAGCGTTGAACAGGAGTTTTAAGAGAGACGTTCGATGGGACGTGCTCCTTGGTGGTCAAACCGGGAAGCAACAGGTATTCGTGAAAGGTATGAGATACGTCGTCGATGATTATTGCCACTCGGCCTCCTCCAGAAGTTACACGGTCAGGGACACGTGCTCCATTATAGAAGCAAGGCAAAACTCCGCTTTCTCGCCACGGGTAGGTTCTCCCTCGCTTCCTTAGGTACCCAAGCGCGAATATCTTTTAGAGATCGCACGAGCTCGTTTCAGGCGGGATCTCGCTCGCTTCGGCCCCAACGATGGCCGACAGGGTACCCTACTCCGGCAACTTATTCAAAGGCCGGCAACCAAAAGGGTGACACTTTTTGTGATGCCTTAACCCTTAGGGAAGCGAGGCAAAACCTACCCCATAGTCTCACTTTTGAAATAACCACGTGAACGTGCTCGTGCTCGTAAACGTGAACGTACCCGAAAACTTGAGGTTTTTGTTTCGGGTACGTTCACGTTCACGAGCACGTTCACGTGCGAGGAAACATAGGTTTTGCCTCGCGTCCTTAGCTCGGTTTGCCCAAGCCACTGGGCTGGGAGATCTTGTCGTATGTTGTCCACGAGCTTGCCTGCTCTGCCAACACGTAACACTCCCCGGCATCCGTATGTGCTCGGGTTTTGCCCAAATACACCGGAACACCGGTTTGCTCCTCACTCCGGTGGATATAGAGATAGCGGCTGAAGCGCTGCGTACGCACGTAACCAGCCTTGTTCTGCATCTCAACCGTTACCAACACTCCTTGCTGTACATCTGTATGCGGCTTGAAGCGGAAGAAGTCGAAGGGGTATTGAGGCTTGTACTTGACCAGCGCCCTCGGCGCAGCCGAGAGCGATTCATCCTCGACGCTCCCACTTGGCGGAAGGTCTTTTGACAGATCAAGAGAGGCTTTGATCCTTCCCTCTTGCCCACCTGTTGACATCACCGCCCCTACTTCGGCCGCCACACCCACCTTAGCCTCGAACAGCTCGTAGATCGAAGGCGCTAATCCTACTGCACCAGTTTTGCGGTCCTGCGTGGTCTTGCGAGGGCATACGAAGACACCCCATTGATCTTCTCGTTTTGCGGTGGGCAAAACAGCTATGTACACCCCTGAATTTTTCTGCCCAGAAATGAAGGGAACGACGGTCTGCGGTCTCCGTGAATCCAGAGGAATCCACACCCCTTGAGCATCGCGGAAGTTTTCCGGAGCGCTGTGGCGCAGCTCGATTCTGTGCGGCAGGGCCCGCACTACAAATTCAAAGCTTTCAAGGGACTCTCGAGTCAGATCCTGACCAGCTTCCGTAGCCGCTATCAGCTCATCCACTTTGCGTCTGAAACGAAGTGTAACCTCGCTCATCGAGAGGGACACGTTGACTTTGCTGCCGGCCCATATCCCCGATACCTTCGAACTCACAACCTGAGAGGTTTCGACTGGCGGCAATTCCAGCAATGCGCTCGAACGCAGACTATCCACTAGTATGTCTTTGTGCACTTGTGTGAGCGGAGCGATTTCAAGAGCTGGGCGATCGTCGGCACGCACCCACGGGGGACACACAGCGATGCCCCACACTAAACCGATGATAGCAGCTCTAACAGGCTTCGAAAAAATCGCTTCGCTGCGAGAGAGCGGATTTCGCAACTGAAGAGCGCTGCTGCGCGGCCCGTTCAAATAAAACATACCTCTAGCCCTCATGGTACGCAGTGCGGCTTGAGCCTCACTTCAAGGCGATGCTCGAAACAGCATGCGCCGCATACTGACCCCTTGCACTATTCCTACACCAAACATCAGGGAGAGCATAGCCGATCCACCATAACTGACGAGCGGTAAAGGAATCCCTACGACTGGCATCAATCCTATGACCATTCCGATATTGATTACGATGTGCGCAAAGAACTGCGCTGTTATCCCAAAAGCGAGCAGACAAGCGAAGAGGTCTCTGCTCCGATGCGCCACGCGGAGCATGAAGGATAAGAGCCCGAAAAAGAGCATGATGAGAAACACCGTTCCCACAAACCCCCACTCTTCGGCGAGCACCGAGAACACGAAGTCTGTCGTATGTTCAGGCAGAAACTCAAGCTGGGTCTGGGTGCCCTGTCTATACCCCTTGCCGAACAACTCTCCCGAGCCCACCGCGATCTTCGATTGAGTGATGTGGTAGCCACTTCCCTGAGGATCTGCCTCGGGATTCAACAGGACCAAGATGCGCCGCTGTTGATAATCGTGCAGCATGTGCCACGATGGATAGGCCAACACCAAGGCACTAACAACTACGAGCAACAACACCTTTGGTCGCACGCCGACGAACAATACCTGCGCGACACCGACGATCCCCAACGACAACGCCGTGCCCAGATCGGGCTGCTGCATGATGAGCGCCATCGGCACCGCTATAAAAAGCCCGGGGATGACGAGCTCCGTGAGCCGATAGGCCTGTCCATCCTTAGGCGGCGACTTCGAGAGCAGGCGCGCCATCGTGATCAGCAACCCGAGCTTCATGAACTCTGCGGGCTGCAAATTGAATCCCCCTAAATTGAGCCATCGACGAGAGCCATTTACCACCACCCCGAAACCCGCAACGGCGCACAGCAAAGCCAAGGCGACCCCATAGACGACGAAAGCATACCGGTGGAGCACCTGGGTCGGAATGCTCATCCCGATCACCATAATCACGAGTCCGGCGAGCAGATACACCGACTGCTTGAGACACGCAGCGCTTGCGAACTCCAGTGAAAACAACCCGAACAGATCGACAGTTGAATCGGCATCGTATCCGGCACTGTAGAGAACGACCAACCCACACAAAGGAATAATGAGTGTGAGTGCGAAAAGCCCCCAGTCAAAATTCGTCAAAAGTCGTCTGTCGATTCTGAGCATGTTCGATATCCGTTACTGCGGGGACTCACCATCTGAAGCCTCGACACCGAAGTATGAGGCCATGACATCATGAACCACCGGCGCAGCAACTGCGCCTCCGTGACCGGCATTCTCGAGTATCGCCACCACAACGACTCGGGGGTTGTCTGCTGGCGCATACCCTGCAAACCAGGCGTGATCATCGCGCTTGCTTCCCGACTCACGCGAGACCACCTGGGCCGTCCCTGTCTTACCTCCTACCGAGATTCCTTTCTCCTTAGGTAGTGCGGCGCGATGCCCAGTACCACGTTTGTCGCCGACCACTCCGACCATCGCTTGTTTAACCCGGTCGAGTATCCACGGCTCAACCTCTAGCGTTCCTATCACCTCGGGCTGATCCGAGGATTGCTGAATCACGCGCCCATCACTAGCCACTAGCTGCCTCACGATGCGAGGCTTGATCAGCTTCCCACCATTGACCACCGCTGCAAGCGCTCGTGCAATCTGCAGAGGCGTGGTCGTGACAGCCCCCTGCCCAATCGCCACAGGCAAAGTCTCACCAGGATACCAACGCTTATCCTCGGGATTCCGGAAATATGCCTGCTTCCATTTGGTCGAAGGTATCAATCCCGGAGCCTCTTCTCCCAAACCGAGATCCGTAGGCTCACCGAATCCAAAGATGTCGTGCGCGTAGTGGTATATGCGATCGACACCGAGCCGCTGCCCTACCGTGTAAAAATACACGTCGCAGGATTGCACGATCGACTCAAAGAGATCGACAGAGCCGTGCCCAGAGTGTTTGTGACAACGAAACGAGCGCTTCCCGAATTGTAGCGCCCCGTTACACGTCATTCGCTCCGCAGGCGTGACAACCCCTTCGGAGAGCGCAGCGGCCGCTACGAAGATCTTGAACACCGAGCCAGGAGGATACGCGCCTTGAAGCACACGATTAGAGAGCTTGTCCTCCTTGGAGTTCATCAGATCACTCCAATCCTCCTTGGAGATCTCAGAAGTGAATATATTGGGGTCGAAGCGAGGCCCCGATGACATCGCTATAATGTCGCCGGTCTGCGCATCGAGCGCGATGACGGCTCCTTTCTTTCCTTCGAGCAGCTTGTCTGCCGTTCGTTGAACCTTGGCATCGATCGTCAAGGTCACGTTGGTGCCAGGAATCTCTGGTTGAAAGAAGGCTTCACCGATCTTGTTACCTATGGCGTTCACGATGACCGCTTGGGACCCTCGCTCTCCTCGTAGATAACGTTCCAGTGCAGACTCGATTCCGTAATGCCCCACATCGTCACCCATCCGATATCCTCGATAGGTCTGACTTTTGAGCTGGTCCTGATTTATCTCTCGGATATAGCCCACGACATGCGAGGCGAGATCCCCGTGAACGTATTCGCGGGTCGGCACCACACTGACGATGATACCGGGAAGCCGATGTCGCTGAGCCGAGATCCGTCCAACCATGTCGCGCGAGATGTCGCGCAACAGAAGCTTGGGCTCGAATCGACGCCGTTTCGTTTGCTTCGAAAGACGCTCATGCAACACTTGAGCATCTTCACCCACTATGTCGGCCAATACCTCCAAGGTTTTCTTGGGGTCTGGGCTGTCTTCCACGACTAGATCGACGTTGAACGATGGACGGTTACGGACAAGCAGCTCTCCATTGCGGTCGAATATCAATCCGCGCGGCGATGGCAGATAAATCGTTCGCAATCGATTGTTCTCTGAACGATCTCTGAAGTACTCGCCCTTTATGATTTGCAGATACCACAGTCGCAAAATGAGAACGAAGAGGCAGAAGAATGCGACTCCGAGCGCCATCCAGATACGAAACGTGATATTGAGTGATGAGCGATCAAGCGTAGGCATGGCTTACGAGGCTACAGAGGCTGCGAATGAACGACCCAAAGTAGGCGAGGAGCGCTTTTTGAAACGCCGCGCCATCAAACCAAGAACTATTGGCGCCAGAACCGCGGTGCACAACGCTTGACCGGCGATTCGGGAGAGGTCCTGCCAGGCGAGCGTTCTATACTCGTATCCGAGCAGCATGTAGATGACACTCGCCGCAACAGAAGCCAAAAAGGAGATAAAGGCTGCCACGAGAGGCGATTCAATGAAGAGCCGCGAAGAGAGAACCGCCATAACCCCGTACACAGTCACCACAGCCCCGGCCCACGGCCCCAAGAGCAGCGCCGAAGAAAAATCCAGGAACAAGCCGAGAACGAATGCCACGAAGGTTCCAAGAACACTTATCTCATTGAAGCCCAGATAAATGACGATCATCAAAACGAACTGTGGCAGAAGCGCATCGGGAAGCCCAAAACGCAGTAGAATCCCTTGCAGCAAGACGGCAACTAAACCGAACACACAAAAGATCAACGCCCGCGCCATGCCCACTACTCCTCTTTCTGCCTCAGACGCTTCACGACGGAGCTAAGCGGCTCGCCAGCTTCGGTCGATTCATCCGGTTTGGAAGTAACTATCAGAACCTCCTCGAGGCGCGAGAAATCGACCGCTGGCTTGACCTCGACAGTCTGAAAGAGCGTAGCTCCCCCGGTTTGAACCGCCGACACTGTGCCGATAAGGAGCCCCTTCGGGTACACACCGTCCATCCCCGAAGTCAGGACCAGCTCTCCCGCTTTCACTTGATAATCACGAGTTACATAGCGCAATTCACACAGTTGTGAGCCCGATCCTTCGACTATGCCACGCACCCTACTGCCTTGAACGATGGCGTCTACGCCGCTTGCATGGTCAGCTATGAGAAGAATACGCGACGAACTCAGACTGGTAGCCACAACTTGACCAACAACCCCTCGAGCCACGACCGCCGCCATTCCGACAGCCACGCCACTAGAGCTCCCCTTGTCGATCATCACACCTTTGACCCAGCCACTCGGATCGCTCCCTATCACCCGTCCCACCACGCCCTGTAGTTCGCTCTCGGAGACGAAGTTAAGCAGAGACCTAAGGCGCTCGTTCTCGGTGCGAAACTCCGAAAGGAGCGCTAGCTCCCCCTCGACCTTCTGCAAGCGCACACGCAGGTCTTCGTTCTCATCAGAAACCCCGACCAGATAAATGTATCGCCCCCAGATTGAGCTTCCGGATTGGCTGACGAACTCTGAGAACGATTGAAAGGGTGTAACGATCTCTGAAATGAGCACGCTCCCGAACGACACGAGCGCCGGGTGCTTGGAACTGTACGCTGTCAAGAACAGCGACACGCACAACAGGGAAAACGAGGTGATAGCAACCCGCGCCCTGGCTGAAATACCCTCCGACATGCCCACCATAGATAACGACTACCAGACAATCCCAGGGATGTGCGCAAGCCGCGCATCCTCAACGGGAATGCTACTGAATCACGACGTCCTTGAGAATCTCCAGCTGATCGAGCACCGCTCCGGAACCAACGACGACAGCGGAGAGCGGATCCTGCACAATCACCGTCGAGATACCTGTCTCACGCGCTATGAGTTTGTCCAGGTTGCGCAGCAACGCACCACCACCAGCCATAGCGATCCCTCGATCGACGATATCCGACGAAAGCTCCGGAGGACACTTCTCCAAGGCGATCTTGACCACCTCGACAATCTGATTAAGGGGCTCAGCCAGCGCCTCTCGGATCTCGTCCTCGGAGATCATGACCGCCTTGGGAATACCCTGCAGAAGGTCGCGTCCCTTAACCTCAAGGAGTGTGTTGTCACCGGTCGGGAGCGCGCTCCCTATGGAGATCTTGATCTGTTCAGCCGTACGCTCACCGATCAACACATTGTGGCGCCTGCGGACGAAATTAGCGATCGCCTCGTCCATCTTGTCACCGCCAACCCGCACCGAACGAGAGTACACAATCCCCTTGAGCGAGATGATTGCAATCTCTGTGGTGCCACCGCCGATATCGAGGATCATACTTCCACACGCTTCGGTGACCGGAAGCCCCGCCCCGATAGCAGCCGCCATAGGCTCTTCAATCAGATACACCTCGCGGGCACCAGCAGACTCCGCAGATTCACGCACCGCGCGCTTCTCAACTTCGGTAATGCCGTGAGGCACACAGATGATAATCCGTGGACGCACGAGGGTGCGTCGGTTGTGAACCTTACGAATGAGGTATCGCAACAATTCCTCTGTAATCTCGAAGTCGGCGATCACTCCATCTTTCATCGGACGAATCGCCGTGATCGACTCAGGCGTGCGACCGAGCATGTTTTTCGCTTCTGTTCCGACCGCGACTACCTTGCGGCGCCCCGAGCCACCGTCATTTTGCACCGCAACCACTGACGGCTCGTTACAAACGACCCCACGACCCTTTTGATAGATGAGGGTGTTTGCTGTTCCGAGATCAATTGCGAGGTCATTGGAAAAGAGTCCGAGAAGCGAATCGAAAATCATAACTACCTAGAGGAAAGATATACTCGAACGTTGTGGGAGCCGAATTGCCAGACTCCTCTCAAGATATAACAATCGCGCAAAAAGGGAAGGATCAGGTAGCTAGAAAGCACGCACGGACACCGTTGTGCGGTGGGTTGATAGCCCCCTGGAAGAGAGGGCTCTCTTGGTTACCCACGCAAAGCAGACTTGGAGTCGGGGGACTGTCTTGACCCGTTAAGAGCCACCACGAACCCCTCACGTGCCGCTTACGCAGACGAGTAATTTCCAGTAGGGAAAACTAGGCCGCTGACTCCAAAGCAAGCTCTGTTTGAGCAGACAACTCTTTAGCCACGTTAAGATCCCTCAACTTAGCACTCAGGAAGGCTATCTGCTCATTTGCGGTTAAACGGCTATCGATAAAGACATACCGGTGAGTCAGAGACCGACAGGAACCGCTCATAGCCTTCCAACAGTGCCCGCGCTTGAGCTCTTCCCGGCGCACAAGGTAGCCCGCCTGCTCCAAAAGAGCGACGCACTCTTTATATAGAGATTCCTGCGACTTACTCCAAAAGGCTCGGGTATTCTTCTTGCGCTTCGCCTTGCGGATCATCTCAATAGAACGTTTGACTACCATAGATCACGAAAAATCAAATACTTACCAGTCACCACAGACGCTTTGAGCCTGCCAACTCCTTCCTGCCTACCCTGTTGCACACTCTCGAAAGCACAGCTTGAACAACAGACAGGGTGGGTTGATTGAACTACATAGTTCGATGTGCTACAACCGCCCATCATTGTTTGATTGAACTGTGGCTTTTTGGCAAGTCTCCAAGCTGCGGAAAGTCGGGAAACCGTAAAGAAGGCCCCGAATTTCAGATTCCACCACAGACACACGGAGAACGTGCGTAGCTATGCTACGTCCTAACTCAGGTGTCTCATGGGGCTATCCGCGCTTGGTACGCAGTATGAGTCACGATTTGCTTATTCGGAGATCGCACATGTCAGCTGGCGAAGAGACCACCACAACTAAAACCACTAAGGTTTCCCTAGAGAACGTAATCAAGAGCATTTCAAGCGGCTTCGCGAAGCCACAGGTACCCGTATTTAACACGGGCGACTCGGTTCGCGTTCATGCAAAGATCATCGAAGGAACCAAGGAGCGCGTTCAGGTATTTGAAGGCGTCGTTATCAAGCGCAGCAAAGGTAATAAAATAGACGCTACGTTTACGGTTCGAAAGATCTCGTACAACATCGGCGTTGAGAGAACCTTCCCTCTTCACAGCCCACGCGTTGAGAAGATCGAGGTCATGAGCCGCGCCAAGGTGCGTCGCGCGCGTTTGTTCTATCTGCGCCCTTTGCGTGGAAAGGCAACTCGTATGAAGACCATCTTCGAGAACAATCGCGGTGCAAGCGCTGCCAAGAAGCAGGATACAACCGAGGTCGCATAAAGAATGCGACAAAGGAAACAGGATGGCCTGGGGCCATCCTTTTTTTTGCTCATCGACAGAGCGGATCGGCGCTAAAAGAGCCAGAGCGTATAATACCGGGGCTCCAAAGCTTCTCACTCTCGCTGCGCTCCCGTTCTCTTTGTGCCCCCCGCCTTCTTGCGGGTAAATCCTGCCCAAGCGCTGTCTTTGCGCGCCCTCCAAAAACTACACGCCCTGCCCCCACTCTTTCAGGGAACTTTGGAAGCCTCAGAGCTTCCGTTCGGTTCCAAGGATAGATCTTATTGAGGGCCACACAGTCTGGGCTACCAATTCATGCCCACGCGCATTCGGATGCAGACCATCCGGAAGGTTAAACTCTTGCCGCCCCGCCACCTGCTCGAGCAGAAAGGGCCCCAGAACGATCGCCGTTTCACGCGCTACCTGTGAATACACATCCCGGAAACGTTGGACATACTCCTGCCCGAGGGTCGGAGGGAGCTCCATAGGAAGTAGCAGTATAGGCACTGCCGGGAATTTACCTCGAATACGACGCACGATTTCGGAGAGATTGGCCTTCATGCTTTCCGTGTCGAGTCCCCGCAGACCATCGTTGGCACCGAGCGCCAACACGAACAGATCGGGCCTCTCCCGAGTTACCCACTCTAGTCGCCGCAGTCCTCCTGCTGTCGTATCTCCGCTCGCCCCCGCATTGACCACATCGACAACAACGCCCTCTCGAGCGGCATATTCACGAATACGTGCCGGGAAGGCTTCGTCGCGGCCAAGACCGTATCCCGCAGTCAAACTATCTCCGAAGAAGGTTACCTTCACTGGACCTCGACCCTCTGCCGCTCCCAGTTGAGTACCTCCGAATGCTCCACATAGAACACCCACAGCACCCAGCACCACGAAAAGGAGAAGATACGAGCGGCGTGCACATGTACGCCCTGCTGGATGGAAACACGTCATAGAAATTCATTTTCCCACAGCCACCTTCGTTGCGCCATGCGACCATTGCTCTTACAGTATGAAAAGACTGCATCGCGCATCGTCCTTATCCCCACGGAGCTTGTTGAGATATGTCAGCGTCTGATTACGTGCTCTCCTTCGATTGCATAGGGAAGACTTTCTCGAGTGGCAGATCCGACGTTCACGCCCTAAAAAATGTAAGTCTACGAATCGCGCCTGGCGAAACCGTTGCCCTGGTCGGCCCTTCCGGAAGCGGAAAGAGCACTCTGCTGTCTCTTGGTGCAGGCTTGGAGCTACCTGATACAGGAGCTGTGGTTCTCAACGGAGTCGACCTTTCGACCTTGGACGAAGACAGTCGATCCGCTCTTCGTAACCGCGTCCTAGGCTTCGTCTACCAGAACTTCCAACTCCTGCCCACTTTTACGGCGCTCGAGAACGTTACCCTTCCACTGGAGCTCCTCGGTGGCGAACGCTACTCGACCATACGCCATCGTGCGAGCGCGGCGCTCGAAGAGGTAGGCCTCTCGGCTCGGGCCGACCATTATCCGGCGCAGCTCTCGGGAGGAGAGCAGCAGCGCGTGGCGGTTGCGCGCGCCCTCGTAACGAACCCTAAGCTTGTGCTAGCCGACGAGCCCACTGGTAACCTCGACCGAGCAAACGCACAGATCGTCCTGCGGCTCATGTGCGAGCTTTCCTCACGACACGGTGCGGCGATCGTCTTGGTCACTCACGACGAGGAGGTCGCTGCCACTATGGGGCGAAGAGTGCTATTACGCGACGGTGCTCTCACATGAGCGGATTTCTCAACACGATGGCCTTCGCGGTTCGGTTCGTAATCCGAGATACCCGTGGAGCATGGGCGCGATTCCTCTGGTTTGGGCTTCTTCTCGGGACGAGCCTGGCGGTTTTGATGGCGAGCCAAGGTGCTGTCTCGAGCCTTCTACGTTCAATACGCGCCTCGGCGCGAGAGCTGGTTGGGGGAGACATCGTAATCACCTCCAAGACTCCGATACCCGCCGAGATCGCCGAGCAATTCGGAGATCGTTCAGCGCTCGAGTACCGCATCAGAACAATGGTGCGCAGCTCCACTGGCGCACAACTAGCGCAACTGCGTGCAATCGACGACAACTATCCGCTCTTCGGCGGAATCGAAACAAAACCGAGAGACACGGCGTGGCGCTCTCAAGGAGCAGTTCTCGAGCGTATCCTCATGGATCGACTCGGAGTGAAGGTTGGCGATCAGATCGAAGTGCTCGGCATATCGACTCGTGTAGCGGCTGAGCTCGTATCGGCGCCCGGCGACATCTCGGCTGCTTACGTAGTAGCGCCCCGCCTCTACCTTCCTCGCAGCCTCGTTCCTCAGTCTATACTCGCCGCCCGCGGGAGCATGGTAGATTACACGCTGTTCATCGCTCTTAATCGAGACGGAGAAGCAGATCGCGTAGTCACAGAGCTACGCTCGCGGCTCGATCCAGCCACATACAATGTCGATACCGCCGTCAAGCGAACCGAGCGGCTCAGTCTTGTCGTGAGATCTATTGGCAACCTCGCCTCGACCGTATCGCTTGCGACCATGGCCCTAGCATTAATCGCCATCACCCTTGCAATCCGATTCCACCTTCGAAGCAAACGCCCGGTGGCTGCCGTGCTTCGCGCCACAGGCGCCTCAACTCGACAGATCGGACTCTGTTTTTTGGGGCAGACCGCCCTTCTCGGTTTGTGCGCCAGCATCTTTGGAGTTGTCGGCGGAGTTACACTCTACGATGTGTGCGTCACGATTGTGCGCAGCAGCTCCGAATTAAGCATAGCCCAGCGACTCGATCCTATCACCATCGGGAGCTGCGTGGGGTTCATGCTTCTCTCACTCCTATGGGCCGCCTTACCCTCACTTCACCATATCTCGAGCACATCGGCACTCGGCGTACTACGCAGCGACCTCGAAGCTACGCCGCAAGCGGCGCTACAGAACAGACTCGATCTCGGCGTACGCAGCAGCTCCGGCCTCTGCATCATGACGCTAGCTTGGCTCCTACTAGGGGCAGACAAGAGTGCCGCGATACTTCTCGGCGGGGCAGCCGTTACCCTCGCCGTCTCTGTCACCCTTGCCGTATGCGCCCGCTGGTGCGCAAAGCGTGTCGGCACGCACGTGGACTATTTCCCTCTACGCTGCGCTCTGCGAAACATGTACCGACCCGGCAATCAAACACTCGCAGTCATCGCGAGCATCACTCTAGCCTTAGCGCTCTCCTGCGCCGTCTTTGTCGTTCAATCGACATTGAGTGCACTGCGGGGAATAGGAACCGACTATGGCGAAGCGAATGTTTTTTTGTACGAACTATCCCCAGAGCAAGCGCCTCTCGCGACACAGGTAATGGAGAAGCACGGCGGGCGCCCCCTTCAGCAGCTCCCCGTGGTACTCATGCGGCTGCAATCCATCAAGGGAACCCCTATCGCGGACATCCTGCGCAAGGAGAGCGCTGACGCGCCGCCTCGGTGGGCCCTTACGCGTGAGTACTGGACAAGCTACCGCGATCACCTCATCTCGAATGAGCGAATAACTGCCGGTCAATGGTTCGAAGGTACGCACGTCGAGGGTGAGATCGTACCCATATCGTTAGAGGATGCGTTGGCCGAACGCCTTGGGCTCTCCATCGGCGACACCGTCGAGTGGGATGTACAGGGAGTATCTGTGCTGAGCCGTGTCGCGAGCATACGAGATATCCTATGGGAGCGTTTTGAGAGGAACTCGTTCGTAGTCTTTCCTCCTGGCGTTCTTGAAGCAGCTCCTCAATTTCTCTTTTGGTCTTTGAGTCTTCGCGACCCAGCTGCACGCAGTGCGTTCATAAAAGAGATCTCCACGCTGGCGCCCAACATCTCTGTGATTGACCTGACACTGGTCGTAAGTGAAGTACTAGCGATCCTCTCCTCAATAGGCGTGGCCCTGAAGATCTTATTCGGAATCATCGCCTTCACCGCGGCCGGGCTGTTGGCGATCACCGCTTTGGGCGCACGGGCTGAACGAGGCCCTGAATTTTCGGTGCTCTCCCGCATAGGCATGCGTCGAACAACCAAGCACAGCATAGTGCGATTCGAATTCGCACTCCTGGGGACATTAGCTACGGTGTGTGGAATAGGCCTCGGCGTGGGGATCGGCTGGTCTATCGCTCACTGGGCACTTCACGTCCCTCCAGTCTTTGACTGGTGGAGCCTCGCTGCGCTCTCTCTAGCGACCCTGATATCGTGTTGGGCTGCGAGCCGAATTGTGGCGTCGTAGTTGTGACGTCGTAGCGGGGCTACCGACCTTTACTAGGGGCAAACCCCGAGCTGTCAAACGCTCACTTGTCGCCAATGGACAATCGACAGTCCAGTAGTACACCGCCCGGCTTCACACACAGCCGAGGGCTCTCCACCTCTCCCCGTAGCTCGCCTCCGTTACGCACCTCTACGACATCGCGCGCCTTTATCGGAGCTATGACGCGTCCCTCTACGATGAGCGAGTCTACCTCCGCCGACTGCCTGAGAACCCCAGAAGCGCTCACCAGCACCTGCCTAGCCACGAGGCCTCGTCCTGAAAGCTCCCCGTCTATGCGCACGGGCCGACTCGTGAACAGGGGCCCTGAAACTCTGTAACCTGCTGGAACAACGTAGGTACCGGACACTGAATGCGGGTGTACCTCGCGTGTGGGCGGAGGATTTAGGGGGTTTGGAGTCGACACCTCTAGCGTGTCCGAATTAGCGCCCGTCCGCCCGGTATCTCCGAGAGAGAACCCCGCAGTCGCAATGGGGGAGCTTGATGGCTGCTTTTTTTGTCTCCAAAACATAGGTTCGATTTACTGCACTCCTGCGTCTTCAGCAAGATCCAAGTTCATCTTTTGGGATTGCCCAAATACCCAATTTCAGCCACATTTTAAGGTCTGACGTCGGTTTACACCCCTACCTGGCGACGAGCTGTGAGGTGCCTACTAGGGGGAGAACCGGCCAACAAGTACCCCCCTAGGGCTTTGGTACGCTGGGCCATCAGCCTTTTGTAGTGAGGAACCCCTATTTGCAGTCTGACAAGCATAGTTTTGTCGGGCAAGGCATCATAACTTTTATGTGATCAGTGGCTCGGAACCGCTAATTCTCCTACGAATTTTAGCATTTCTAGCCGACAGTAAGAGGTAGGGATGTCGGAAACGTGTAGCCCAAGGAAGCGTTGAATCGATGTTTGGGAGAATTCGAGGTTTTACCGCCCAGCAGGTTACAAACACCCTCCCCAGCGAGGACCGTCCCTCACGCGCTCAATTTTCAATCGCTGCCACTCTCGCCGTAACGGTCTTAGGATTCGCTATTGTTCTCGGTCCGCGCAAAAGCGACACAGCGCTCGCAGCAGATCCTGCCCGCTCTCTCAGGGAGGGAGATCTCTCACTCGGAGACATGGAGCAGATCCAACTATCTCGCAACATTTCACAGGTAGAGCTTGGAGACTCGCCGATTGCAGCACGACGCGAAGAGTCCAGTCAGGTGTACCCGCTACCTGCTCTGAGCAAGGTCGCAGTGCAGGGCACCAAAAATGGTCGACTGGTCCTCGGCGATCGTCCAGCCATCGCCTCCAGAATTGGCGACCGGTATGCGAGCCTTACACAGGGAAACAACTTCGTTTTTTATACGATAGATCCAGACCTTCAAGAGTTCGTCTCGAAGCTTGTCAGCAAGGCCGAGGCGAAGCATGTGGCGATAGTGGCAATGAACCCTCGCACCGGCGCTATTCTGGCAATAGCTGGGAAGTCTGCCTCAATCACTGACATCGAATACCACGCTGAGTTTCCGGCTGCGTCGCTTTTCAAGGTCGTTACGGCTGCGGCCGCAGTGGAACAAGCGGGAATTCAACCGAACTCCATCATCCCATTCCGTGGCGGAACCTATACTCTTAACGAGTGGAACTACCTCCCCGATCCCAAGCGAGACAGAAATACGATGAGCGTGGCGGAAGCGCTTGGACGTTCGTGCAATCCCGTGTTCGGTCACCTCGGGCTGCGTTACCTAAATGGCAACATCCTTCACAAATATGCTCGACTCTTCGGCTTCAACAGATCACTGCAATTTGAGGCGCCCCTGACGACCTCGTCGGCCGACATACCAACCCAGGACCTGTACGAGTTGAGCAGAACGGCCGCCGGCTTCGGTAGCGTAAAAATCAGCCCAATCCACGCCGCTGCGATGATGTCCGGAGTCGCCAATGGCGGACTCCTTCCCCGTCCACACATCGTCTCGGAGATAGTCTCCCGCGACGGAGAGATCCTTACGCAATCAAAGCCAGACGTACTGAATCGAGTGATCCAGCCGAGCACTGCGGCATCCCTGATGGAGATGATGCGGCACACTACAACGATCGGAACCTCGCGTCGTGAGTTCATGCGCGGATCGCGACCTACCTTGGGCAGTATCGAAGTTGCCGGAAAAACCGGCACCCTGCGCGGAAGCAATCCGGTGGGCCTCAACAACTGGTTCATCGGTAGCGCACCTCTGAACAACCCAGAGCTCTCGCTCGCAGTAATAACGGTCGATGCCTCCTACTCCGGCAAAGCTTCGCGTCTCGGGCGCAAGGTCTTCGAAAGTTTCTTCAACGTCGCACCGCTTCCAGACCAGCCGACGTATACACGAGTGAACACCTCGAAGAAGCGCTCGATTGTCCGCACCAAGACCTCTTACAAAGGCAAAAAGACCATAGGCAAAGTCACCGCGAAGAAAAAGAAGAGCGTCGTGGTCGCCAAGAGCAGCAAGAAGCAATCAAAGAGATAGCGCTGCCACAATAGGTAACTAAAACGGGTCATCGCGGAATCGAGTGGGTAGGACTCGGTATTATCGCGACGTGAACGTGCTCGTGCACGTAAACGTGAACGTACCCGGAGGAGGAGTCACACTGGCTGAAGGCATAGCTTGGAAAGCATGGCTGAGAGCGTTAAGCAGATCAAAGAGGGCTCCACACTCCATGACTGACCCTCGTGCTATTGAGAAATATCGCTGCTTATCTGCCTGTTTTAGCTTACCGGCACCTTCGGCAATGTTGAGCAC
>JBIIOE010000175.1:0-5006 GCA_044337105.1 Bdellovibrionota bacterium | reverse complement strand
ATCTCCCCAGCCAGCTAAAACAAACCTCAGCCTAGCCAAGTGTGAAGTGTATGGTAATTCCTGCGGGGACCGCGGGGCGGCACGCCCCAGCCAGCTAAAACAAACCTCAGCCTAGCCAAGTGTGAAGTGTATAGTAATTCCTGCGGGGGTCCACGGGGCGGCACGCCCCTGGTCGTTAATTCAAATCTTGGCTGCGCCAAGTTTGAATCGAAAAAAAATGGAGCGGGTGAAGAGATTCGAACTCTCGACCTCTTCCTTGGCAAGGAAGCGCTCTAGCCAACTGAGCTACACCCGCAACGGGAGGTCATGAAGTACTTCATGCCTTAGAAATTGTCAACGCCTCGTGGCCAGACACTATTCGCCATCACATGCGCTGTGTTCAACGGCGTATTGGCGTCCTGACGTTGAATTGGGTAAGATAGCCAGGCTTTTATTTCGAAACGGCACATTTGAGGGTTTGCTATGAACGACGCATGGGACGAGCGTAGGCGCGCACAAGAGGAAGGATACTTCGAGCGACTCAACAAGGAAGCCCTTGCCCGCATGGCTCGCAAACAGGAGGGCCCTGCCAGGCCGAGCCCTGCGACGGGCAAGCCAATGCAAGCGATTACTGTAATGGGAACCGTCCTTGACCAATGCGTTGATAGCGGCGGAATTTGGCTCGATGCGGGCGAACTTGAGCAACTCATGCATGCTGCTAAAGACAGCACTGCGTCGATTGAGGACTTTATCAGCACCCTTCCAAGTGTGAAGCCGACAGACACCGCAATAGCAGAAGGGCAACCAAGCCCGATTACCGGCTCTGCCATGCAGCGCGAGAAGGTATTAGGAATCACCGTATATCGATGCCCTGATAGCGGGGGCATCTGGCTCGACGGTCGGGAGCTCGATAGCGTCCTGCGATCATCCCATCAATCGCTGACCAGCTCAGTTATGGACTTCTTTTCTATGGTACTCGGTCGGAAGTAGTGAAGACCGCCTTTTCGGCGAGTTATGCACTCTAGCTTCCGATTGCCCGCAGCATGCGATGCAGAGCAAGCTTGACTACCTGCGCCCGAAGCGCTAACAAATGGCGTTCTATCTGATAGTGAAGCGCCTTTGCTTGTTTTATTCAGACCAGCAAAGGGCACGTTTAACGGATTCTCATCCCAGGAGACACCATGACTCCAACTCCCCTTCACGACCCCGTCCAGCCTACCCCCACCAATCTACCAAAGGGTCGCCCTAATCGCATGCAGGCAGCCCTCGCCTCAACCTTTGACACCCTACTAACCGAGAAGATCGCGGAGTTGCTCGAGAACAGAGAAGCTCAACCTAATTCATTTTCCAATAGACCTGACGGCGCATCGTGGGCAACCGAGGAGGCGATCGCTCGCGATCTCCTAGTTCCGCCTACTCACGCCCCCTCTGCGGCTGAGACACTCGATGCGCTGATCGCCCGTGGCATCACAAGCGCAGAGCGGCGAACGGCCATCGAAGAGGCTATCTGCGCACATAAGAATCCGCTGCCGATCCTTGATGAGATCAACCAAGTTCTCACCGTTCTATCAGCTCGCGAAGCGCTTCTTGCGCACGCACAAGAACGCATGCTGGCTGTGGATCAGCCTTGGGCTGACGTACTAGACAAGCTGGCAAAAACGAGCACTCCGGATGGCGCCACACTCTTTAGAGAGCGTGTGGAAATGATCTTCGAAGATCTGCAGTATTTTGAAGCCCCCTCAGTAACAGAGCTTACCGCCGAGTTGATCCAGGATATCCGAACACAGACAAACTCCCTAAGCGACGAGAACGCCGAGCTCATTAGAGAGTACGCCGGATCCTCAGCCGCCGTTCCAGAAGCTTCGCGACTGCCGATTCAGGGGGTGCTCGACACCCTAACGAAGCAAGGAATGCTATCCGCCGAGGAACACCAAGGCCTTAAAAAGGAGATCTTGTCGTGCTCACCTGACGTGGTCTGGCCCCATATGTTGAAGCTCAAATGGCTCGGAGATGAGCATCAGAGGCGCACAGATACGATTGCGCGACTTAGCGCTATTGCCGACACTCTCGGGCTGGTTATCCCTGCGGAATTCTCAGCACAAATAGACCGAGTAGCAGACAGCAAGAGCGAGTTTGACTCTACTATCAGCAGTTTTGAGCAGTACGATATCGACTATGCGAGATGGCTGCAGAGCGAGGTCGCTAAACGCTGGATACCGGAAAACGAACTGCATGAGGCACAACAAGCGCTTCGAACATCGCGCAACGATGTACCTGCCAGGGCCCTGCGGCGCGAGTGCGAAGCTCTGTGCGCCATCGACGACGAGCAGCTCCGACGAGATATCGAACGCTCAATTGAGGGCCTAGGTAAGTCAGAAAACTCCTCCGATCAGGACAACGCTGGATATTTGACGCTTCGACTGCAGAAGGTCGTCGCAGAGATCGCAAAGGTCGATCACAGTGGACCGTGTTCGAGCGCTACACGAATTGCATTAGGACCACTAGCAGATGAATTGATGAAGATTGCGAGATCTGCTGAGGTCTCAACCAAACAAAGATAGAAACATCGGCGATAACGCCGAATCAACCACGGAAAGAGCTGACAGAAGAGACCTCAAGAGAAAGAACGATCTTTCCAATATGAGCACTCGTTTTCATGCGCGCATGGGCCTCGTCCGCTCGCTCCAAGGGATAGATTGAGTCGACGATCGGTTTCAGTTCGCCCACATCGAACGACGGCCAGAAGCGGTTAACAAAGCCCGACACGAGCCCCGCTTTTTCGGCAGCGCTACGACTGCGCAAGACCGACCCGATAACTCGAGCTCGTTTGCGCATCAGTAGCGCTATATCGACCTCGGCACGAGAACCACTCATCGTCGCAATCTCTATCAAACGCCCGGACTGCGCCAGGAGAGCCATGTTACGCTCGAAGTATTCCCTGCCGACCATGTCGAGAATGAGATCTACCCCCTCCGGGCTCCACTCTCGAACCACACGCTCGAAGTCCTGCTGTTTGTAATCTACCACCAAACTCGCACCGAGCTCTCGACACCTGGAAGCCTTCTCTTGATTCCCCACGGTACAACTTACACGGGCACCAGCGAGAGTCGCCAGCTGAATGGCAGCCGTTCCCACACCGCTCGATCCGCCATGAACGAGTACTCTCTCTCCCTCTTGAAGGCCACCCTCTACGAAAAGGTTTGTGTAAGCGGTTATGAACGCCTCAGGAATGGCGGCTGCCTCCTCAAAGGTCAGCCCTCGCGGTATGCGCATGACCTGACCAGCCGGAGCCACAACATACTGTGCATAGCCGCCACCGGCCAGTAGAGCGCACACCCGATCGCCTTTCCGCCACTCGTCTACCCCCGGGCCTACGTGCTCGACAGTACCGGCAACCTCAAGCCCAAGAACCGTAGACTCTCCCGCTGGAGGAGGATACTTACCGGACCTCTGTAAAAGATCAGCACGGTTTACTCCTGCTGCCCGCACAGAAATCAATACATCTCCACCTGCTACGGATGGCACCGACTCCTCGACGACCACAAGATGCCGAGCATCAGAATGCTCATCGACCCTAACTACCCTCATATGTGCTCCTCTCTCGGTACTGAATGGAAATTGCTCCGTACTTATCCTCGAACTCTTTCAACCATCTCGCTTTTAGCGCCTCCGCAACCTCGAAGGTCATGAGCTCGCGTCTGTAAGGATGAAAGAATCGCACAGCGAAAGAGGTGAGCCTGATCCCTCTCGGATCGAAGGCCTCCTCGCTTTCGTCCCAGTAGAATGGATCGCCTATGATAGGAAAGCCTTCAGCTGAGCAATGAACCCGAATCTGATGTGTTCGCCCACTCATAGGCTCTGCTTGTATGAGACTCCTACCACTCCGCGAATCTTCAGCATTCGAGGAGACCACAGACATCCTCGTATGAGCCTCGTCACCGCCCTCAGTTGCCGCTCGCCGCAAGACAGCGTGCCGCGAATCCCGCAGAATTCTCCACTCGACGTCCCGTGCGCGCCACGCTGGAACGCCTCGCACCTCCGCCACATAGTAGCGTTCCACCGTCCGACGCTCGTATGCGCGCTGAAGATGGCGATTCATCCGCTCGGAGAGCGAGAACAGCAACACACCGCTTACGGCGACATCAAGACGAGAAGGGACATGTACCGGCCTTCCAAGGTGATCACTGAGGTACCTGACGAGATTGAAGCGCACCTGATCTCGGGGCGCTGTGGTCGGAAGTCCAGGCGGCTTGACTACAACCCCCACGTCGTCGTCGCGATATAAGATCGTCGCGGCATCAAAAGAAGGATAGAGCGATGCAACATCCGAGAGTGCGCAGGTCGGTTCGTAGTATTCCAACCGACAAGGGGATACTAGCTGAGCATCGGCGCGTGCAGCGCGACCTGCCACGTACGCACCTCCGAGCGCAAAGCGCGCCGGCCAAGATTCCCGCTGGAGGTGCGGCAGACGTGAGGCGAGCTCCTCCTCGCAGGTACGCCCATTCCCCTCGACGTGCGAGATCTCCCAGCACCACCTACGGCTTGGAAAACTTGCTTCGATTCGAGCGAGCCGGTCTACGCTGAGTTCGCTTGGCTGGTCGACCATAGCTACTTAGTGTGCGCCCAAGCAGCACTTCGAGCAAGAGGAGCCCGACTCCGCAAGATAATTAGTCTCGTAGTAGAAGTCCCAAGTACATCAACTCGCGACACTGCCCCCTTAGCGTGGATAGGGCCCTTGACGCACCCAAGCCATGCACTTTGCGATAGCGTCAGCTTATTAGTTATGGGTCATCGCGGAATCGAGTGGGTAGGACTCGGTATTATCCCGACGTGAGCGTGCTCGTGCACGTAAACGTGAACGTACCCGGAGGAGGAGTCACACTGGCTGAAGGCATAGCTAGGAAAGCATGGCTCCAATCCTTGTCAGCAAAAGCTTCCCGGCTTGATACTCTTCCGGGGAAACATGGCTGAGAGCGTTAAGCAGATCAAAGAGGGCTCCACACTCCATGACTGATCCTCGTGCTATT
>JBIIOE010000174.1:0-5023 GCA_044337105.1 Bdellovibrionota bacterium | reverse complement strand
AAACGTGAACGTACCCGAAAAACTTGAGGTTTTTGTTTCGGGTACGTTTACGTTCACGTTCACGAGCACGTTCACGTGCGAGGAAACATAGGTTTTGCCTCGCTTCCCTAGGAGATCTCACGAGCCCGGCATATCCCGAGGCAGCGGCGACAATCAGCAGAACATCAAGCGGTAATCGGAATCGGGTTTCAGGAAAGGTAGCCGCATGCGCCATGATGAAAAGCCCCGACACAAGCGACACCCCCAACAGGAACCGCCTGGCAAGCTGTCCGTGATTGCTCCTCACACACGCTAATATCCCACCGAACACCACCAAAGCATGCATCAGCGCAACGAAAACTAGTGCGGGCTCCCGCCACGAAAACCCATACACTTCGATCTCCCCATTCACCCTGCGCAACTCGCCCTTTCCAAGCGGAATCGGCAGGGGTGAAAACAGCAGCAACCCCTTCACGATCGAACGGCCGAAGGCTTGGAGCGGTTCGGATACAATATATCCGACAGCTATCTCCTTGAGCGCTTCGTCTGACTTGGGGCCTGAAAGCCCACGCTCCGCCGCGAGCTCTCGAATGAAGGGCTCGTAGAGATCAACATCGACCATCGGAAAGAAGCGTTCGAGGTCCGGGTTGTTTCCCTTCAGGAGATTTACCCCGCTGGTCGTCGACGCCGAGAAGCGAATGTCGCCCACCTTGTGAGAAACGAACACCTGCCATGGTAATACGAGCACCACTACCACCCCCGCACAGAGCGCTATGCGTCGCACTATGGCAGCAAACGATTCCCTGCGCCGATCGATGAGAATCAACGCGCACAGAAGTGGAACGAAGAGAGTGCCGGTCGGTCTCGTGAGATACAAGAGCGCTACCACTACAGCCATGCAAAGGTGGCGATTGCGCGAGGGTCTTCCAAACAGCCACAGAGACAGGAATGTCAGATTTAGTACCGAAAACAGGGCAGTCTCCCGCTCCGACAACATCTCGATGTGAAGTAAGATGTGGGAAGCGAACAAAGCCGCCGCTATCCAGCCTGCTAGTGTGTTCTTTGAAACATGAATGGCCACCACCACAGTCGCCAATCCGAGCGCGACCGCAGCGACACCTTGAAGCCACAACGCCGCCTGAGACCAGTCGGTCGTGACGCCCATTATTCCCGCCAACAAGAGCGGATAAAGTGGCGGCCTATAAGTAGAGCTGAACGTACCACCATTTGCGATGTCTGCCGCCAAGAGACCATACGAGCGACTTCCCGGTAACAGACCACCGTGCGAGGGGCTCGCGAAAAGGGCGATCAAGGACACATATACGATCGCGAAAAGGGCAAGAGCGCACACCAGAACAGCCTTGGGCACACCCGAACTCCCTGACCCCGCCTCCCCCTGACCATCGAACGCACCGACCTCTAGACTCATCTCTCGTATTCCTTGCTACCTTCACCCATCAATACCCTTCGAGCGCATCGGGAACCGAACACGGAGAGAGAGAGAGAGAGCGCGCGCGCACCCCAAGCGAGGTCATCCACTGCTCCCTCCATACAACGGTAGTATCCCGAGCAGGCCACGCGATGAAAACGTTGGCCATGCCGCCCTTACCTCTGTCACGAGTGTTACGATGCACACAGCAGGAGTGGGCTCAGCGGCTCAACGTACTAGCACGGAGGATGGAGCTACGCATGAAACTCGATCACGTTCTTACCGCTTTCGATTCGCTCCATGATCGTCCACATAATTCGGCACGCCGATCCTTTCTCTTGGGCTCGCTCGGGATTTTGGCCTTGGCACGTTTCGAGTACGCTCGTGCCGCGATGCCTTCACAAGGGCGACTGTCGCCACTTGAAGTGCTGCTCGACTCTCTCGGTGAAGAGAAATGCATCAGAGAGCTCGGGAAGATCTTCCTGGCGAGCAGTGTCGGGCGGCATTTCGACAGACAGCACTGCCTTGAACGCATCTCGCAGGAATTGGAAGCGCACGCCGCCATACACAGGGGTCTTGAGCACTTGATTACCACTGACTTCGCGCACGGTACTACCGTGCAGCTGGAGGGATGGGTCCTGTCGAGAACCGAAGTTGAGCTGTGTGCGCTTTGTACCAAATAAAGTGGAGAGGCTGTGTTTATTGATTCACGCGAAATCGAAAGTTCAGAGGTCCGAGAAAGCGACATCTGCGTCATCGGCGGCGGCGCAGCCGGGATCACCATTGCACGCGAGTTCCTGTCCTCTCCGGTTTCTGTCGCGGTAATCGTGGGCGGCGGTATGCAGCCCGAGTCAAGGACACAACAGCTCTCGGATGGAGAGGCGGTAGATGATCGCTATTTTCCTCCAATCACCGTTGCGGTGAGATGCCTCGGAGGGAACACGACACATTGGGGATCGTGGTGTCGACCTTTCACCGAGTTGGATTTTCAAGAACGTCCCTGGGTGCCCTACAGCGGATGGCCATTTACGGCAGCTGATATGGCTACGTACTACGAGAAAGCCCACACTCAGCTCAAACTGGGAACGCATACCTACGACCCCGATCTCTGTGCTCGAGAACTCGGAGATCCGTCTTATGCACCGGTGCATCTGGCCATTCCGCAGCTCGAGACCAAGGTGTGGCGGTTTCACAAACCACCGGTGTGCTTCGGCAGAGATCACGAGAGCGAACTCGCGTCGAGTCGCAACATCTCCGTCTATCTCGACGCTCACGTCCTCGACATCAATCTGTCAGAGGACGGCTCATCGGTAGCCTCGATCACTGCATCGACGATGGAGGGTAAGCGCATCACCTTTCGAGCCCGTCGCTACGTCTTGGCAGCCGGCGGCATTCAGAACCCTCGACTACTACTGGCGAACACTGCCGTTCACAAGAACGGAATCGGCAACGACCACGACGTCGTGGGTCGATACTTCATGGATCACCCGCATCTCCACGCAAACGGCTTGGTGATACTCAACGACGTGTCCCTGTATCCTAACCTGTACGATACCAACTCGCAGTACTCAAAGATGCTGGTTGGAGGGTACTGCCCTACCGAAGAATATCAGCGTACGGCGCAAATCATGAACTGCGCCGTGAACTTCAAGCCAAGTCACCGTGTCGTAGCCGTGTCCGGAGCGAGCAGAGATGTAGGAGAAGGCGCAACCTCACTGTGGGACGATGTCGCCAACTTTCCGGGCAAGGCGTATCGTCGCATCCGCAAGGCGTTCGGATACAAGAACACGTACGCGCCGGAACGCCCCTTTCTGGACGTCATCACGCGCTGCGAGCAATCTCCGAACCCTCTGAGTCGCGTTACGTTGACCCCAGACCGCGACGCCCTCGGTATGCCGAAGGTACGAATCGACTGGAGAGTTACCGGACTCGAACGTCGCACAATCTACGAGACCCACCGACGGTTCGCAGAGGGGGTTGGGGCCGCATCGCTGGGGAGAGTAAAGCTCGAGATCGGAGAATCATCACTCGAAGACGGCGTCGAATGGAACACGACCGGTGAAAACGGACGATTCGAGGGCGGATGGCATCAGATGGGTGCAACGCGCATGAGCTCGAATCCACGCTTGGGCGTCGTCGATGCCAACTGTCGTGTGCACGGCATGAGTAATCTCTTCATCACTGGAGCATCGGTGTTCCCAACCTCTAGCGCCTTCAACCCTACCATGACCCTGGTAGCATTGGCGTTCAGGCTAGCTGATCACCTCAAGCATACAACGAGCTGACATCAGCTGAGACAGCGCTGTGAGGTAGTACGTATCCAGCCACAAGCTAGAGCGCCGGACAACCGCCAGATTCTCTCTGTCAAATCTCCTGGGGCTCATAGTAGCCTCTGCAGGCAATGAGTGGAGTCAAAGTCCCTTTTCCGTACGACATGTATCACTTCTGGGCGGCGGGCGTTGTGGCACGCGCGGGCGGGAATCCTTACGCAGCCTCTGAAATTCAGCGGGTGATGCTGGAGGCCGGGTGGCCGGTAGACGAGATGGTTTTCGGTTTTCTCCACCCCTTCTGGAGCCTGTGGCTCTTCAGCCTCATCTCCCTGGTTCCATTCCCGATCGTCAAGCTTGTATGGGAGGCAACCCTCGTTGTCCTGTGCGGCTTGAGCGTTGGGCTGTTGGTACAACCTTCCGTTCGTTCACTACTGCACATACGCGCGCCACGTTCGTTTCTCGTCTTCTCCGCGCTGCTGTTTCCTCCTACCATGAGTACGCTCTATTACGGTCAAGTGAGTGCTTTCACGCTGCTTGGAATAGCTGGGTGGCTTGCGCTGTCGCTAAGGAACAACTACACCGCCGCCGGCGCTTTGCTCTCGCTCACGGCCATTAAGCCACAACTGTTCATTCCTTTTTATCTCTGGGTGTTTTTCTCGCACTTCAAGCGCAAGGAGCACACGTTTGCTGCAGGATTCATCGCGGGTCTGCTTTTACAAGCCGGCATCTCGCTCGTTATTGCCCCCCACTCTGCCACTCTCTGGGTGGAGTCCATGCAGCACGTCTCCCTTTCGGCTGTGCAGCTACCCACCCCTTCCCTCACGCGACTCCTCTCTGAGATCACCGGACTCGAGCTAATGCGGGTTGTCGTCATCGCCGGCGCAGGACTCACGGCGATACTCACGGCCATGTACAGCCGTGGCGACGTGCTCCGAAGAGCAATCCTGGTGTATCTTCCACTCTCGCTACTTGCAGCCCCTTACACCTGGACACACGGATTCTTGGCTCTGCTGCCCGCGCAGTTCGCGCTCCTCTCCCGACTGCACGCTCGTCAACCCCGGGTAGTCCAGTATGGAGTGTTCGCATTTGCAGCACTCAGCATCTTTGAGCTGTGTATGCCCAACCCGCTCTCCCAGTACATGCTGCTACTACCACTCCTACTCTTCTTTTTTGGGATCTATCAGATGCGGATGATCGGCGCGGCAACGAGCGAGTGACTAGAACTGGTCTCAAAAGTATCTTCTGCTTCGGTTGACGATATGCGGGCTGCGACTTCGTCAAACTTCGCGCAACAATCCTCAGTGTATCTCAGAGGATACACCTCCGGTTGTTTCGCTCGTTTTCC
>JBIIOE010000005.1:0-64490 GCA_044337105.1 Bdellovibrionota bacterium | reverse complement strand
TGAGAGAGCGTGAGGTCATTTCTTCGGGTACGTTCACGTTCACGAGCAGGTGCACGTCCCAATCTGACAGAAAGTACCCACTAATTCCGTCGATGAGCCTGAGGAAAGAGTTCCTAACGCGATCCTATTCCTCCACCACAGAGAAAGCCTGCGAAGGTAGCTCTCAAGTTTGCAGGTCTTCCCCCCGATTTCGCGCAGCTGCGATCAGCAGCTCAGTGGGATCGAGTAGGGTTGCTGGGCGTCCGTCGCCGTGCTGCCATGGCGACGTCTTGCTCGTCCCCGGTAGGTGTAGCTCAATGTGTAGCATGCTGCGTGGTCGCCCCTTATCCTTCTTGAGCACCATCTTAACAGCTCCCAACAGCTGACCCCTTGTTACGGAGTCGCCGACCTGTAGCTGCGCTTCCGGCTCAATCTCTCCGTAGCACACAACCCCGGCTTGTCCCTCCACCAAGAGCGATTTCGTGTCGCACCACCACGGGCTGTCTGCCGCAACACCGGTAAAGTTCTCAATAGCCACTATCGTGCCTGATTCCAGTGCGAATACCGGAGCACCATCATCACAGTAGAGGTCAACTCCCTCATGTGTGTGAAACTTCCGTACCACTCCAAAGGCCCCAGGGTGAGGAGGAAGGGGGATTTGGGTCTCTCTTGATATATTTATGTGCCGATAGTGATCCGGGTCTTCGCTTGTTCCGAGTACCGTGGTGCGGAGAGGAAATTCCAGCGATTCAGTTGGAGTTTTTATGCTTTGGAAGAAACTGGTATCCGAAAGCTCCCCAGAGTCGGTGGGTACAAGGGACTTTTTGTCGTAGTGTGTCATGACGCCATCCTTTCAACATCAAGAGAAGGCACCTGGCGCGTGTGTAGAGAGACGTGCAGAGCTTCAACAGCCTCTACGATTGCGGCAGCCACATCGCGCTTTGTCCCTGCTACCCGAGAGATCCCCTGCTTGCTCACGATGTACACGGTTTGGTTCGTTTCAGAGCAGTCCTCTTGTCGATTGGCGACCACTATCTGGGAGTGTGTCTCAAGTCGTGACCTCGCCTCGGCGATAAGTTCGTCGACTGAAACACGCGAGAGGAGCTTGAAGGAAACGATCGGCATGTCTGGCGCAAGCTCGTGCGCCTTATCGACGACCTTCTCTGTAGGAACAAACGGAGGGAGATTGAGCTCGGGGCTCTTACTAGCGATCTTACCCGCGAAGACCTCCTTGGGGCGATAGTCGGCAACGGCGGCGCTCAGTATCATGAGGTCCGGACGGTTCGCCGCTTGCGCTTTAGCGAGGACACGATCGCGGTACTCATCGTACGTTTTGTGGGCTACGGTGAAGGGGCGCAGCCACTCTTCGATCTCCAAGTTACTACCGAGAAGGAAGGAAACATCTGCGCCCTTGAGGACGAGCTCCTTCGCTATCTCTCGGCCAAGCTTACCGGTGAAGATGTTGGTTACAACGCGCACGTCATCGAGTGGTACCGGTGTTGGCCCTCCGGACACGAGTATCGAGGCCCCCTTCAGCGGGCTGCGTGACACGTGTCGCGCTGTGGCTGCCGCAACGGTGCGAGCTCCTGGAAATTCCAGCTTTCCTCCGGTTGTGTCAGGCTTGATAAACCTCACACCGAGCGATCTCAGTTTGGCGACACTCTCTCGGAAGATGGAATTAACCATGTCGCCGTTCATGCAGGGAAGGGCGAGCATCTTCGCCTCACCGCGCTCCACCCGCCCGAGCGCTGTCGCCATAGTCGCCAGGGCCGGTGTGTCGGCGCGCCCCTGAGCCATGCCGTTGATGAAGTCGTAGCTCGCAGGCGCTACAAGATACGTGGTGTAGTTCGCGAGGTGTTCAACTTCTCCAGAGAGTACCCTGCCGGAGTAGACTCGCCCCTTCTCGGCGGCCCAGGACAAGGCGAGTGGCCCTACGAATTGCTCGGCGCTCTCGGTGGCTCGTACATCTACCTCGGCGCCGTACCTCCGAAGCGTTCGGGCAAGGCTCGGTGCCTTGATAGCGGCTATGCTTCCTGTGACGACTAGGAGAATCTTTTCGCCGTCGAGTGAACGATTCACCAAGGCGACCTCCCTGTCGCCGAGTGAGGGCTTCGGCACGTTCAGTGCGGCTATGTCGAGCATGAGTGGGTCGTGTTCAGGTGTGGTCGTGAGTGCGATAGCGGACATGTTCGTTCTTCTCCTAAAGACGTGGCGCAAGGGGCACTGAAACGACCGTAAGAGATGACTGCGGTATCGAGCAATGCTAAGTAATAATGTACCTGTTTCAGCAATATAAAAGAAAATTTCTGCTGAAATATGCCTTTAAGCCAGATGCGCAAGTACCTGCAGAGCATATGCTCGAGAAGCTGTGCGTTCGGGTCGCGCAACATCCGCACCTGTCGTGCACCGAGTTGATCTACAACTGGTCGAGAAAATCGACCGCCGCCGGATGTGCCGATGCCGGAGATAGAAGGAATTCCTTGTTGGATAATTGCTGCTGGGAAAATGACTTTGCTATCTCTGGGAATTTCCAGATCGTCGAAAGCATCGCATCGTACTCGTATCCTATGCGGATCTCCTCCCCGGCACGTATAGCTTTGGTAGCAATCGAGTTCCCATAATTGTCCGAATTTGAATTCGCATTCCGCGGATTGGCGTGATTCGTAAGATCGAATGGGCTTGTGCACATAACTATCAATCCAGAGGGCAGATCGATGTAGCCGTACTTCTTTATAGGCCCCTGTGTCCAGGGGTGCATCTGATTGAACTCTTGTAGGTTTATAAGCTGTCTCGTAAAGCGCTTGTCGTCTAAGTTGTTGAGCTACCAAATATCACCCGGCTCTAAATCGACTCGGCAAAAGAGGCCGCGCCCCAGATCGCAGCTACCAGCGTAGAATAAATTGGGCTTGATCAAGGTAAACGATTTATCTTCGATCGAAATATTCTCGACATGCTCGGGAGCTCGTTCGAGCCTCCTGGGTGTCTGTGACAGGTTCATCATAATTGTACGCTCTTGTGTGCCAAGTCTTCAGCGTACGATATCACACGTTGCGGCACCTATGTCCGGTCCCAGTTTGGGCGAGGTAGGGCTCATACAGTCGACAGTAGTCAGATTTCGACAGGAGACGACGACAGGTGCGACAGGAAACATAGCAACGTGGGCACCTCATATGTCTGAAATGAAAGGTTTCCGTAGTGTGCTGAGTCGGAGTTTTTGCTTCCTCAGTAGTGGTAACGCTTTCTGAGCGAGCGGAGATCGTGTCTGACTCGCTGGAATAAATGCATGCACGAAAGCGATCTGCTTACTCCGCGCGTAGAGCTATCTTCGACTCTCCTGCAACATAATGTAGTCGATATTGGCATAGCCGCCATCGATTACGAGGCAGGCCCCTGATATGAAGGACGAGGCGCTGCTCAAAAGAAACGATACGAGCTTAGCTACTTCGTCGGGGCGACCGTTCCGGCCGAGTGGGGTTAGCTCTCGAGCGAGTAGCGACTCTGGTGTCGACATCCCGGTATCGATCCAGCCGGGCGCAACGGTGTTAACCCGAATGTTGAGCTTCCCAAAATTATTCGCCAGCGTTTTTGTTGCGCTGATGAGTCCGGCTTTTGCCACTGAGTAGGCCATAGAGTGATAGCTCCCCACGAGGCCGTCAAGACTCGAGACGTTTACTATGGAGGCGTTCGAGTTGAATTGGTCACGCAACGCCATCGTCAATGCGATCGGAGTATTGAGATTTACATGTAATACGCGCTGCCACGCTTCCGAACTCCAATCGTCGAAGCCGTCCATCTCGAATATGCCAGCGTTGTTCACGAGACCATCGAAGACAAAGTTGTCTATCGAGGAGACGAATTCTCCTACGCCGCTTGTGCTGGAGAAGTCGGCTCTGACGGGTTTACACAAGCCAGGAAACTCCGCCTCCAGCCGTGCTATTTCTTCGAGAGAGGTGTTGTAGCCGCACAACACGTGGTTGCCGCCTCCAAGCAACGATCGAGCGATAGCGTTGCCGATTCCTCGGGATGCTCCGGTTACTATATATCTCTTCATACTCCGCCGTTCCCTAAAAAGCTGCGAATTCGAGTAGTGCTACTGTAAGCCGAGATCTGGGAGCTTGTGCAAATAGTTGTCCAAAAAAGCGGACAACTTGGATATAATTGAGCCTATGGACGAATTGAGAAGAGTGAAGACTTATTTGAAGCGGCTGGGACTCAGCGACAAGGGCGCGGCGGTATATATTGAGCTCTTCAAGGTAGGGCCCACTACGGCATTAAAGATCTCGAAGACGCTCGGAGTGCCGCGTACGCAGGTGTATCGAGAATTGGAAACGCTCGAGGAGATAGCTCTGGTAAGCGCTGACAAGCTGAGCTACGGCACGCTGTTCAGAGCCTTGCCTCTGGAGAATGTAGAGGCGCTTCTCGAGAATCGTAAAGCTGTCAACGAGACCCTATCGAAGGATCTCGCTTCGATGGTGCAGTCGATGCAGGTCATCGCGGGGACATCTGGACTGAAAGCAACGGTCCGTCACTACTACGGCATCGCAGGCCTTCGCCAAGCAAACTGGAATCTTACGAAGGCTCGAAAAGAGTTTCGAGTTTTCGAAGCGCGACACCTCTCCCAGCACCTCGATCCCGCGTTTGCTCGTCGCTGTCGCGAGCGGATAATCGAGCGAGGTCTCCTCAGTTATGACCTGACGAACCTGAAGACGGTTAAGCGATCAGATCTCGAGCCTGTGAATCTTTCAAAGGCAAAGATGCGATACATCGATCCGAGTATCCTCGATATTACATTCGAAATGTATGTCTACGACGACATAGTTACCCTGCTCGATTACTCAAAGCAGCAGCAGATGGCAGTTGAGATTCATCATCCGAATTTGAGCCTAATGATGACGCAGCTGTTTGACGCTATGTGGAAGGGGGCAAAGGATGTTGTGCCTCGGTAGTTATACAGACAATTTGGAGCCGATGGGTTCCCATCTTGTAGTTGACCTCATTCAACGATTCAAGCAGCTGCTGGTTCAGGGAGGCGGGCCCTTCCTCCCTGCTACGAAAGCGGATATTTTGTTACTCTCCTATTTTGGTGAAGTGGAAAAATCCTCAGGGCGTCGCAGTGGATACACCTCCGGTTGTTTCGCTCGTTTTCCTCGTCTCGCCTCGCATCTCGCCAACCTCGCTACGAAGCTACTTTTGAGACCAGTTCTACTTTCACCGCTATCTCAGCAGCGCGTTTCAGCAAATCAAAACCTAATCCCGTCCCGCTACTACTAAGGCGGTATGGGTGCTTTCCAGCTACTTCGTAATCGCCACAGTTTGGGGGGGGGCACAAAGTTGTATGGATATGAGCTTCATGCGACTGAATGTTACATAACACTCATATCTTCACAGCTCTCTTAACAGGCTTCGGAAGGCTGTTAAAGGCTCACCAAAAGGAGATACTTATGAGGTAGGGGTAAGCTGCAAAGGTTTTTTGGTTTGACCAACTGTCGATTGTGAACCTCCTGGAACCGCTTCGACCAGCGGAGCGTTTGCAGGAGGTTCACGACGAGCCTCGATTTCCCACTCCATCTAGAAAGGAATTACGATGGTGGAAGTCAAAAAGCAGAGGGGCGCCGTGGTGGTGCTGGTCAGAAACGGGTTGAACCCCTGGGACGTCTACGAGTATTTCGTGGAGGACCTGTGGGCAGACGGCTGTGATGCTTTCGAGCTTCACGGTGTTCGATTCGCCGCCACCAGCACCGGTCTCGTGATTTCCTCGGATGAACACTTCCTGTTCTACCGACCGACACGAGACCTTCGGATTGTCTGGGATGGGGATATCCTCGTTTCCAGGGATCTACACGGCAACCTCGGCTGCGAACTACTGTGTAAGGAGTTCGCAGCGTAGGGCTGGATGATGCAGCCCAGGGCTTAAGGGGTAGTCAGTTGGTATCCGTTTGGCCACTCTGTGCGCCATAGGTTCCAATCGCCTACCCCTACCCCCCTTACCCCCTACCACTCTAACCGCTCCCTGCCGATCGCTCACGCTGTCCGCTTTAGTGCCTGACGCGCGCGGCGTCACTCTCGAATCTGCTCGATGAAACGCCTCGAAAATTCGGGGATGTCCGCAACACTATGTCCGTGTGTATCCCTGCTGCCATCGAGGCCCTGTGCGGCTCTTGTATAGCAATTTGCAAAAAGACTGAGACAGGCTACGCGACTAGGCTGTAGCTCCTTAGTCCCTTTCTTGAAAGGCCTTCGGCCTAAAATTTACTGGGGCAAATTGCTATTTGTTGCCTGGTGCTGCGCTTGACTCTGTCAGTTCTGAGAACTGCGAAACGTTTGCCTTATAGAGAACTAAACCATGCAGCTGCTTGGATATGCGGGTTATCTCTGCTGCGCAATTGCCGATGATCTTTGTAGTACTGGAGGAACACGTTGCGATAGGTTTCTACGTGAGACTCACGGATAGAGCCAAAGACAAGCGCAGAACAGCGCTGTTTCGTAGTCAGCCGTACTGGTGTTTGAATCTGGACTCGTAGACGTGCTCCAGCTCATCGTGAGAGTGGTACACGATCTGATGCTGCAGTGCCCCGCGTTACATCGCTGACTATTTCCTCTATGCCCGTTAACCAAGGCGAAACGATAATGTTCCCCTCGAGGTATCGAGTATCTCCGCCATACAAGCAGTAAGACCGAGCACGCTTAAAATCGGGGCCAAGTGCTCGAATGTGACGCAGGTCCTGGCCGTCAATCTTGCTACCTGACTTGATCTCGATTAAGGCTACTACTACACCTGCGCGTTCCAAAATAAGGTCTATTTCGGCTCCTCCTTCAGTTGCTAGAAAAGAGGGGGTTATCGACAACTCACGATATGCGAGGCGGCGTAATATCTCGACGAGTACAAATTGCTCAAAAAGAATCCCGTACTCAAACGACCCGTGTTGGAGGTCGAAATCGATACTGCCGTCCAGTGCTCGCTTCACCCCGTTATCAAAGAGGTAAAACTTCGGAGTTTTTCGGAGCTTTTGCCGCTCAGACCCGGCATAAGCCGAGAGAAAGAATCCCACCAGTGTATCCTCAAGAATAGAGTAGTAAGAACGGACAGTGCTGTCATCGACACCGACACTACGGGAAATTTTATTGTAGTTAACGGGCTGCCCGTGAGTTTGAGCGGCGATCTGGAGGAACCGCCTAAAAGGCTCGATTTTGCGCACTAACTGCTCACCCCACACCTCTTCTTTCAAATAGGTGTTCGCATAAGCTTTAAGGCTTCGTCGTTTCTCGGTCGCATCGGCTAGGTTGATTATGCGTGGGAGTGTACCGAACATCAGAGCGTTTTGCAGATCGAGTCGCTCGCCTAGCTCATTAGCAGTAAGAGGAAAGAGATTAAATACGACCGCACGCCCCGCAAGCAAGTTAGCCCCACCAAGCTTGAGCTTGCGAGCGCTCGACCCTGTGAGCACAAATTGCAATGAGGAGTTCTCGATCTTTCTGTGCACCACATCGAGCAACTTCGGCACCTTCTGAATCTCATCGATAATGACCGTCTTGGTCTCAGGTGGTAGGGCCTCGAGCTCTTTAAACAACTGCTCCGGATTCAGCTGGTATTTGGCCTCGAGATCTAGATTTAGAAGATCGAGGTACAGCGCCTTGCTCGATGTATGACTCACTGAATAAAGCTCTTTAACTAGACTCGTCTTGCCCGTGCCACGAGCTCCAAAGAGGAAAAAACTCTGTTGAGTCGATAGGTTAATAGATCGCTTGAGCATACTCGGAATTTTCCCCCAGATCTCCGGGTCTTGTCAATGTGAATTAAAAGGGTAGGGGTGGATAAGCTGTACATGAGTATCCAATGAAGGGCAGTGTTCGTCGTAAATGAAGCCTTCATCAATACCGGACGGGCCCTCCCTGCTATGCGTTCCCCGGCAAAACGGCAGTCCAGCGGAAAGAAAAGGGGGCGTCAGCACGTCGCAGAGCTTCACTGGTCGTTCTGGTCGTTATCCAGGGTTGTGCAAAATACGGAAGGCTCATTCGGTGGAAGAGCGACCGCCGCTGTTTCGGCTAGACGAGCGCTCAACCAAGATGTGTATGCGCTTGGTCCGCGGCGAATCTCTGCCGAAGAGAGCTCCTGCAGTAATATGGCCTCTCCCGTCTAAAGGGGCCCGAGCAAGAAAAGGAAGCGCTCCTCGAGTGGAGCTAATGTAGTAACAATTCGATTGTATTTCATGTCAGCAGCCTGTTGAGCCAAGCGGCGTCCTGATCCCCGGGCTGCGGGTTCTAGCGACTCGCGTCCTGAAGTGTTGTGCGGCGGCATAAAACTACGGTTCTCAACGATAAATATGTGGCCCCTAGTCCTTATTTGGTGGTATTTAAGGTTAAATTTCCTCTTTTTAAGGATAAGTGGCTATGGAGACGACTCTCAGGAACTTTCTGGAAATACCCTACGACGAGCTAGAAGATTTGAATTTGGAGGCCAAAGAGAAGGTCGCCAAGCGTACCCCTGAAGGGGAGCTCACGGAGTACTATCTGCGGTACTTGCACGAGGAGAAGCGTATCAAAGCTGTGACGGTATGCTTCACTGACATCGAAGGGCGTTTCCACATGTTGGATTACGACAAGAAGTTTCTCCTGAAGTCGTACGACAATCTGACCTTCGATGGCTCATCGATTCGCGGTTTCTCCGTCGTAAAAGAATCAGACCTTCGTCTCGAGATAGATTGGGGATCATTTCGCTGGCTACCGAGCGATGTGTTCGGACCTGGCAAGGTGATGGTCTTTGCGCTCATCAAAGACAAGGATGGCAACGGATACATGTCCGACATGCGCGGTCGCCTCAAGATGTTCTGCGACGACCTGTATTCGAGGGAGGGCGTAATCGCCAACATCTCTGTTGAGTGCGAAGGGTTCCTCTTTAATGGGATAGACGCAGAGCAGCGTTTCAACGAATTGAGTGGTTTTGATCTCGTATCGAGCAGCGGGTACTACAACTCTCTCCCTCGTGATCCGCTCAAGACCTTCATCGATGCGCTAGCTGAAGCGCAAAGAGCTATGGCTTTCGAGAACGAGAAGGATCATCCTGAGGTTGCTCCCTCCCAGTTCGAATTGAACTATACCTACTGCGATGCGCTGTTAGCCGCAGACCAGGTGCAGCTCTACAAGTTGACAGCTCGTCAAATTGCGGCCAACAACGGCCTGACTGCGAGTTTTCTGCCGAAGCCGATCGCTGGGATCAATGGGAGTGGAATGCACACTAACCTCTCCTTGTCCAAGAAGGGAAAGAACCTCTTCTATGATGCCCAAGGTGAGGACGGCTTGAGCTCGAGCGCGTGGGATTTTATCGACAGAATCCTGAACAACGCTAACGACATGTGTCTGTTGATTAACTCCAGCGTGAATGCGTATCGCCGCCTCGATCCAAACTTCGAAGCGCCAAATCAGATACGCTCCTCCGCGGTAGACCGTACATCGATGATTCGTATTCCCCTTGGAAACGAAAAGTCTGCTCGTATAGAGGTGCGTACGGTAGCGCCCGATGCGAATCCATACCTGACTTTCCTGTCGATTCTCCATACAGGTTTGATAGGACCAAAGAACGACCAGCAGGTGACGGAGAATCGTCGCTCTCGCACGCGATTCCTTCCCGGCAACATCTACGACGCAATTCGCCTCTGTAAGCAAAGCGATTTCGTCACAGAGATGTTGGGAGAGATTCCGAAGGAGAAGTTCATCGAGCGAAAAGTTGCGGCGGCCGATCGCTGCCCGCGTGAGCTGGGTACGCTCGTCAAGACTGGCGAGGTAATCTTCCATCACGAAGTAACCAATCAGCACATCTGGAAGAACTTCTAATGAAAAGCGGCACAACCACGCGCGAGTGTGGTTGTGCCGCACAGCGGTGCTAACGCACCGCTTAAATGCGTGCGACCGTTAGCGATAACTGATGAAGCAGGAGAGATTTATCGCCGGGGTGTGCGCCATCCTGTTGGCATCGATGCTCTCGAGTATCGGATGGATATTCGAGGGTGAGGCGATAGCCCGCCTTGCCCCCGTTCCTGTCATCTGTATCTCGTCGCTCCTTGGTGGGGCGTGTCTGCTCTCTGCGGGCTACCTTACCGGCAGCCGACAGATAAGGAATGCTGTATCTTCGGTCACCATCTCCTTCATACTCTTCTCTATCCTTCGTTCGGCAGTAATTTCGCTCTTGTTTGGGTACTGCCTCACGCTGACAAGTAGCACGAAGACGATGTTCCTGACCAAGATAGAGCCGTACATCGTCTTGCTCATTCAGATCGTTTTTTATGGTCATAGGACCACGCCCGCTCATGTACTTCTCCTCGCGATCCATCTTGCGGGAGCAATAGTTCTGTCCACGGGCGGCTCCCTGGTCATTTCGGCAGACACTCTTGGAGATCTTTTGATCTTAGTTGCGGTGACCGGAAATGCGGCGTTGTACGGCCCATCTCAGCGCTATGCCCAGCAGATGGGGGCTTTTTACGCGAGTGGTCTCTCACAGCTCATCGGTGGAGTCGTGCTTATCCCGTTTCTCATAGCAACTTCCCCTGATTCGTACATCGGTAGCCCAGAGCATGTAACGGGATGGTACTACGCTCTGGCTACGGTAGTGGTCTTTTATGTCTTGAGTACGGGTCTGTGGTTCTTCTCTTTGAAGGAGGTACCGGCTTGGTTAGCCTCTGCATTGCGCTGTGTAGGCCCGGTGATCGCAGCTCCGATAGCGTGGTTGGTATTCAACGAGGGCCTTACCACGCTTCAAACATGCGGCGCCCTGGTAGTCGTAGGAACTTCGCTGTGGATGGTTGTCCTGGAGCGCCGCAGATAGTCCGAAGCGGCAGTGATGGGCCGTTAAGATCTGGGAATTATTCTTGGTTTTTTTGTCAGATACTAGCGCACGCTGGTTGAGCGTTTCACCATAACGAAGTTGGGATAGTTTGGCTTGGCGAGGAATGCATGGATGCAGGGATTTTCTGGAATCGCGCACTTGTGGCGCTGTTGGTATGCGTGTCTTTGTTCGCATCAGAAGGAGTCGCGCAATCAGCTAACCTACTGCCGCCTGGCGATCTTCCCGAAGGGCCCTTCACCGGCTTTGCATCATCCGTCAGCAGGAAGGGACAGGTTTTGGTCAAACTGCAACCCTCTGCGTTTCGTATCGCCAGGGACTCACTCAGAAGGCGGCACAGGATTGAGGCTCCCAGTAGCCACATACTTCTGAGAGAGATCGCTAGACTTTTCGGTCTCCGAACTGGATCGCAGATCTCGGGGGCCTCGTTCTTGTTAAGTGGGGCCTCCGTGAACAATGCGAAGCTTCAGAAGCTCAAACGAAGAGGGTTGGTTTCTCGGGTGGAGCCGAACTACCGCGTCAACGCCTTCGCTGAGCCGAATGATTTCCTGTACCGGTTGGGATTCCTCTGGGGCATAAAAAATACTGGAGTGCTCGGAGGTGTGTCGGGAGTTGATATCGATGCCTTGGCGGCGTGGGAGATCTCAGTGGGTAATCCCGATCTCGTAGTTGCGGTTGTCGATACAGGGGTCTACCTGAACCATCCGGACTTGGTCTCTAATATATGGCGTAACCCGGGTGAGATCGCGAATAACGGTATCGACGATGATAAAAATGGATTCGTAGATGACGTCAACGGCTGGGATATCGTCGACAACGACAGCAATCCGAACGACGAGATGTTTCACGGTACGCACTGTGCCGGTATCATAGCAGCGTCGCTCGACAACAATCGTGGGCTGTGTGGGGTCGCCCCACGTGTGAAGCTCTTGCCGCTGCGAGTTCTGAATGCCAAGGGCGAGGGAGACACTGTGGGGTTGCTCAAGGCGGTTCGCTACGCCATTGATCTTCGCAAGCGTGGCGAGAATATCCGCGTCATCTCGGCATCTCTTGGGGGCGGTGAGTATTTAGAGTCATTCAAAGAGCTTCTGGATGAGGCGAATCGATACGGGATCGTGTTCGTCGCGGCGGCTGGTAACGACGGTAAAAACAACGACGAAGAGCCGACCTATCCGGCGAACTATCCTTCTCCAAACGTGATCTCCGTCGCGGCGCTCGATTCATCCGGTCGGCTCGCGTCGTTTTCGAATTACGGAGAAAAAACCGTCGACGTGGGCGCGCCAGGAGTTTTCATCTGGAGCTCGTTTCTCTTTGGCTTTTATTTGCCCTTCGATGGAACGTCGATGGCAGCTCCTTTTGTCAGTGGGGCGGCAGCTCTCGTGCTCTCTGAAAGACCACAACTAACGCCGGCGCAGGTGATCTCGATCCTGAAGCGATCTTCCAAGCCACTCCCCGATCTGCAGGGCAGGTTGGCAACGCCTGGAATTATCAGCGCCGCTCGGGCCTTGAGCACTCGGTAGTTAGTGGTCTCCCTTATAGCGGTTTCGGTATTTTCACAGATGCAGATCGAATGCACACTGTAAGTGCTTATCGGAGGAATATATGGGTGTATTCAAGTTCAGTAAACTGTGTGTAGTGGCGCTGCTGACAACTGGGTTGTTTTCGAGCGTGCATGCTCAAAGCCCAAAGAGTGAGGGCGTCTCAGCAGTTTTTGGACTTCAAGACGAAGTGGCTACCTTCGAGCCTCAGTCGGGTAAGCTTTCGATAGTAACGGTCGAAGGCGGCTCTCTACGCGAGCGAGTGAGCGTGAATGTGCCGGGAAATGTGTGGCAGGTGACGGCATCGCCGACGCAGTACCTCGTTGCTACGGGGATGGGACGTACGGCTCTCGATGCGCCGGTCCGGGTGCTCTCCTTCACGAAGGATCTGAAAAGCTCACGAGAGGTTTTCTCTTTTTCCAGTGAGAGGGCAGAGGTTCCCTTCCTGAAGTGGCTCAGCGCCAAGGGCGCTCCATCGAAGGCTGGTATCGCCTTTTTCGAATCCAAGTACGTGACTAAGATCGGCTTTCTCAGCCCTTCGGAGGATGCTCCGTGGCGCTTCGAGGAGGTTTCGTCGCTGCGCATGGGCACCGCAGTAGATGCGCATGGTAAGCTTATCGTTGTGGGGCGACCGTACGGTGACATTCAAGGACAGGACGGCGATCTCGCACTCTTGAAGGATGGCATGCGAGAGCTGCTCCCGAGCTATCGTGGAGTTCGTGCTGTTAGGTTGGTGGGAGATCCGGACGACCCCTCCATCTTTGTCGCTGACGGATGGCATCAAAATTACGGTCAGCTCGCGCAGGGGCGTGTCAGCCTTTTACGGAAGGATCCCCAAACCAAAAAGTACGCTCTTCAGATCGTCGATAAGGACGATGCGCAGTACGGGTTTTCGAAGTTCGTTGATTTCATGATTGATGGAAAACGGCACGTGGCAGCGCTTGGACCGAAACAGCTCGTCATATATGGCCCAGAAGATATATGGAAACGAACAGTCGTGTACTCGAGGGCTCAAGAGGACTCGATGATGGACATGGCATTGGTGAAGAGCGAGGAAAATCGCGCGTGGTTCGTCGTCGTCGACAAGGGGTTGCAGTTGGTTTCGTATCCGTAGGTTGGTCGTTACCTGGGCTACTCTGGCAGCTTTTCCGTGGTTTCGATGAAGACATCCACCAGCTGTCCGACATATATCGGTAGATTCTTGTTGTCAAAAGAGTAGACAGTTTGAAGAACGCGAGTATCCACGCGCTCAGAGCTCTCTCCTGTCAGTGAGCGTTTTGGAATCACGTAAGGCTCAAACCTTACAAAGGAGAGGGGGAAGGTGATTGACGTATTTCCGCGCAGTACCGCCGATGCGGAGCTGCCGGATTTCACTCTCCATGCATCGTTCTCGTCGACGTCAACGCGTACGGCCAGCGGCGAGGTCGTCCCGACTATCATCAGGGGCGACGAGAGGGATTGAGCAGGAGCGAATTCGCCGATGCGAATCTTCGACTGCAGTACGGTCCCGTTAATCGGAGAACGAACAACTATTCGTTCCAGGGTTGTTTCGGTCGCTTTTACGAGAGACTCCGCTTCTGCGAGCGCTGCTTTCGATATCTCGACAGCGCTCTCACGCTTGAGCAGCTCTCCACGAGTGATTGCGCGAGCATCTCCCACAGTCTTGTAGATAGAGAGTTGAGTCTGAGCGTCTGCTAGTTGAGCCTTGGCTCTCTCTACCTGAGCTTTCCGAACTGAAAGCTCTGCCATCGACTCGCGATTGTCCAACGAAAAGAGCGGTTGATTCACCGAGATCGGGTCTCCCGCTTTGACGAAGACCTCTCTGACGACTCCGGGCAACGCCGAAGCTATAGCGATGTTCTCAGAGATCGATTCGACGATACCTGAGCCCGCTACGAAGGTTTCGAACGGTGCCTTGGCGGGCTCGACCACGGGGGCAGCCACAGGAGCCGGGACGCTTCCAGCGATCACCGTGCGGATGACGAAAATGATTCCTACGAGCGCTAAAGCAGGAAGTATGTAGAATCGAATCATGGTTCCCCGAGATGCAGTTTGTTAAACGCCGAACTCCGCAGGTGAGTTCGCTACTTTGGTAATTCTTCCATCGTCCATCGCTCCGATCCTATCGGCAAAGCGAAAGATACGTGCGTCGTGAGTCACAATGACAAGAGTTCTCTTCCCTAGCATAGCTTCTGCGCGGAAGAGCTCCATAATCTCCTCTCCCGTCGTATGATCGAGGGCGCTCGTCGGTTCGTCGCACACGATGAGCTTGGGATTGTGTACCAGCGCTCGGGCGATGGCTACACGTTGCTGTTGGCCGCCCGAGAGCTCCGTCGGCAGGGTCTTGAGCTTGTCCTTAAGGCCTACTTCCACCAAGACCTCCTCTGCTCGTTCGTGGGCGGAGGCGCGGGATATTCCGTTCAAGAGTAGTGGGATGCTCACGTTCTCCGTCGTGGTCAGCGATGGTATGAGGTTGTACGACTGGAACACAAAGCCGACGTTCTTTCCGCGATACGAGGTGCGCTCGATATCACTCATCGCCTTCATGTCTTGATCGAAGACACGACACGATCCGCCATCTTGGGTCAGGATTCCAGCAATGATCGAAATGAGCGTTGTTTTCCCACAACCAGAGGGACCTACGAGCATAAAGAGCTCTCCAGCTTGGATTTCCAGGTCGATGCCTCGCAGGGCGGGGGTGACACTGGTCCTGGTCACGTAGCTCTTGGTTATGCCTGAGCAAGATATAGCAGTGTTCATGTTATCCCCGAAAGACGATAGCCGGCTCGAGACGGAGAACCTTCCAGAGGCTCAACAGAATGGTGAGCAGCGTGATGAGGGCAGTCGCGAGCACTGTAACGACGGGGATCTGCCAAGGCATCCAAAAGGCGAGTTCGGAGTTCTTTGCTAGGATACTGGTCAACGAAGCTATCCCCATCCCCAGACCGCAGCCGATGAATCCAACGAGAGCTGTTTGCAGCCCAATCATGGTGAACAAAGTTCCGTTCGAGGCGCCCATCGCTTTGAGGATGCCGAGGTAACGCATGTTGTCGAGGATAAAGCTGTAGAACGTTTGTCCAACGATCGCCACGCCGACCAAAAAACCAAGACCGACCGCCATACCAAAATTGATCGGTATACCGGTGTTGCGCATGAAGTAGCGGATCGTGATCCCTTTGAATTGCTGCGGCGTATACGCTGCCAGCCCGGTTTGTTGAGCAATTCTCTTGATGACAACGCCGGGATCGGTGCCGTCGCGAACCTTTGCAAGAACGAAAGACAGCAGTTTACGTTCTCGCGGTGCAAATCGCATCGCTCGGGAATACGTGGTGTACACGACTGGCTGAGATTGGAAGGTTCGGGTTGTGCGCGCTATTCCAACGACCACGGCGCGATTGTCGTTGAGTTCCAGGGTGTCTCCTACTTTGAGCGGAACGGGAGGAGTGCCGGGGATCGGGCTGCGCTTGGCGAGCTTCCCCGTGGCTCCGGCTTCGTCGACGATGACTCCGTCTGCGCGACGTAGATCTGCAAGGTGCCCCTCGATCATTGTGGGAGGACCCCCGACAAGGGTGGCATCATCTAGTCCGATCACGTTGCAGGTTTGAAAGGTTCCGTTTGCTAACCGAGCACGCAGGGATCCTTTGTACAGTGGAACGGCCCACGCAACGCCCTCTACTCCTCGAACCTGCAGAAGCTTTGTGTCTTGAAGTGGCTTGAGGTCGTCAACGAATTGAGCCTTCGGATCGACGATCCAGAGATCGGGCTGCGAGGTATCCCAGATGAAGCCGACCGTACGCGACATCAGCCCCACGAAGATAGATGCCTGCTGCGTAATGATCAGCGACGTCAGTGCGACGCCGAAGAGCATGGCGAAGAACTTCCCGCGATTTCCAACCAACATTTTGAGGGCGATCGTCAGCACACAGAGATAGTACTTCTTCTGGGCACGAGGGGAAACAGGGCTGGGGGTGCGCGAGTTACGTCGAGCCGGGCCGGATCATGCCGTGGGCCAGTAGATCTTGTATGTCCACCAATCCCACCGGCACCTGGGCCTCGTCAACGACGATCAACTGGTCAACCTTTCTCTCTTGTATGAGGCGAGAGGCTTCTTGTGCAAGTTGGTTCGCCTTGACGGTCAGAGGATTGCGGCTACAGGTCTCCCCGATCGGCTTGTCGAGAAAAGAGGTGTCCTGTTCGAGGTGACGGCGTAGGTTGCCGTCTGTGAATATACCGATGACCGAGCCGCTATCGTCTACAATCGCCGCCGCGCCCGGGCGCCCCTGCGTTTCCGTAATTGCACGCAATCCCTTGCGGGTAATTGTGGCGCAGTGAAGAACGCAGTGCGCATCACCGGTTCTCATAATTTCGGATATCAGCATCAATGAGCGGCCGAGGTCTCCGCCGGGATGAAAAGCGGCGAACTCTTCCCTTGTGAAGCCTTTGAGGCGTACGAGGGTCATCGCTAGCGCATCACCCATAGCCATCATTACTGTAGTGCTCGTAGTCGGGGCGAGGCCCAACGGGCCCGCCTCTGGGAACTTCCCCATTTCGAGCACTACATCGCTGTGTTGAGCGAGTGTCGAGTGTGCCGATCCCGTCATTGAGATAATGCAGCAGCCAGTTTGTTTGAGGGCAGGAAGTAAACGGAGGACCTCGCTCGTCTCGCCCGAATTCGAGAGCAGTAGTGCTATGTCATGCTTTGTCAGTCGTCCGAGGTCTCCGTGAATAGCATCGGCGGGGTGCAGGTAAAAGCTGGGAAAGCCGATACTCGCGAGGGTTCCGGAAAGCTTCATGGCGACGAATCCCGCCTTGCCGATACCGGATACGACGATGCGCGATCCGGGTTGAAGCTCGAGGATCGTGTGAACCGCACGTAAGAATCGTGCGTCGAGGTTATCTGCAACGCAGGTGAGAGCTGCGATCTCCTCGCGGATAATATACTTGCCGTATTCGAGGTAATCTATGTGCTTACTGTCGTCCATCGCGGGTTTCCTTGGATCGTTCGAGTATACTCAGGTGGTCCGGAATAATCCAATCCGCGTCTTCCCAAGCAGCGTCAGGGTGCCTAGTCGGATCTCTGAAAATGCATACAGAACAAGGGTTTGTCGATCTCCTTGCATCATCGAGGCGTTTCAGATGGCTCGGGAGATTGAACAGGCGCGGCGACGCTTGAAGGGGCTTTTTCGCTTGCGATGGAAAGCATCTCCCTCGCGCCAAGTACCATGCCGACCATCACGAACAGGTTCGTGGAGGCAACGATGAGAAGGGTGCGACTCACGCGGTTCGAGAGCATGCCGCGTATCGATGACATGTCCTCCATAATAGTCTCTAGATCGCACACCCGGGGCTTTCTCACGACGGCCTCCACGAGCCCAGAGATCCATCCGGTCGCGAGCAGCGGATGGAGCGCAGCGATCGGCGCGGCTACGAATGACGCGACCACCGTGAGAGGATGCGCTCGCACTACAGCGGCACCCAAAGCGCCCGCTATCCCTGTAATCCAGAACCACGTCGTGAGCATTCGAGTGAATGTTTCCGCGCCGGAGGTCATGAGCCCGTACACGAGACCTGCGACTATGAGTCCGGGGATCGACCACGCGATTATGCGCAACATGAGGCTTTTAGGTGGCACGACTGTGAGTGGCGCAAGATCTGATGGGACACTGATGTGCTTCTTGATGCCGGGAACATGCGCAGCGCCCACCACGGCGACTATCCGCTTTCCCTCGACCTGCCTGATTTTTTGAGCGAGGTAAATGTCACGCTCATCGATCAGTGATTCTCGCAGATCGGGTAAAAGAGCCCCGAACTCTCGAAGGATCTCCTCGAGGGCATCCGTGTTCTTGAGCCGCTCAATCTCCTCTTCAGAGACTTCTTGAGGCTTCTGCATCATTCCCACCAGCCCGGCATAAAAGATCTTGAACATGCCGACTATGCCTAGGGATGCCATGGCTCTTCGAAGCGTGATGCCTACCTCTCTATCTGCCAGACCGAGAGGAACGCCGAGACGTTCGGCGGCGTTGACTGCCGCCATCATCTCTGCGCCGGGTTTTACCTTGAGCTTCAAACCGAGCTTTCTCTGATACGCAGCGAGGAGGAGTTGGGTAAGCAGAACGTGGGCGCGCCCCTCTCTGACAACGGTTGCTATGTTGGTGTTCTTCCAGCGGTCCGGGTCTTTCATCGAGCGCAGTCTGCCCTCGCACAGCTCTACGGCGACAGCGTCAGGGTTTACCTGCGAGATGACATTCTCCACCAATTCGACGCTTTGTGCGCTTACATGGGCAGTTCCAACCAAGTAGATCTCACGATCGTCTAGGTGGAGCTTGTCTACATTGTGTGAGGGGAGGTCTGTCATCTGTACCCTGTGTTTTGTACCTTGAAGAGAGCGATACGAAGAATGGCAAGCAGCGAGTATGTCTCTCGCTTTTTACGTTCGAGGTCCCAGGGGACGATACCGTATCCTCAAAGAGTTTCCTACGATAACAATATCCGAAAAAGTCATCAGAAGTGCAGCGGCGAGGGGAGAGATGTACCCCAGAGCCGCCAAGGGAATGGCAGCGATGTTGTAAAAGAGTGCCCAGAATAGGTTCTGCTTTATGATTCGGACCGTGAGCCGACCGAGCTGAATCGTTTTAGGAAGAGCGGCGATCGTGCCACCCGTCAACAGGACTTGGGCCGATTTCATGGCTACATCGGAGGCCGAGCCCAGCGAGATACCTACGGCAGCTTCCGCCAGGGCAGGAGCATCGTTGATCCCATCACCAATATACGCGAGCGGCGCTTGTGCTTGGGCCTGCCTCAGAATAGCCAATTTCTGCTCGGGAAGCTGCTCTGCATAAACCTGCTCGATTCCCACCTGCTTGGCGATATTTGCGCATTTAGCGACCGTGTCGCCACTGATGATTGACGTCGAGAGACCCGCGCGTTGAAGTAGTGAAGCGACCTGCGCTGCCTCCGGTCGAAGTTCGTCTCGAAGTTGCAGTGACGCGATCAGGGTGCCATTTTTAATGAGAACGATATCATCATGTGTCTCGATCCCGAAGCGTTTAGAGACAAGACGTCCACCACACACATATTGAGAGCCATCTTCTCCGATGCCCTCGATGCCGACCCCTTTTGTCTCGACGATCGAGTGTAGCTTGACGTCGTTAGAGTAGCTTCCTTGATATGCACTGATTATGGCTCGAGCAATCGGATGTGAAGAGGCGCGTTGAAGCGCCACGAGAATCGCCTTCGCCGTTGAAGCCTCTTGCCCTTCGTGCAATGAGATCTCTCCGACGTGAAGCGAGCCCTTGGTTAACGTTCCTGTCTTGTCGAACGCCACATGCTTGACACTTGCAAGCCTCTCGAGTGTGTCGCCACCCCGGATTAGGATGCCATTCTTGGCCGCTCGCCCAAGCGCGACCATTATAGCTGTGGGCGTTGCCAATCCCATGGCGCAGGGGCATGCAACCACCACGATCGCAAGAGAGCGTACGAGCGCTTGCGAAAGGGGGACTTCGAAGAAGACGATACTGAGCAACAGCGCGAGGATTGAGATCAACAGCACGGAGGGCACGAACCAGGCGCTCACGGCATCCCCAACGCGCTGAATGGAGGGCTTTCGCTGTTGAGCATCCCGCACTATTCGCACGATAGCAGCCAGCTCTGTGTCGTCCCCCACAGCGGTTGCACGGATGACGACCGAACCTGCGACAAGGAGTGTTCCTCCGACAACCTGGTCGCCTACCGCACGATCGACCGGCACGGACTCTCCGGTTAGCATCGATTCGTCGAGTGAGCACGCCCCGCGTTCGACAGCTCCATCGGACGGGATTTTGTCTCCGGTGTTTACCTGCAACAGATCTCCAACCTCAACGTCACTCGATGCCACGGTTTCGAGGCGCTCCAGTCCGTGCTCGTCGACGAGAATTTTTTTGGCGTATGTGGGCTGAAGATTCGAGAGATCCTTGATTGCGGACGTCGTCTTTTGAACTGCACGCTCTTCGAGTAGGTGTCCAACCAAAATAAAGGTTGTTATCGACGCAACTGCCTCGAAAAAGATCAGCTCGTGTCCGAGTCCGAACGCTAGAGTAAGGATGCTAGCTGTATAGCCTGCAAGGATACCAGAAGCGATCAGGACGTCCATGTTGGCAACGCCGGCCCGTAAAGAGCGGAGTCCGCTAACGCCAAAATGGGCAATGCCTATCAAGAAGACCGGTGTTGCTAGAATGAGCTGTGTCCACGGATCGTGTAAGGCAGGAATGTGCAGGAACATGCCCACCAGCATCGGAAGGGTCAGGAGTGCCGATATCGCTGTTTTCACATACAGCGCCGTTTTTCGACTATAGGTCGGCTGCTCGGAGATCTCGAAAACCGAGTAGCCGAGTCGTTGGATGCTCTTCTTGATGTCCGTTAGGCGCTCTATATCTCCCAATAAAAAGGTAGTGCGACCGCTCGCAAAGTCTACAGAAGGGATCTCTGCCCCAACTCGGGTTAGGTGACGCTCGAGTGAGAGGGCGCAGTTGGTACAGTTGAGGCCCGTGACGCGCAGGGCCACTTCTCGTGCAGGTCGCCGAGGATCGGAGGAGGGAGTATTCATGAGAAAATAGTAGCACGAGCGTCGACGACTCGCACCTTGGGGAAGCGGGGCCAAGCCTCCACGAGCTCTCCTAAGGAATCGAGGGAAAACCTACCCGTAGCAGGGAGGGGCTGTACCTCGCTCCCCTAGCGACGCTTGAACAGCGATGGTAGGGGAGGGTGCGGCCTGGGCTGGGTGCTTTCGAACCCCTCCATCGACCAGAGTCCGCGGCGAGCGCTGCGTGCTTCGGTGAAAGCGACTCGCAGGCGATCGGAGTGACGGACATTGGGTGGTACCGTCAAGAGCTTGCCATATCCCATTGAAAGGATCTTCTCGTTCAGCATGCTTCCGTCGGGGAGGTACACGTATCCGAGGAGTCGTCCGTAATGGTCCCTGCGCTCCACATCGAATTCTACCCGGATTCGCGTGCCCACGGGTGCCATTCCGTTAACGGCAGATTTAGCTCGCTCTCCGAGTTTGATGATCGTATCAGTGTCCGTAAAGTTTCGCTCCGCTTGCTTTTCAGCTCTCTTGTTAATGCGCGTCTCAGGAGTGTCGATCCCGATCAATCGTAGGAGCTCGCGGTCTTGACCGATGCGAAGTCGCAGGGTGTCCCCGTCAACGACCGTGATAACAGTCGCTTCTGTCTTTGTTTGAGCTAACGACTCTCTCGCTGCGATGAGCGTATACACAGAGAGGCAGGTGGCGAGAATGCAAAAGATAAGGGAACGGAGTCGTATGACTATCATGGTAGTTGGCAATCTATTATATCCGTAGGTACTTCGCTAGGGAAGCGAGGCAAAACCTATGTTTCCTCGCACGTGAACGTGCTCGTAAACGTGAACGTAAACGTACCCGAAACAAAAACCTCAAGTTTTTCGGGTACGTTCACGTTTACGAGCACGAGCACGTTCACGTGGTTATTTCAAAAGTGAGACTATGGGGTAGGTTTCGCCGCGCTTCCCTGGGGAAGCACTCCCGATTAGAGTAACAGATGGTTGTGTATGGGGATCCTCGTAACGATTTTTAGTGCGCTGTGCTCGACTGCTAAAGACATCGTCAGTAAGGGCCTGGCGAGTCGGGTGCATAGCGATGTGTCCACTTTCGCGTCGTTCCTGTTCGCTTTGCCTTTCTACGCTTTGATCGTCGTTGTAGCTACACTCCTGGGGCTTGAGCCTCTTGCATTTTCGGGGTCCTTTTTTTGGCTCGTTCTGGCGCGAAGCGTCACCGATGTCTTTGCAGAGAGCCTCAAGATGAAAGCCTTTGCTTCGGGAGACCTCTCGCTTGTATCCACGTTTCTCTCCCTGTCTCCGATATTCCTTGCAATCCTGTCACCCTTCACTACCGGCGATAATGTTACGGTGATCGATCTCCTGGCTCTAGGATTGATAGTAGCGGGTGGTCTTCTCTTGATCCAACGTGATGCATCAACAGGGAAGGTGTTTCAATTGAAGGCTGTCTTGTTTGCACTTGCGGCCTCTGTGGCATTCGCGCTCAACAGTTGCTTCGACCGCTTGGCAGTCATGGAGAGTGGGCCGATCGTATCAGGATTGGCGATGACCCTTCTCGCAGCGCTCTTTACCCTTCCTCTAGCCTTCCGGCATCACGGGGCAGGGCACGCTCTGAGCTTGAACTCTTCGTCGTTTCTGGTGCGAGGCGCCTTTGAGGCTCTTTTCATGGTCAGTAAACTATTTGCGCTGACGATGCTTCCTGCCCATGTGGTAGTCGGTGGCACGCGCGTCTCGCTGATCGTCTCTGTTATCGCGGGAAGGCTCTGGTTCGGTGAGCGTAATACCCTCCGTCGCTTTATCGCTGCATTGTGCGTGTACGCAGGTTTGCTGATTCTGGTGCTCGAGCACGTCTAGTGTCGGCACGGCCGAGGCGATGGCATCACGAGATAGCGCAGAGCCGGATGTGGCCCATGTTTTCCTGAAGCCACGGCATACTGGCGCATGCTTCGCGACCGAGAAGGGTCTGTTGGAAGAGCGCACGGTACAACGGAACGCGACTTGACCAATCATGTCGTGCTTCGACTGCATTGCGCACCAAGGTACCATAGGCATTGCGATCGCGGGTGCTACCGAGTGCCCACTGAACGGTTGCCGCAAAGGCACCTGGAGTGTAGTCGTTGCACAAGAAACCGCTTCCGGTTCCGTCTTCTTGGCAGTAGTTGTCGATAGTGGCGGCTATGCCCCCAACCCGTCTGCCGACCACCAGGGTTCCCGCAGCAAGTGCCTCGAGCTGAGTAATACCTCCGGGCTCGAATCGAGATGGCATGAGGAAGAAGGTGCTTCCAAAAATGATCTCGAGAGCTTGTGCGTGTGGTACATAATCGAGGTGCGCGCAGATTCTTCCGGGATACCTCGGAGTCAGGTAAGCGAGACACTCGCTCAAATTTCGTGCTTCTCTATCTCCGTCGGTCATGGGACCAGCTAGCAAGATCTGCACGTCCGGATTGGTGATGAGGATCTCCTCGAGCACCGAGTGTGTTCCGTTCGAAACGAGTCCAGAAAGTAAGCTAAGTCCCTTCTGTTCGGCCAAGCGCCCTACGAAGCTGATGATGCGCGCATCTTCGCGAGCATTCAGTCCGAATCGGCGCTGGATCTCGGTCTGGATAGCGCGCTTTCCAGCAAGGAGCTCCTCGAGCGTCGTGAACGAGCGGCTGGGCTGTCCCGTGAGTGCGCACAAGAAGCGCTCCACCTCGGGGCGGTTGATTCCGTTGCTTATTCCAAACACTCGCTCCCGTTTGTCGAGGAGGTTCCACTCGAGGCCATCGCCGCATCCTGGTGTGGCAAGCTCTGTTGCGTAGGTTTGGCTCACTGTCAAAACGGCTCCACTCACGTGCCTGGTGGCTGCCATTGTAAGATTGAGAAGGTCTCCGTTGTGAGGGTCTTGAAATCCGAGGAAATGCTCAGGAGCAAGACCTAGTAGGGGCCAGAGATCTTCGTTGTTCAAGTTAGCGGGTAGCCGCCCGTGATAATCGGCCCCACCGTTGTGGATCATGTGCATTGTTTTGCAGGAGCGTAGCCAGGGAGTCGTCTGATAGCGTGTATCGAGCGAAAGAATTGGCGGAATGCACGCAGTCATCCAATCATTCGAAACGATCGCGCTGGGGCGGATCCCGAACTGCGGTAGTGCTATGAGCTCTAGAGCGCCACGAGAAAGGATGACCGAGCGGCGTAGCTGCTCGTCTGAAAATACCGGCTGATATAGCCGATCAAAAACCGACGAGTTGGACAAAAGAAACAATCGCAGGGCGCCGCGTTGCGCAAGGTATACTTTCAAGGGAATCGTGGCTGGCTGCCTTCGAACACAGGTCGTTCCGCTGTGATACGTAGGTCCTAAGGGAACCGAGATTGTTCCGAGCAATGTCGGGCGGATTTTTTCACCTCCCAGCTTTACTCCATGGCGAAGAAGCTGCTGCGCCGAAGTGTGCCGATTTCCATTCTCCTTGCAGTACAGGGGGGCGATGACCGTGACGGGGATGCCAGCCCGGCACAGTTCCGGAGGAAGGCCCGAGATGACTTGGGCGAGGCCGCCAGCAGCGGCGTGAGGTCCTTCCGGGGTGGCGAATACGATCTCGCCGATTCCGTAATTGAGCAACGCTGACAGTAGCGCGCTTGGGCTGCTCCCTTGATCAAGTGACTGAGCGAGAGCAGCGAGGTGTTGCCGGCTTTCCTGGGACTCCGATGCTTGAGCGAGGAGCGCGCCAAGCCCTAGATGAGGAGCGTCTGCAGCGATCATCTCGCAACGCTGGGAGGGATCGTGTTGGAGCGAAATGCAGCGCGATAGCTCTCTCAGAGCGACACCTTGGATCTTTTCAAAAGCTTGAGCTCTCTCCTGGGCAACCTTGAGGTCGTCCGCCACAATCGAGACGCGCGCGTCATCGACCCACGACCTGCCCAACCAGACCGGCTTGGTTGTTCCCCTTATCTGAGCAAAAAGTGTAAGCCCGTAGTTGCCTCGGGTGGGGATGTGGAGACGGTGGAGCAGCGTATGGCGCGAGCCTGAAAGGTCGCTCCGAAGAACGACCAACTCGTCCTGCCATGGTGGCGACGATTCCTCGTAGCTTCCCCAGTGCAGAAAGATCTCCGTTTGAGCGCTAAGCTCTACTGGTAGAAGTAAGGCAGCCGAGATCTCTACGAGGTTTCCAACGACACTAGCAGTCACGGGCGCTAGGAGCTCTATGGAGCTTTCGAGATGCTGGACCGCATCTTCAAGGTGAGATCGCTCGACCTCCGGGAGTATGGGTGTCGGGATATCGTCGATATCGAGTGAGATTTCAGTAGAGATGTCGTCGACTACAAAAACCTTTTGCGACAGGAGGCTCGCAGTCGAAGGTCGCGTCGGATCTTGAATCTGAATGTCTTCCCTGAACAGCTTCAGTGCGTCTGTGTGAATAACGGGGGTCGACTCAATGATGCTGCTCAGAAGGTGCGATATGGTGCGAGCGGTGTCTCCTGTTAGGTGAGATGCTAGATAGCCCGTAAGATTGGAGTGGGTACGACTACCCGGTTGCACTCGTAGTCCCTTGGGAAGTCTGTGTCTTCCAATCGTGCTGAGAGAATACTGCTTGGATTGAAGATCGAGCTCTATCGCGGCTTTGACCGGCTTACGGGGAGAGGTACGGGATTTGCCTGCAAGATGGGGTGAACGCAGCCCCTCTACAAGGGCCCTGTATGAGGCACCGTGTACCACAACATCGAAGCGTAGCACTGTTTCGTTCTGAGCATCTGTTCCCATCTCAACTCCTTACGAGATGATTGATGATGTAACTGCTCAAAAAGATTCGGTCATTCCTATTGCCTGAAGGGCCGGCTGTAGCACCTCGGAGAGGTCGTGCGGGGAGGGAGCGACCCTCATACTCGCCTCGACGTGGAGATCGAGCATTTTGCGTAGCCTGTGAGGCTCCAACCTAATGAATTTGCAGGGCATCGGCTGGTTATGCCAATGCGGTTCATCAAGCTCTTCTACCAGTGAGGATCGCTCTTCAGTAGATGTTGAGATACATAGTCCTCAATGCCCTCCTCGAGCGTGTGGAACGGCTTCTCGAATCCAGCGTCTCGCAGCTTCGACATTGGAGCCTCAGTGAAATACTGGTATTGGTCCCGCAGGTGGAGCGGCATCTCGATGTACTCTATCTGAGATGTCTGTTTTAACGAGTTAAATACGGACCCCACGAGGTCATTCCACGGTCGCGCCTTGCCTGACCCAACATTGAAGAGGCCGTTGGCGGCGCGGTTGTTCAGAAGCCACCACATTACGTCGCAGCAATCCTTGACGTAGACGAAGTCGCGCATCTGTTCACCGTCCTTGTACTCAGGGCGATACGATTTGAAGAGTGAGAACGAGCCCGAGTCTCGAATTTTATGGAAGGCCTTCCACACGACACTCGCCATATCCTCTTTGTAGTATTCATTTGGGCCGTAGACGTTGAAGAACTTCAAGCCGGCTACGTGAGAAAAAAGCCCCTGCTTCCTAGCCCATAAATCGAAGAGATGCTTGGAGTATCCATACGCATTGAGTGGAGCGAGGTGATCCAGGCGAGATTCGTCATCCTCGTATCCGAGGGCTCCATCGCCATAAGTCGCCGCGCTGCTGGCGTACACGAAACGGATGGCATGTTTGATGGAGTACTCTGCAAGGGTCTTGGTGTACTCGTAGTTGTTCTGAAGGAGGTATTCGACGTTGCGTTCAGTCGTACTTGAGCAGGCTCCGAGGTGCACAATCCCCTCGACCGACGCCGGTAATGCACCACTGCGGACCATCTCCAAGAAGCGGTCCTTGTGCACATATTCGCGGAAGGACTTACGAATAAGGTTTTTCCAGCGCGGCGAACTCGCGAGTTCGTCTACTACCAGAATATCCTTGATACCTTCTGAGTTGAGTTTCGCTATGAAAGCGCTTCCTATGAAACCGGCTCCACCTGTGACTATGAACATGCCTCCTAGAATACCCGCCTAAACCAGGTGATGTCTATGCAAGGCGTGTCGGGGAGGGGCACAAAAGGCAGGCTGCGTCGTAAGTGCTTGACGCGACGTTCTCAGTCCACGCTCTACGAGTGAGGGCGCGTTTGTGCCTCCAAGCTCCGCACGGTACGATGGTCGGTATGATCAAACAGCCTAGGCCGTTTCTCACCGCAGAGTGGAGATCTCTCGTTATGCTCAACTGGGAGGTGCCGGAGAGTCTGCTGCTTCCGTACCTGCCGCGTGGAGTCGAGCTCGATCGCCTTGGGGCGAAGTTATATGCGAGCATCGTGGCATTCCGGTTTCTCGATACTAAAGTAGTGGGCATTCCCGTGCCGTGGCACCGTGATTTCGACGAGGTGAATTTGCGGTTCTATGTGCGTCGCGAGGTCGATGGAGAGATTCGTCGAGGCGTTGTATTCATCAGCGAGTTGGTGCCGCGTTTCTGGGTCGCAGCGCTTGCACGAGCGCTCTACAATGAGCGGTATAGAGCTGTTCCGATGACGCATGAGGTAGTGAGTGCGGAGGGCATGACACGCGCTACCTATGGCTGGAGAGATAACGGAGGTAAGCACTTCGTGCGCGCATCGGCTGAAGGTCTACCGTCTATGGCACCGAGCGATTCTCGCGAGATGTTCATCGCGGAGCATTACTGGGGATATTCGCGCCTTCGAAACGGCCGCACTATGGAGTATCGCGTAGAACATCCTACCTGGCGGCTCTGGACGGAGTGCCAGGTAGAGATCTCTCCCGATATTGCGCTGTCATACGGCCCTGACTGGCGTGAAGTGCTCAGCCAAAAACCGGAGTTCTCGTTTATTGCCGAGGGCTCTACTGTGGCGGTATTTCACGGTTCTCGGCTCGCGTAGTCTGACGAAGCGCAACGCCAAGCCGTCGCGAATCGTTACTCGAGCTACGCGATGAGGGAGATGAGATGCGCGCAACACTGACTCGAAGCGGAAGATCGTGAGGCCCTAGATCTGATGGGATCGGGATCCGCAGGGTGGTCCACGAGCCCGGAGTGTCTAGTTTCTGAGTTGAAAGCTCTCTTCCCTGTGCTGTGAGAGTCGAGAGCGCTTGCTCGGCCCAGGGGGTCATCGCTTCAAGCGTCAAGGAGCGAGGAAGTGCAGTCGGCGGAGAGATTTCGAGGCCCGTGATGCGATTCGAAATCCAACAATACGGTTCCGAGGATCCTGGACACGCAGGGCTTGCCGTATGATCGGTCACGGTGATGGTCATTGTTGCAGGAGCTTCAGCTGCGAGCGTGCGAGTCGTCTCTGGCGCTACGCGGAATATTGTTATCGCCGGATTGTCAGGCACTCGTTGAGGTAGAGCTACGCCAGTAATCGTGGTCTCGATTGGAAGTATGTGTCGCAGATACCCCGACAGCTCGAGGTTGTCTGGTACCACGATATAGTCGTACCCACGCTGCGCTAGGAGCGCGGCAGAGGATTCCTTCGGATTGAAGGAGTCTACGCCAGGCAGGGAGAAGAGATGAAACGGCACTTGTAGTGGCCCCGCGACCGCGATCTCGGAGTCTCGTAGTTGATCCTGCTCGAGCCATGTAGCGAGCGTGTCACGTGAATCTCGATGATGCGTCGCTTCGGCTATCGTGCTCATCGAAGTGCGCGTAGTTTGAACAAGTGAGAGCGCCGCCAAGAGGAAGTATGCGGCGCTGCGACGATCGCGTCGAGTGATGCGCGAGACGACGGTGTTGAGCCCAAACGCCGCAAGCAGAGCCACGTAAGGAACGATTACGATCATGTTGCGAGTAAAGTTCGCTTTTTGCATGATCATAAGTCCGGCATAGGCGAACGGGAACGCGAGCAACACCAGATATACGCGCTCTCTTTGCCTTAACGCAGCCAATAGTCCGACCGCGGCGAGGATAGCCGGGGCAACTCCTACGCCGTCATTGAGTAGCCAGCGTACGTAGAAGAGCGCCTGTGGGAGACCTCGAGGGGCGCTGTTTCCCTCGTGCCCCGCCACCCCGTAGTGCCACACCTCGAAGGTCATGTCCGTCCAAAACTCTGGAAAAGAGGCGATTATGTACGGGCTCCCGAGCGCGAGTCCGAGCAAGGGGAATAGCAGCGGGATGATCACTGACTTGAGGTCTCGCCCTCTCAGATACCACACAGCAAGAGGCACCAGCGAGATTGGAGCAGCGTTGTACTTCGCCGAACCGGCCAGTCCCGCAGCTAATGCGCACGCAGCTAATTTGACAGGCGAGTATCTCTTGTACGCCCATACCCCGAGCACCGAGCACGCCACACACAAAAGCGCCATGAGCATGTCCACGCCGATGATGTGGGAGTTTCGGAGCACCTCGTTTGAAAGAGTCGTAATGCACGCTGCAAAGGTGCCGAGAGCGACCGATGAAGAGAGTTGGTAGGTCAAGACGAACGTTAGAGCGATCAGAAGAAGCGTCGATACCACGCTGCCATAGCGACTCCATCGTAAGATAGTTGGATGAGAAGCGGTGTATGCGTACCGCGCGAGTCCGTATGGATCTCTCGTTCGTATCTCCTTGATGCTCTGGAGCTCTCCGTGTCGCTTCGCCCAGGCGGTGCTCGCTAAGATGATCGGTATGCGCAGATAAAAATGCAGCGAAGGCTTCTTGAAGTAGTGGGGGTTCAAATCCCCGTTCTTAGCCATCTCGGCTGTGCGATTGAAATGGTGTCCATCGTCCTCATGTCGGAAATAGCGAGTATTTGACTCGACAAGAGGACGATACAACGCACACACGACGCCGAGAATGGCGAATAGAACACAGACGTAGCTGAGTAAGCGCAAACGCATGATCACCAATCTATGGCGGCAGTGATCAGCGGCGCAAGAAGAGCTCGTCTCGGGCGATGCGAACCTTCTTAAACTGTGCGGAGGAGTCCTGTTCGGACCGATATCCTAATGCGCAGGCCACTTTTGTGCGAAGCCCTGTGTTGCTCAGTCCCAAGATCTCGTCGTATGCGCTTGCTGAGATACCTTCGAGTGGGCACGCATCGATGTTGAGCATCGCTGAAGAGGATAGGAGGACTCCGAGTGCCAGGTACGCTTGGTGAGTACACCACGCCTCGAGGGCTCCTTGCGCTTTGAGGGTATCGAGGAAAGAGATAATTACGGCTCGGTACGGGGAGAGCGTTTCTGGAGCGAGCTGGCGAATCTCGCACATGCGCCGCATAGCCTCGTCAATGTCCGGCTCGTCCACTGAGGTTTTGGCGGCTAGTACGACGAAATGCGAGCTTTCGACCACTTGTGGCTGATTCCAGGATACCGCACGCAGCTTCTCGCGCAGCCCATCCTCTCGCACCGTAATGACTCTCCATGGCTGGAGTCCAAAGGATGAGGGTGCCTGAAGCAGTGAATGTTCCAGGGTTTCCCAGTTGCGCTCTGAGATGCTCTTGGTCGAATCGAACTTTTTGGTGGCGTAGCGCCACGAGAGTTGGCGCTCAACGGTTTCATTCATTGTATCAATCATATCTTTTCCTCTGTCTTGATAATCAGGTCCAGCCGTCTTTGGCGTGAGAGAGCACTATAAGGGAGCCCGCGGGCAGGAGTCGAGGCGTCTCGCTCTCTCGCAAGGAGAGGGATTCGATGGAAGTCTCGACATCTCGATCCTCAAAATAATCCAACATGATGTTACGGGCGACGTCGGAGGTGCTTGCGGTCGAATGGTTGGTGAAGAAAACAGCCCCCGCGGAGGGATCGAGCACATTGAGGCACAAGCTCACTATCTCCGGAGCTTTCTCCTCGAGCGTCCACGTATTGTTCTTCGAAACTCGACTAAAGGATGGGGGATCAATGATTACCACGTCATAGTGGCTCCCTTTCCGACCTTCTCGCGCCATGAAGCCGAGTGCGTCGTCCGTAATCCAACGAACTTTGTCTGTACCTATTTCGTTGGCGTCTACGTTTTTCTTGGCCCACTCGATGGCACGTTTGGCCAGATCGACGTGTGTCACTAAGGTGTGAGGAAGTTTCGCGCAAAAGGCTGTGGCAAGCCCAGTGTAGGCAAATAAGTTGAGGATTTTCAAAGGGCGCTGCGCCTTGCGGTGTAGTTTATCGAGGTAGGTGCGCAGAAGGGGTAAGTACAGCGCGTGCTCCGGAAAGATCCCGAGCTGTCCGTTGGACATCAGTTCGAGCTGAAGGGTTACCCCGGCGACAGTTGTTTCCCAGGTTGTGAAGGGCTTGCTCCGAAACTCCCATCGATCCGGGGGGAGGTAGGTAGCATCTGCTGCCTCCCATGTAGCCGCAGGGAGTCGCCTTCTCCATGTGCTTAAGGAGGATGGGCGATCGATTAATATAGAGCCGAACCGCTCGAGCTTTCGCTGATCTCCGGAGTCTAGAAGGGCATATCCAGGTATTTGCTCAACCATAGGAGGGCAGTATGGCATGGATGATGTTTCTTTTCATCCCTACACCCGGTGGTTAAGCCAGGTTATCGAAGCTAAGTGACCACCTTTTTGCCGCTCGCGCCTTGAGGGCGCCCGCTGTTCGCTCCGCCACGGGCCTATCGGGAAAGTCAGAATGTGCCTCCGATTCATCTTTTGTTCGAATGTGTTTGCGCCGATAAGAATCCTATCGGAAGTAGTGGCCCTAGTATTTGTAGTCAGAAGTTTAAGAGGTGTGTCTGTGCAAAGTCGTTCAAAGGAACAAGAGGTGCAGTTTTACCTCGACCGTAGTCAAGAAGCTCTCGTTACAGTTCTCAGAAGCGTTATCGGCAATCCCCGCATGTCGGGAGATGAGCAGTTCCATATCCTACGCGTGCTTGAGCAGCATCATAAGCAGATATCCGAGCTCATCGGACAACGTCTCGCAGATGGCGAGAGGCGCGGCTATGAATTAGCAGGTGTTCCTGTTCCGCCGCATCTGATGCGCTAGGGAAGCAACCTAATCCTCGCTTTCTCGCTACGGATACGTTGTGCCTCGCTTCCCAAGGAGGTCGGCCTCTGCATCCTTGAAGGCGAGAAAGCTTTCAGGATTTACCCCTCTGTGCATGACTCTGAATCGAAAGATATCCCGGAACATCGAGAGAGCGTCGGCGATGAGGTTGACCTTTGAGCCTGCGACGTTCGTCCAGTTGATGGCAACCTCCGCGATCGTCAGGCCCACCTTGCGCGCGAGAAAAAGGATCTCTACGTCGAAGCTGAATCTGTCGGAGCGTTGATGTTTGAAGAGGAATAGTGCGCTTTGGCGGGAAAACATCTTGAATCCGCACTGTGTGTCAGCGATGTCTGGAAGGAGGACCGCGTTAACGCACCAGTTGAATACTCTTCCCAGGTAGCGGCGATGAACGGATGTCTCTACCTTGGTCTCAGAGGAGGAAAGAGCACGCGACCCTATGGCGATATCCGCTCCTTTGTCGAGCGCTGCTAAGAGTCGCGAGATCTCTTGAATGGGGGTCGACCCATCTGCGTCCGCGAACAGGATGCGATTACCTCTGCTGTTGAGCACTCCCAAGCGCACTGCATGACCTTTCCCGTAATTCCGAGGGAGCTGGATGAGCTTGATACATGAACGAACCCGCTCGAATTTGCGCACTACTTCCGAAGTCCTGTCGGTGCTTCCGTCGTCCACCACGATTACCTCGTATTCCGTTCCGGCTCTATCGAAGTAATCCACCATATCGATCAATGTCGGAGGTAGCCTCCGTTCCTCATTGAACGCAGGTACAACAATGCTCAGTGCGACCGGTGAGGTAGTAGTCGTTTGGCGGGCTATCCAGTTTGTGTAATGCTCAGGAGTCTCTGTCATGGGTTCGGTACAACTAATCTGTTTCGATAGCTAGGATATCCTGGAGGAGCTTTTCCGACAGTGAGTCGACTGTCTCGCTCGAAAGCGTACTCTCGAGGTCTGGCGGTACCTCGGGCGCGAGGGCGGCACGAGGGTCGTCCTGGGCGGTAGTGAGTTCTCGTTTGAGGAAGAGTTGGGGTGTCTTTTCAGGGGAGATGTCGTCCTTGTCCCGTTCGAGCCACGCAGCGAGATTCGAGTTGTCTGGCGGTGAGACAGACGCAAAAATCGATTGGAGTTCATCGGGGCCTAAATAAAATTGCGGAGGAAGAGGCACCGCAGGAGCTCTGCGCTTCTGAGCCAGGCATTGAAGCCAGATATCCGCAGAGCGGCATGCGGCCTGGAATGGATCGTCAGGTAGTATGGGGGAGCGAGTACCTATGGCCCTCATAAGTTGCGAGAGCCTGTCAGCGCCCAAGCCGGCACGCTGGAGTATTATGATCGCTACTTGCAAACTGTTGCACTGCCATCTGTCGAATTCGAAGGCCCAATCACTCGACAGGTCGTTGGACTTCAAGTGTCGAGTGTATTTCAGGAATCCATCTGGATCGTGGCGAATGAAAGTAAAAAACGCCAGGTAGCGAAAGCCACCGCAGAGAAAGCCGGTTCCAAAGCCCACCGCAGGAAGCATTTTCCCTATCATTCCTCCGAGATTGAGTCCCCGTTGGAGCATGCTCGTGGCGTTCTCGAAGAGAGCTTGGTCGCAGTATTTTTTGGCTTGGCGGTGAAAGAACACGAAGGAGAGCATGTACGCATGTTCCTCCCCCGAGAATGCACGCAAGAGCTCGTCGCTTCCGACTGGCTCGCTAATCTCAGGAAGGCTCTCCGGTCTGAAATGTCGGCAGGTGTGGTAATAGACGGCCTGCAGAGTTTTGCTTTTCAGGAAGCGAGATACAAAGAAACGACCGTAATCCGAGAGAGCTGAGGGGTCGGCTTGGTAATCGGACAAGAGCAGTCGAACGACGCTTGTGACGGAGGCTGGGAGCGTGCCGAGAGACATCGCGAACGCAGTCGCGTACTCCCAGCTCTCCTCTGTAAACCCGCCGTCAAAGTGTAAATCCGTGCCCATGCAATATGCTTGTTTCAGTCGTATAGGGTATCGGTTAGATTCTCACAAAACTGAGGAGTCTCGTACTCGTGGGTACTCGCTATCCTCCTCGGAAGGAGGGAGGAGGCGTTAACTGCTTGGAAACTATACATCGCCTGCGAGGGTCTTAAAACAGGGATTTCCGAGTAGGTCTAACAGAGTTTGTTTCGGGGAGGATCGTGTTCGGAGCTTTATCGGCCGGGAGGCTCTCTTTAGTGATGCAGATGATTATGGATTACAGGGGCATCTTCCTTGGTATAGCGGCTTTCGTTATGGGCTGTTGGTCGGCCCATGCAGACCCGACGCAGTTGAGCAAAGAGCATAACGAACCCACATCGGGGAGTTCCCGGTGCCGCGAGCGCTTGGAGGCTGCCTATATGCGAGGACTCGACATGGAGCGCTATGGCTTGATGGCCCAGCGCAAGCACCTCGACCTGGCAACTCTGGAGTGGGCCTTGGCGTGGTATCGGGCGCCGTCCGATCGAGTTGATCGCTGGGCCAAGGGAACTTTGCGTGCGCATGTAGAGCTTGTTGATGCCCTCATGGGTGGAGCTTACGAATATTCGCTCGGGGGCGATTGGAAGCACCCCTGCTTTACAAAGACGTTAGCTCAACAAAGTGTGACGATAGCTCTGTATGCAGCTGCCTATCGTATTCTAGGGATAGAGGAATATCTTTCGATCGCCGAGCGCTCCGTTAATTATGTGGAGAGCTATATGAAAGCGAGCTCGGGCTACTATTTTGCTTCTCGCGGTTCTTGTGACTTCGGGGATAGCCCTGAAGCGGACTCCGGGGAGGCGTACGTGATAAAGCGCGGCGCTATCGAGAAGGACGAACGGGTTTCGTTAGCTGAGAACGCGAACTTTGTGCGCGCACTCACCGAACTCTATGCTGTTTCGACTCGCGAGAGGTTCAAGGAATTGGCCATTCAGGGCGCTCGAAAGTTGATGGCTGACGAGAGCGGACGGCCGGAGAGCGTTGTCGTAATAGAACCGGACTCCGCCACTCGCGAGTTGCTCGATAGGGTGGCGATCGGGCGCGCTTTGTACGCTCTTTACTCCATCACCGGAGATACCGAATGGCTGCGCGAGGCTATTGCGGTTCTCAATCAAATCGTTGGCGACAGCGGCGTATTCGTGAGGAGTCTCGAAGAGAGAGTCGCAGTGTCGAGTCGCATCGAAGCTGGCGCCGCTCTCGCACGCTTCTCGAACCTGATATACTCGACTGTCAAGGAAGATCGGTATCGAGAAATGGCGAAACGAGCGCTCGCCTCGGTTCTGTCGGGTCGCTGTGAGCAAGCGGGTGTGGTCGATGCGGCGCGCTTGCTGCTCGCGGAGGAAGAGCTGGGGGTCGAGCCACCGCATGCGGTTCTCCTCGGGAGTAGTGAGGACAGCCGTACCGAAGAACTCTGGCGGGCCATGTTGTCGAGGCTGCCGCACTATGTTAGGCGCGAGCGATTTTCGAGTGTCTCGGCCTTGAAGCTGGGTGCAGAGATGTATTACCCGAGGCTGTCGAAACCTGCAGCCTTCATGTGCGCGAACAAGAGATGTTCTGTTCCTATTTTTACAGCCGCAGAGTTGATCGAGCGGATCGCCGAGATGATGAACAACAACAAGGGGGTGGGGTATGAAGATCATTAGTTCCGAGGTTTTGTACGAAGGCCGGCTGCGGGCGGTTCGCGAGGTGGTGGAAAATCCCGAGGGGAAGTTGTTTCGACACGAGACTATAGAGCATCCGGGAGCAGTGGTCGTGCTTCCTATCGATAACGAAGGAAGGTTCGTTTTTGTCGAGCAGTATCGTCACTCGATTCGTGAGGTTCTTCTGGAATTACCGGCGGGGACTCTGGAGTCAGGGGAGGATCCTCGCGAGTGTGCTCGTCGGGAGTTGACGGAAGAGATAGGGATGACCTCTGATGATCTTGTGTCGCTCGGCGATTTGATTCCTACGCCGGGGTTTTGTAACGAACGACAGTATCTTTTTTGTGCTCGGGCCTTGCGGCCGGAGAAGGGAACTCCCGACGAGGATGAGAACATCGTGACGGTGCTGATGTCAAAAGATGAGGCGTTGGATGCGGTCCGTACGGGTCGACTACGCGATTCAAAGTCAATTGCGCTGCTGATGCGGGCGATGGTGCAAGGGTATCTGTAGAGAGGTTGTTGCATGGTCAAGATCAAGGATCTCGGAAAGAAGACGAATTCCGCTTTGGGCATTTTTACGGTGGCCTGCGGGTTTGTGATGATGTGGGCCAGTAGCCTTGGCGGGTCGACTACGCGTTCGTCCCTCATGGACGCCCTTCAAGGCGCTGTCGAGGTCGATGCGTCTCGACCGAATGCAGGCAATAACGGCAAGGTCGTCGTAGCCTCGGGAGCTCTACGAGGGGATGTTCCTTTGGAGGATGAATTTTTGCACCCGTTGCCAGCGATTCGTCTCGTGCGGCACGTCGAGATGTTCCAATGGGTCGAGAATGTTGAGCTAGAGGATAAGCCTTCTGATCCTGCTGCGTATTCGCTGGAGTGGGTTCCACGAGAGGTCGATTTCTTTCGCTTCCGAGCACCGGAAGGGCACGAAAATCCGGTCATGAAGGTGCAGCCCTTTGACAAGCGTGCCCCTACGATGTTCTTTGGAGAGTTCGATGGCGCTCGGATTGTGGATGTCATCGAGGCGTTATCTCCGGTGCGGATTGCGCCCGAGATGCTCAAGGACTCATCGCACCAAATCAAAGACAACAAGCTGCTTATAAAAAGAGAGCCAGGCATGGAGGGCGTTTCTCTGGGCGACATGCGTGTGTGGTACGAGTCTCTTCCTGCCGGCGACTACACTGTGATCGCTCGACAGGTAGACGAAATGTCCCTGGTGGGCTCACGTCCTGCCGGTGAGGTGTTCATCCAAAGAGGACGTCACACAGCGAACGAGTTGCTCGACGCGATGTCTCAAGGTGCTAAGCAAGCGTATACTGGTATGTTGTTTTTGGGGGCTGTCTTGATGACGATCGGTTTCGTTTCTGTGATGAAGCCGCACGCCCACCGCTTTGACCTCAATCCCAAGATCGATATCAAAGGAATGCCGGCTGTCGTTTTGGTGAGTGCAGGCATCTCCTGTGCGTTGATGGGAATATTCATGGTGTTGTCGTTGGTTGGGTAAGTAAACCCAGCCTCATCACTCGCGCAGGGTTTATGTCCAATCGCTCAGCCGACGGGGTTGCTTGCGCGCGTACTTTCTCGGGTATCTACAGAACTATGGCGAGTTCGCTTAGTGTATGTGAGGCCCGGGCTCTTGATCGTTACCGTTTCGCTTGCCTTTGACGAGGCGAAGTCCTTTCTTGCTCTTTAGCCGAGCAAGCTTCCAGTTGTAATACGCAAGCTCTGCTCGACGTCGTACGTCTGGAAGTTCTCCTCTGTACATATAGCCATAGCACAGCCCAGCGGTAATGAGTTCTGGAAGGACTGGAACGAGCCCATTAAAAACGGCGCCGAGAAGAACGAAGCCCAGTCCTATCAAGGCAAACGTATTGCCCTTGAGCGGGGTGCCCCAGAAATTGAGGCGCTGTCCCTGGAAGTGAGATGTAAGACCAAACATTATCCAGATGGTCGTTATAATCTGGCGCGCTCCTGCGTAGGCAGAGGCGCTAAATATTGAGGGGAAGAGAAGGGCTATGCCTAGAACGACGATTTCAGCTGCCAGTGGTATGCCCAGAGCGATGCGGAGAAATCTCTTCCTGCCCCACAAGCTCTCGAGGTTTCCTCCGACGCTGTAGATGATCAATCCGCCGAAAATAATCTCTAATGGGTTGGGTGCTAAGAACAGAGCGGTAAAAGGCCGCCATACGTGCAAGTCGTAAATGACTGCGAGCGGAATAAAGAAAAAAGCGTAGGCGCCTTGCTGCATCAAGAGCCCTTGCACGACCGAGAGTACAACGATAGCTACCGTCAAGACGTGCGCTGAGTGGTGGAAGGAAAAATAGGGGATTCTGAACATTCTTGGCATGATTTCCGCCGTATAGGATTTCTTGGGAAGCGAGGCAAAGCCCCTTCCTACTGTGCGCCACAATAGCAACAGTGAGAGACTCGCGCACCCTGTCTCACCAATTATTCCTAAGGTCCCTCATGTAGTCACCTTCAATGTCTATTCCAGAGGTTTGGCGCAAGACTTTGGCGAAAAGTCCTAGTTGCGTAACCCTATCGAACGGGTTTTCTGCCTTCCTCGAATCGGACTCTACCGTCATGCGTAAGCTGAGGGTGTTGGAGCAGCAATCGAGCAAGAGAGATTCGGTGATCTGAGGAGTATAACCAAGAGACGCAAAGGTTCTCCTCGTCCGAAAATGCTCGAGGCCAAAACGGAAGTAGCGGAGTTTGATAGGTGCGGCACATCCGAGCAGTCGAGGTGCAAGCCATGACGGGAGCGCCCCGGTTCGGTGAATCTCCAGCGAGTGAACGATGTGGTGGGCGCCCTCGAAGCGAGTAAACGGGGAGTAGCAACAGAGGTCGAAGTGGTCCCACGCAAACCCTTCAGGCTCTTCGTGGATTGCGCATTCTCCCCCAACCCTAAACAGCTCGTCTTTGTGGGCTGCGGGAAGACCCGGAAGGACCTCGTCCAAGTGGTTGCGCCCTTTGAAGTCTACGAGCTCTGCCCCTGTACCCTCCGGACTCAAAGTCGGGAGGAGCGTTCTGAGGCATCCATCTACCAGGTCACATAGTCCCGGGTCTGAAAGTTGTGCAGTCGAAGCGAAGGTGCACGAATAACCGCCGAATACCCAGTTTTTTCGAAGCTCTAGTAATCCCATACTCATACGAAGTTTGCTCCGAATAAACAGCGGGCGCAATCATGGGATTCTTGCCTCCCTTTGAGCCAACGCTGCAGGAAAGCAAAAATGAGTCAACTGACTACTAAGTCAATCGGCAATCAGACAATCGACCCATAAAAGGCATCCGCCAGGATGTTTCTTTTAGTAAATAACTGAACGCAAGTAGGCTCATCGTAGCCGACATGGGAAAAAGATGTGACATAAGCAGAAAGAGCCATGCTAGAGTCCGCCATCGTGTCTTGCAGTAGTAGTGCGACGCCTGTGTCAGTCATCAGTAGAGCGTTGCGTCATGGGGCGAAATGATCGAGCTTGGATTGATCGACTTGAGTGCAGAGGGCCGCAGAAGATTGGCTCAGCTTGTCGAACGCTGGACCTGGTCCCAGCCCGAAGCGCGGCATTTTTCTCTTCCTCGGGTATCGCTTCACCTCCTTGCTCCGCAGGAAGTCCGTTTCCACGGCGATCTTGATGTTTGTCTCATAGGCCCCGAGCTCATCTCAGCCGATGCCGCTTACGTTAATCTGATTCGACAGCAGTTGCCAGGCAAGGTGGTGCTGTGCGTGCTCGATAGCGCCACGTTTTCCTTCGGAATGATTGAGCAGTTAGGCCGCCTCGGTGTAGACGACGTCCTCATGGATACGGCCTCGAGTGAGGAATTCTTTCGGCGCTTGGTCCTCTTGAAGCGGCGAGTCGCTTCAGCTGAGAAGGGACGGCTCATCGTAGTGGATGCTGCGCGAGGAGGAGTAGGGGCGACCTTGGTCACGGCCGCGCTTGCCGAGGCGTGGCTCGATGCCGGGAAAAATGTTTGTGTTGTGGACGGGGATATCTTCTCGCAGGACCTGACCCGCTGCCTACAGGTTCGCCCCTATGTGAACGAGCCTTTGCGGCTGCTACTTGATTGTCAGCGAGTAGTGACGGCTGAGACCGTAGCTGAGTGTGCGTTTCCCGTATGGCGAGACGAGTCGCGCTTCAAATGTGTCCCTCCTCCGGTAGCGACAGATGAAGCACTTCTCTCCTCCTCGCAAGCTTGTCGGACCTTCGTGGCAGTATTGGAGGTTCTTCAATCTCAATTCCAGGCCGTGGTAGTTGACGCAGCGCCGCTCGTAGGCGGGTGTAGACAAGCACTGTATCAATGCACCGACGAAGTGGTTTTGGTCGCAAACAGAGATCCGGCAGGAGCATTTGCCAATAGGCAAGCGGTCTCGTTGATAGGTGGGTATCTGAGACCTATCGCACGTCTGACTTCAGTGATTAACCAGAACAGTAAAGCTCAAGCGTCGCTCTGCGTGGTTCGTCAACAGGTATTGGTGCACAACGATATTCCAACTCGTACATTTGTGCTCCCTTACTCCTCGCAGGGGGCCCGCTGGGCGTGCAGCGGGCGTACAGCCTTTCCTGCTCTCAAGCGAAGTATTCAGCCGCTCCTCGACGATGGTGAGGAGAACGCCCAGCGAGGAGTCGGTAAGGTGCTCATGGCGCTGCTATCGTCGGCTCGACGCATTATGCCGAAGAAAAGAGCGCCTAAAACAGCGGGTAAGCTGGTGGTTTCGAGCGGGCAGGATTTTGGCTCGACTGCACTCCTTCCCGCAGGCAGAACCGAGCAGTCTTTTGAACAAGGAGATGTCGAGGATGCGCTCGTATCCAAGGCAGTAGTAAGTGGTTGATAGATGAAAGGATGCGCTGCATGAACAAGAAGAATAGAACGAGTGAGAAAGGCTACACTTTGCTGGAATACTGCGCAGGGGCAGCGATAATAGCTGGAATTTTATGGACAGCGCTCAATGCCTTGGGTGGGAATCTGAGTGACTTGCTCGCCGCCGTTGGGCAATGGGCTCAGCGGCGCTCCGCAGGCATATCAAACTAACGGAGTAGGTGTGGTTGTTCGATCTGCGACAGTGCGGCCCCGTCGCACTCCTGCTGGGGCGCGCTCGCTCGGGCTGCTTTCGCTGTGTGTTGCGATGTTGCTCGGAGCGTATCAGCTCGGACGGGCATATGTCTCTGTTCCCGTAGTTGAGCGGCAACGAGCATTTGTCCCGGAGTTCAACGTCGTGCACATACCGGTCCCACAGGGGCCGGTACCTGCTGGCACTCATGTGAGGGACATTCCGGTGCGGATGGAGCCCTTTCCTGAGCATCAATTGCCGGAAGCGGCGGTTCGTGATTTAGGTACGTGGCGCGACGCGGTTGCTTTGGTGGCACTTCCGGGAGGTTTGCCCATAGTAACGTCGAATCTGGGGTCTCCAGACGAGGTCTCCAACCCAATAGTAGGAAGAATCCCGCCCGGGATGCGTGCGATGACTGTGCGTGTCGATGCCACTGCGGCTGTCGAAGGATGGGTTCGCAGCGGATCGATCGTGGACGTCCTTCTGGTGCAACCATCCCGAACCACAGTCGTTGCTGAGCAGGTCAAAGTCATATCTGCCGAACGCTCTCTCTCGCCTGGTGACGAATCGACGCAGGCCCCGATCCCGAGCACTGTGACCCTGCTAGTTACGCAGGACCAGTGTCTCGCGATTAATACAGCGGTAGCGCTCGGAAAAATAGCATTCGCGCTGCGAAGTGCCCGTGATCCGGATACCTGGAGAACGACCCAGTTTTCGGCCGATTCCTTGTCTCATGATCGCAAGCCCTCCAGCGGTGCCCGGGTAAGCGGAGTGGTTTCTGTGGGTAGTGGGCCGGAAAAGAAGAGCTTCGCACTGGTTGACGGAGCCTGGGTTCCGACGGAAGGCATTCCAGCCGGATTTTTGTTGAGAGAAGGTGGTGATGGGAGAAGTGCCAGTCAAAGATAGGGTGGTCTCTTCGCGCGAGACGCCTACGCTACCTCCGGTGCTCGCGCATGTGCTCGAGGAGGCGCGTCGTCAGAACTCTAAAGCTTCCCAACAGCAAAATTTCCCCGGCGGATATCGTGATGCTGGCGCATTGGTATTGGAGGCGGCGACCCGGCTCGGTGTCGAGCTCTCGAGTCTCGAGCGCGACGAGATACTGACCCATTTAGAAGGAGATTGGTTCTCCTTTGGAGTCTTACAACCGCTCATAGACGACGTGCGGATTTCGGATATCATCGTATCCAGTTTCGGAAAGGTTTCGATCCAGCAAGGAAGGAGAAATATCCGAACGCAGATCAGGTTCGCGGATCAGCGCTCTTACGAAGCGTTTGTCGAGCGACTCCTTCATCGCGCCGGAACCTCGTATTCTACCAAGCAGCCCATAGCAGACGGAATGATCGGGGCGCTCGTACGTGTTCATGCCGTCCATAAAGTGCTGTGCGACGAAGGTCCGTATTTGACCATTCGTATCAATCGCTACACCTCAGTCTCGCTCGACGATCTCGTGGCGGTAGGGTTGGCTCCCAGGCCGATCTTCGAATACCTAAGAGGTCTTGTCAGCATAGGGCGCACACTCCTGGTCGTAGGTGAAGTGGGCACCGGTAAGACTACGCTGGCGCGAGCCCTGGCGGGGGCTATCCCGCACGATGAATCGGTTCTGGTCATCGAGGATACACCCGAAATTCGACTTGATCACCCTCATGTGCGCTATGTCACGACACGAGAAGCTAATCTCGAAGGAGCGGGACGCGTTGCTCCGGCACAATGCATTCGTGCGGGTATGCGTATGGCGATGAATCGAATTGTCTTCGGAGAGATTCGCGATGCGGAGGCTGCCGAAGCCTTCGTCGATGTGTGTGCATCGGGTCATCCAGGGCTTTCGACGCTGCATGGCAGGAGTGCGCTCGATGCAGTTACCCGTCTCGAGCTTTTCTTAGCGCGCGCACAGCGTAACGCCGACAAGACGCTTTTGAGTGCACAAGTGGTCACAGCCGTACAGGTGGTGGTTGTGGTCGATCTCTGTAAGGTCACCGGCGTTCGTCGCATCATGGAGGTGCGAGAGCTTGGCCCTGTTGCCGATGGAGTACTGCGTCAGCGCGAAATATTCGCATACAAGGCAACGCATGGAACTCCTCAGTGGAGTCTCGTCAATCGTGTGAGTGCCTTCCGTGAAAAGCTCGAAAAGGAGTGCGCACCGTTCTCGTTCTCCAAGATTCCCGATGTGCTCGAGCTTCCATTGGAGGTTTCCTATCGTGAAGCCGCGCAGTCTCTGGGGAGGTAGGACGAGATGTTTGCGTCATTGCGAGGGAGAGACAGAATCGTTGAGCAGCTCGTAAAGCCCATGGCGGAAGTGGGAGTCAGAAATGCTCTGAGCTCCTCGTCAGACGAGCCTACTGTCGATGAAACTCGCAGCTTTTTTCTCTCGATGCTCCAACGTAGGACTACACTGGCCTTACTGCTGTTGGCCGGCTCGATAGTCGCTGCTTGGTTGGGGATTCTCAAGGGGATCCTCTGCGTCACAGCCGGTGTTGTCTTTCTTTTCCTCAAGGAAAGGCGATTGGTGCGGCAGCGACTTCGCAGTGTGGATCGCGACCTGCCCGCTCTTTTGACCTCGGTTGCTTCATCGGTTCGCGCGGGGATCGACCCTCTTGTTGCGCTGTCCGAGGCCCGCGAGTTTCTTCCTTCTGATTCGGCCCTCACCGCCGAGCTGGAGCGATTTCATCGGACACTGGCAGCGGGTGGCGATGAGGACGAGGTCATCGACAGGCTGTTTCGCGAAGTAACAACGCCTGACATTGAGCTGTTCAAAGGATGTCTTCGACTCTCGAGAAAACACGGAAGCTCGCTCGCGGAGCCGTTGCATCGCGTCACGCGCGTTGTTCGTCAGCGCCAGTCTTTCAGGCGCAAGACGCGGGCGGCGCTCGTGATGCACCGAATGTCGGCAGTCGGAATCTCTCTGTGTGCAGCGCTGATCGCGCTCATGCAGGTGGTAACCAATCCTGATGGGATTCAATTGGTTCTTCAGCACTCTCTCGGAAGCAAGCTCCTGATCTCCGGTGGTGTATTCATAGCGATAGGGGTCGGGTGGATGATGTCGCTCGGTCGAGAGACATCGGTGTAGGCGAATTATGATGTGGAGCTTACTCATTTTTGCGGTTGGCTTGCTGCTTTTTGTCGTTGGCTCCGACAAGACTCGATGCAATAGAGTGGCTTCCACCTTGATCTCTGACGAAGACGCCACCCCGCAAGCTCACAGCGGCGAGGTATCGGGTAATCGATGCTATGAGTGGCCCAGAGTTGTAGCTTGGATCGTCGGAGCACTCTGCATGCTTCTCCTGCGTCGCGCACTTGGGGTTGTCGTCGGACCTCAGGAGGTACTGTTTGGTCTTTTGGGAGCGCTCGCGGGAGAGCTGTGGTATCGGCGTCGTAAGGAGCGACGTGCCGCACGACTCGTCAAGAGTATGGAATTGAATCTCCCCATGACCATGGAGCGTATCGTCATGGCGGTGGGATCGGGGCTGGATATCGTACCCGCTCTGCGTGAGGCGTCATCTCGTGTCACTGATCCCGTCTCTGCTCTTCTGTCCGAGGTGGTTGACTTGGCCGAGGCGGGGCTGCCAGTGGCGGACTCGCTGCGCTCGATATCTCGAGGAGTGCCCTGCCCAGCGGTGAAGCACTGTTTTGTCCATCTCGCCTTGGCCTATCAGCAAGGTGGAGAGCTCGTCCGCCCACTCAAGGAGCTTAGTGATGCGACCCAAACGTACTACCAGGAGAGCGTCGAAGAGGAGATAGCAAAACTTCCGGTCAAGGCTGTGCTACCCCTAGTTCTGACCTTTGCCGGCCTGATTGTGTGCTTTCTGACTATACCCCTTATTCAAGTTGGATCCCTGACGTCAAAGGTGTCCAATGCCGCAGTGGAGCAATAACGCAGTGCAGACAAGAGTGTATTTGGAAGATGGAGGATCGTGGTTGCTTCAAGAGCGAGGGGCAGCCTCACTGGTCTTTACCATTCTCTTTTTGCCCTTCGTGCTCATCCTCTTGGTAATATCCATCGATATAGCGACATTCTTCAGTGTACGAGAGGGCATCCGAGCGCTTTTGGATGACGAGGCTCATTGGGCGCTTGCGCGCAGCTATACTCCGTCCGAGGCGAAGGGCTCCATCAAGAGTAAATTGGGTAAGCTCGCTTCGTTTCTTGAATCGCCGGAAATACAAGCGGCCGTCAGGCCGAATGCGAGCGTCCTCTCTCTCAAGGCTAACTATCAGGGAGTTCTGATTGATCTGTGCGGGGATTTTCTCCGTAGTCGGCTTCCGGCAATCCCGATTGATGTCGAGGTGCGCTCTCGAAGGTTTTCTTCGTCTGCCTTGATCGTGTTCGACCGAACTGTCAGAGCCGTCGGTCAAGAGTGCTCGGATCCAGAGCTACAAGACGTGAAACGATTTGTTGGAACGTTGATATCAGCGCTTGAATCGGTCGGGATTGACTCGGTGAGGGTCGGTTTTACCCCCGGGACACGCGGCGCGGTTGATGTCCTCGAGATGGCCGAGGAGCTTCAAGGGTGTGATGGGGTGTCTGTTGTTTCGACTCGTCAGTTTGAGCATGTGCCAGGCATAGCGCGCGCGCTCCCTCAGCCGACGGAGCTCGCGGCCGAGATTGAGCAACTCATTTTGACGCGCGGCACCATAACCCCAACCGAGCGGGTCGGTCTCGTGACGGTCGTGCGAGGGGGGCGAGCGGGTGACGGATATATTCACTCCGCGATCGATGTTCTGGATTTCATGAGTCGGAATAATCAGCTCTTCTTGAACATGGTGCATTTCGGCGTCAATGCTTCAAGCAGCTATCAGAGACCAGCGTACAGACCTGGCTTCTACGGCGTTCGCTGGAGAGAGGTTTTACTTCAATCCAGCCAGCTTAGTGATCCGAGGTTGCTTGCGGCATCCCTCGGACACCTTGGTAACGATGTGCATATATCGAGGTAGTGGGAGAGAATGAGGCGTTTGTATCGTGTAAAGAACTGCGCTGAGCGAGGCCTCGCCTATCTTGAGATCGCAGTGTGGTCGGTAGTCTTGCTGCCGGTGGTGTTGCTTGCTGCTGGTGTAGTCGGAGTCGTGCATGATCACATCCGAATGCAGCATATACCGGTTTCGGCGGTACGCGAGCATTCAGCTCCTGCGCTCCGCTATCGTGTAGAAGGAGCGACTGCTCGGGTCGACGTCAACAGTGACGCGCTGCGATCGGTTGTTCGGTCGATTCGAGATCGGATGATGGTTGACGGTGAAAAGAGCCTAGTAGGTGGAATTTCAGATGTTTCGGCGGTGGCGTGCTTCTGGGTGTTTCGAGTCAATCAGACTACAGGGAGCCTCACGTCGCGTGAAAGAGAGGTGTGTGAGGGTAGGGGAGCGTTGTCCGCGCGGATGTCTCTCGAGGAGAACCTTTCTAAGTATCGGGCGCACGCTTCTGGATATCCCTTGTTCGCTTCAGGTGGGACCCCCCGCTACATGGAGTACGCTGTGTTGATAGGAGGGGCCGTGGCCGGAAAGGTGACAGGTGTGCCAAGTGTCGGTGAGGAATCTATGGTTCAGTTCGTACATATCTCCCTACCGAGAGAAGAGGTGTCGTTATGATGGCAATCAAAAGAATCGTGAGTGACGTGGTAGCTAAATGTCGGCGAAAAAAAGGCCCCGCGCCGTTGCCGTCTCTGGTTAGAGCGCTGGATAGGTTGGTTCCCCGATCTGTTCTTCGCGAGGTCGTTGCGTCCAGCAACGACAGGCGCCAATGGGGCGTGCTCGCTGCTGCTTGGGTCGGTGTCAGCGAAAAGGAGTTCACTATCGCGGCCGCGCAGGAGCTGAAAGTAGAGTATCACGAGCGCGTCCCGATACCTGAATTGCCGACGGAGCCTCAAGAGGCTCGCGCTCTGTTGACGGCTCTCCGCAAGGTTGGGGCGGTTCCGGTGATGGAGAACGGCGTGGTGGTTCGCTACATTGCGGTTGATCCGGCTGAGATTAGATCGTTGTCGACGTACGACGGACGTGCTCCGATCGGTGTGGCGGCTTGGTCCGACATAGCTCGCGCTCTCGATGCGGCGGAACGACGGGTTATCGAAGACGAGGCTCTTCAGGACCAAAGTGCCCTTGAGCAGCGGACCAAGCTGAGTGAGTCCCTAATTGAGACGATCGTGCACGAAGCTGCGACTCATGGTGCCCGTAGCGTTGAGATAGTTTCATCGGATGGCAGAGCCCGATATCAGTTCACCACCGCAGACGGTAGGTGTGGCGTGGGTAATATTCGGCGCGATGTCATAGCGGATATTTCGAGTTTCTTGAGCAGCTACCAAGGTTCCTGTTTTCTCTCCTCGAAGCGAGGAGAGGTTCTTGTTCGCTCCCTCGGGGCGACAGGTAACGTAAGGCTTTCATGGGGAGAGTCTGAGTCCGCAGGCGTGTCGTTCTATGCGCCTACCTCAGTGCTCGCCTCCGCTCAAGATTCGCTTAGGGAGGGTCTCTCGAGCCCTGAAGCCCGACAGATGCTACCTGTGCCGGTATCTACAGGAGACGCTCTGAGTGCCTCCACCGCACCAGCGGTGAGCGAGAGTGCGCAGGGAGGGCGTGTGCCGATTCTCGTCGTTGATGACAATCCGATGTTCTGTCGAGTGCTCGAGCGACTTCTCGAGCGCGATGGGTTCGAGCCGCACTTCGCTCCGAACGGAAGTGTTGCATGGGAGCGGCTGGCGAATTCTGGAGAGTTCCGACCCCGAGCTATCGTGTGCGATCTTCACATGCCGCTCATGAATGGACAGGAGCTCCTCGACAAGGTCAGAGGTCAGAGTCGACTCAATGAGGTGCCTTTCATCATGCTCACCTCGGATGAAGATGTTGATGTCGAACTGGCTCTCCTGGCGCGTGGCGCCGATGCCTTCGTTTCGAAGGCCAAGGATCCGCGTGTGTTGTGCGCGCACATTCGACGTTTGACCCAACGAGTGGCTCTTCAAGAGGCAGCATGAGCAAGGGGTGTGCTGTCGCGTGTGCTCGAGCACTAACGTTCTTTGCGACACAGCGAGAGCCGTCTGTTCTGATGCTTCTGCGCCGTATTGCGTGGGAGCTTCTGTATCTGGCGCCCGAAGGTACGGCGGACTTGGCGCTTATCCTGCGCTCGTCCGATGGACGACTGGTGGTGGGGAATGCGCGCGAGCACATGGCGTTGCCTTCCGATACCCTCAAGGGGCTCGTGCTCGAGCATGAGCGACGTGAAGGCGTATTAATGGTGAAAGATCACGCGCTAGACGGAGCGAGTTTCATCGATGCAGCGCCGCGTAGCTCGGTGTCGTGTAGGATAGCTACGCCGACTGGGATTTCAGCTCGTCGGGAATGTTTTCTCTGGGTGGGGCTGTACGCGGTAGCGCATTCGCGAATTGTGGAGGAAGTTCGAGAGGTGGCGAGTGATCTCGCAACGTGGTTCGAGCAATACGAAGGTATCGTATCGGCCATTTTAGGTGCCTCGTCGAGGATAGCTGAATTAGAAGAGAGAGAGAGGGAGCTGGCCGCTGTTTTGCACGATGTTCGAGCGCCAGTCGGCGGGCTGAAGTATCTGCTGACGCAGTTTCCTGCGGCTGCGGAGAGTGATGCTGCGATTCGCTCGAGCGTGTCACAGGAGCTCTCGTATATGGGGAGCCTGCTTGCGTCTCTGTCTCCGGCACAGGTGGAAAGAGATCGCTTTCATCTTGGTGTGTGCGATGCAGAGGAGGTAGTCAAAAGGGTAGTTGCACGAAGTAGGGCAGAGGGGACGCAAGAGGGTGTCTCTATCGTCGTCGATAGTGCGCTGCGGGGAGTCGGAGCGCGTATTCCGGACATCGAGTTCGAGCGCATCTTGTCGAACATTCTCGGGAATGCCATTCGGTACTCGCGCGCTGGGGATGTGAATGTGTCTCTGCGGTGTGACCGCAATCGAGTGGTTGTTGTGGTGAGTGACACAGGTCCAGGGATCGATCCCCGCATTTTGGCAGAGCTGCGTGAGCCGAACTGTAGGACTGTTTCGAGCGCGTCAGGATGGGGTATGGGGTTGGTCTCGAGCAAGCGGCGGGTAGAGCGGTACGCGGGAGATCTGTGTGTCGCCTCCTCGACCGAGCGAGGGACGACGATTGAGATAGTTGTTCCCAGGGGGCCTGATCTCTGCACGGCCACACCGCACAACGACGATCGCGCGGCGGTAGGTGTAGCGACCGAATCGATCGATCTGATCGTCGTGGATGACGACGGGCAACAGGTGGCGGCGCTGCAAAGGGTGCTTGCGACGAGTGGTCTTACCGTTCGTGGTGTGACGTCGATTACAGAGGCGGCAACGATGGCAGCGTCCGCATCAACCAAGGCCGTCTTGTGTGACGCTACGATGCCCGACGGAGGTGCGCTGAAGTTAATTGAGCTCTTCAAGGAGCGTGGAATCAAGGCGCGGGTTGCCGTTGCGAGCGGAGATGGTTCTGAAGACCTGCTCTATCGGTGTGCCGCTCATGGGGCCCGAGAGTTCTTTTGTAAGCCGGTTGAGATCTCGTCGCTTCTGTCCTGGGTTCGCTCAGAGGACTCCGAGGTTGGTCTTCCTACACCGGCTTTGTAAGTCTCGTATCGATAGGCTCTCCCAGAAGGGGTGGTAGATCGGGGTGATACTGTTTTCCGCCTTGAGATGGAACTACCTGCTGCCGCGAACGTTGAATGTCGCTCTGTAACTTCATGAGCGCGTCTAACACCGTCTCCGGACGAGGTGGGCATCCAGGGATGTACATATCGACAGGGATGATTTTGTCTATGCCTGCTACCGTCGTGTAGTTGTCGTAGAAGCCGCCGGAGGACGCGCATGCTCCAAACGCTACCACCCACTTTGGTTCAGCCATCTGTTCGTAAACTCGCAATAGAACCGGCGCAAGTTTGTGGTTGACCGTTCCTACGACCCACAAGAGATCTGATTGTCTTGGTGTGAATCGCGGAAGTGCTGCCCCGAAGCGGTCTGTATCGTAGTGGGAGCAGTTCACTGACATGAACTCCATCCCGCAGCAGGCCGTGACGAACGGATACGAAAACAATGAATACTTCCGAGCCCAGGCAAGGGCGCTCTCGAGGTTGGTCGTCAGAAAACCGGACTGGTCAGGACTCTGCATCATAAAACGCTCACACTAAAATTTCTTTCGATATAATAACCGGTTGGCTCGAAAATGACCATGAGTGAACCGAGGCAAATCACTACTTTTGCACTACAGGCCGATTTTGATTCACCTGCGTACAATATGCCACTGGGGACCCGTTGGAGGCGACGCGGCGCGGGTAATCTGTTGAAATAACGTAGCCTGTTTTTCGATAGTTGAATGAAAGTGCAGGTCGGTGGACTATGCGCGGTACCGCATGGGGTAACGAGAGGCAGCCGACGCTGCGACATGTCGCGGCTCCGTGCAAAGGTACTTGGGGAAACCATAAAGGAAGATATGAAAAGATATCTGGCAATAATAGTGGCGGTAGGGGTCGTTTTAGGGGCTCCCGTTACCGGATTCGGAGAGGATAAGAAGATGGAGAAGACACAGGCTGAGGTCGTGACAACAGCGTCGGGACTCAAATACCGAGACGACAAGGTAGGCACCGGTGCCGAAGCAAAGCCAGGACAGAGTGTGACCGTGCACTACACTGGGTGGCTCGATAAGGACGGCACGCCAGGCGCGAAGTTTGACAGTTCAAAAGATCGTGGGGAGCCCTTCGACTTCAACCTCGGCGCACGCCAGGTCATCAGCGGATGGGATGAAGGCGTCGCTGGGATGAAGGTCGGTGGCGTTCGCACTCTCATGATTCCACCGGGCCTTGGATACGGCTCGCGGGGCGCAGGCGGAGTAATTCCTCCCAATGCAACCCTCATATTCGAGGTCGAATTACTCGGTGTTGGGTAATTGATTCCTCCGCTCTGCTCTGTGCGGAGCTCGGAATGCTGGGCGGTGTCGCGCTCATGCGAGTATCGTCCAGCATTCCACGTGTGATTCCTTGCTCAGAGACCTTGATCGATGAGCGCCTCAGAATCGAATGCGCACGCCGAGGAGTGCAGAGGCTCCTGGTAGTGGTGCCACATCTTTGATGAAAGAGACGTGGTTTCGAGCTTTCTCGTTCAGGAGATTGCTACCGCGCAGAAATACCTCCAGTACGTGATCTCCCATCGGAATCTCCTTGCTGAGATACGCATTCATCATGGTGTAGCCGTCGGTCGATGTTTCGAAATCGGCTGTCTCGCGCTGCGCAAAGACCTGCTGAACCTCGAAGCGCGCTCGAAAAAGATCCTCATGGAAGTAGTTGACGCCTGTCCTCAAACGGAAAGGCGGAATACGAGGTAAATTGGTGTTGTTGTCGCGATCCTTGGCGTGCACGTAGTCTGGTTGGATGTCGAAGGAGATCTCCTCTCCAGGCTTGTCCACGACAAAGACAGCTACCTGCGACTCGAAGCCGACGAAGTCCGCGTTTACGGCCTCATACCCGTACACTGGCAGGTCGTCCTCTACGCCCCCTGTGGGATTGAGGGCGATGTAGTTCCAGAAGTGGTTGTAGAATCCGCCGATCGATCCGCGAATCGTGCCGCTCGTCTTACGCAGAGTCAGGTCAGTGCCAAGAGAGCGCTCGATGTCCAGATCTGGATCGCCAACCTCGAATGATCCCGTGGCGACGTGTGGACCATTGGTGAAAAGCTCCTGGCCATTCGGCGCGCGCTCCGAGTGTGCAACTGACAACGCCAGCGAATAGGGGTTCGAAAGCTCCCATACTGCACCGGCTGACTGACTGAAGGTCGTAAAGAAGCGACTGCTGTCATCCTCTGCGCCAATGTCGAAACCTGAAGTGTCGAGATCAGACCAATCGAAGCGACCGCCGAGCTGTAAGGTGAGGGAGTCTGATACTGCTGCTTCCTCCAGTGCGAATAGCGAGTATATCTTGCTATCTGTGGGTGGCTGGTACGCCTCTTCTCCGACGGCTTGGATTTCATTGGTTTGAAGCTGAAGACCCCACGAGCCTGTAATCGACGCAACGGAGGCGTGTTTCATGTCGATTCGTCCCTCAAAGGCGTTCTGATCGAAGCGTGTTCCTACTTCAGAGCCTTCGAATTCCGTGTGCTCGTAATCGGTGATCCCCATACGGGTCGAAATGGACTCTATGAAAGAGTCTTTGTCCCGCAGTGCGCCGCGCACATCGACACGCCGCCTTCTGGCATCGATGCTGATGTCTTCCTCTCCGTTTGGCACTCCATAGTTGGTGTTGAGTTCGCTGACTGACGCCCCGATGAAACCTTTGTCGAAGATGTACGAGGACCCTAAGGTTAAGCTGTCAGATTCGCTGCCGCTAAAAGGGATCTTTCCGCGCGGCTCGGGATAATCGATCTCGGCGTCCTCTTGAAGCGATTCCGTGCGCGCAAATCCGGGAATGCGGATGTCATCGGTGCGTCGCTTGAATCCATCGACGTGGAAGGCAAATGGTCCGGCTGGAGCTGTCACGTCCATGAGAGCGCTCCTTCCCGAGTTCACGCTCTCTCCTCGCACCTCCACGCTTCCGGCGATAGGGGCCTCAGGAAGCTTTTCAGGGATGCGATTGTCGAAGACGTTGACGATTCCGCCCACTGCGCTCGTTCCGTATAGGAGTGAGGCTGGTCCGCGGATAACCTCTATCTTCTCAACTAACGAAGGTTCGATCGTGACTGCGTGATCGGGGCTGCTGTTCGATACGTCTTGTGTTCCAACCCCGTTCTCGAGTACGCGTATACGATCGCCACCAAGTCCACGAATGACGGGACGACCGGCTGCAGGTCCGAACGACGACGAGGAGACACCTGGTTCCATGGCGAGTGTGTCGCCTAGAGAGGTCTGTGCCTTGAGATCTAGGTCGCTTCCCGAGAGCACAGAAACAGGTTGAGCCGATTCGAACAAGGTCTGCTGGAGTGGCGACGACTCGATTACCAATTTATCCAGCTTGTAGTCGGGGCTGGAGGGCTGCGGCGCATCTTCGGCACGTGCGTAGTCGAACGAACATACTACGGCAGTGAGTGACAGTAATAGGCTGCAATACAACTTCATCTTCATACACATATGACACCTGAAAAAAGCAGTTGGGTTAATTGAGGGCGGAGCATTCACGACATGCGCCGTACAGTACGACCTCATGCCTCTTGACCGAGAAGCCTGATGGAATGTGAACACTGGAATGCAAGCCGCACCCTGGGACGTCGAACACACGTCCGCAATCGTCGCAGTGGAAATGGTGGTGGTGATGATCGGCGCATCCGCGCGTCTCATACCGATCGGGCAGCCCGGGAAGAGAAACTGGCACGAGCGCGCCTTCGTCAAGCAGCGTTTTAAGAGTTCGATAAATAGTGGCCAAGCTTATCGCCTGTAGCTCGGTGCGAGCCTGCTCGAATACCTCGATAGGGCTGAGGGGGCGTTGCGCTTGTTCGAACAAGCGCTGCACGACGGATCGCTGTTTAGTCTGCCTTTTCATGCTCAGGCACCTTTAGGTTAATATAACTGTCAACTTGGGCTGCTATTGATAATGCATGTGCAATACTAATGCAAGCCGGAAGGCTCAGAAATGCCTAATCAGAGACTTCAGTAGGGATCGTCGGAGCTTACCCCGGAGAGATCCGGTGCTTGATGGTTGGTTAACGACGGATTTTCGAAGAAACTCTACAAGGTCGAGCCTTGAGTAAGGGTGCACGAGATGTTCTTGTTCGACTTCTGATTGGCAAATTGCTGTCCTTCGAGGAGGCTAGTACACTTCACAATCATGCGACGGGCTCTTCTCTCTGTATTGGCGATTTCGATCGTTGCTCTTGTTCTCGTTGGCTATCTGTTTTGGCGCGACATGTCACGGTCCTTCCCGGACCTGCCTCAGGGTGTGTACGTGGGAATGGTTCTCTACGAAAGGCAGGATATAGGTGTTCCTTTGTATATAGAACGAGGGACGAGATCTCCAGCCTTGCTCGTCGCTCTCGGCGACCAAACTACCCAAGCGCAATATGCACCGATCCAGGATCCTCTCGGTAAGAGTCGTCTGCCGCTGATCGTAACTGGAGGCGAGTCTCGTTTGAGGCTTAGTGGTATTCGCAAGGACGACAAGCGCTATGAAGGCGAGTGCCTGGATCCAATAAAAAATAGAAGGGGTACCTGGTATCTCCAAAAAGTAGAGATCGATGAGGGGCGGGGTCGAGAAGATAGCGATCTGTCTGCGTGGGTTGCTCTAGTCACTGAATTGCAGAAGGTGGAGGGTGCAATCGAGAAGATAAAGCGCAGGTATGACTCCCAAAAGACCAAGATGGAGAGGTTGAGCCGTTTTCTCGTGGACGACGAGTCTCTCAGAGAAAAGGCAACATCGCGACTCAGTAGCACCTCGAGTGCGCTGGATGGCGCGCGCACGGATTTAGGAAAAGTACGGGCGACGCTCGATGCCACGATTCGAAATGTCGAGATCTCGCAGCGAGTTTCTCCCGCAGGGCGATTGGCGTTTCTGAGCCGAGAGAGCTTGCTGCGCGAGTCGCGCTGGATAGAGATTACCCTCAAGCTATTGGCCCCTGAGACCACGCCTGGCTTCGAGGAGCAGCTCGAGCGAGCTAATCGGATAAAGGCGGTTCAGGACGAAATCAATGAAGAGCGTCGGCGAATAGAGGAGATCGACACATTAGATCGGTACCGCGGCACAGAGGACGAGACATCGACTGAGGAGGAGTTCTATCGTGGTTTGCAGTAGGGCATTTCGCGTGGCACTCGCATTCGTGGCAGGTGTAGCCTCATCAGCGACTGCGCAGGTTCGAGTGGTTACCATCAGCCAAACTGTTCATGTTATGGGAGAGCCTGCGTCCGCATCTCTCGTGGTCTCGGCCAATCGTGGAATCATTGGTGCGAGCGCAGCGCTGCTGGTCAATACAGATGTGAAAGACGAGGTGCTCGTCGTCGGCAGATTGGCGGTTCCGGTCGCAGACGAACGGCTCTCTTCGTTGGCAGTCGTGGTCTCCAAGTCCGGAGAGGTAGCCTCGGGCGTGCGTGAGATCTCCTCGATTGATGCAGAGCCGATCGTGTTGCTTGACAATGCTGCGATCGAATCGCGATTGCGCGAGCAGCGAGTTGCTCTCGAGAAATGGGAAGTTCAGCTTCGTGCGCAGGAGACGACGCTCAATCGGCTGCAAGACGACGCTGATGTGGTGGCTAATGTGAGCAAGATCGTCGATGCCGAGGACGAGCTCGAAGTAGTCAGCTCGGATGTGCAAAGGTTGCAGACATCGCTCGGGCTAGCGACCCGACATCTTGAGGCCTTGAAAACACAACCGATTCCCCCGAATTTCCAGCGCCGAGAGGCAGAGCTCTCGGAGCAGCTCAATGATCTATCCACGGCACTCAAGACAACCGAAGCAAGTGCGCTTCAACGAGTTGCAGCGGCCTCGGCTGAGTTGAAGCAGAAACTGGCCTTGATTGAGGCTACCACGGGGCTACAGATAGATGTCGTCAAGGGTGAACTTGCGCGCGTGCGTCAAGAGCGTGAGCAGCTCGAACGAGATCTTCGAGGTAGAGGTCGCTAGAGAAGCAGCCCAAGATCCGCTTTAGCAGCAGGGAAGGGGGTTGCCTTGTTTTCACAAGGGGGAGCTTTTTGCTCTCTACCCCAACAGATCCTTTCCCAACGTGACGTTTTCGAATACGTTCGAGATATGCGTGGAGAAGCCGATGCCGATCTCGAATGTCTCGTTCGAGCCATTCGAGCGAGAAAACTTGTCGAGCCAGCCATCTTCGTTTTGGAGATGAGTAAGCCTCTGGTCGGATGCGCGCGGGAGATCTACAAGGTTGGGGAGCCTCTCATGCGCATGCTCTTTAGTTCGGCTTTTGCTCCAGCGCTAGAGCGAGTCCTTTCGTCGAGCGATAACGTGGAGCTCTTAATTCGCCGACTGGAAGATGCAAAGGGGACAGAAGCGTAGTCATGGGTGGTCTCGAACATGCAACTCCCGGTGTACTAGCACTGCTCGCTTTTGCGGGATGGATGCTCTTTCGCCAGTTGGCGCGCGCAAACAGCGGTCATCGGCACTTCATCCGTCGCATTCCTGGGGTCGATGCGATCGAGAGCGCGGTCGGGCGATGCGCTGAGTTGGGCAGGCCCGTGGTGTTTACGACGGCTTTGACCGATGTGGGGCCGGTGCTCTTCGCTTGTCTCGGAGTCCTTCACTCGATAGCGAAGCGGACTGCACAGTATAAATTGAAATTACTCGTTCCTCAGTACTCCCCAGAAGCGATGGCGATCGTGGAAGATACTGTGCGCGAGGCCTACAGAGCTGCCGGGCGAGCCAATACATTCGATCCGAAAAGTATCGTGTTCCTCTCCAGCGAGCAGTTTGCTTTCGCCTCGGGTTACATGGGGCTCGTTCACCGAGAGCAAGCGGGCGCTGCCTTCATGTTTGGTGTGTTCGCGGCTGAGGCTCTCGTCTTGGCCGAGGCTGGTCAACAGGTTGGTGCGCGTCAGGTTGCAGCGAGTGTCAGTCCCGAGCAGGTTGCTTTCTTCATATGCACCTGTGACTACACACTGATCGGAGAGGAGCTTTTCGGTGCATCGGCGTACATGAGCAGAGAGCCCATCCAGGTTGCGGCGCTGGCCGCTCAGGACCGCGTAAAGCTCCTGTTTGGGGTCTTCGTTGTTCTGGGAGTGGTGTGCGCCACAGCGGCGCAGTTCCATCCTGTTTTTCGGGAATGGATGCCTCATCACCTCTTGGTCGCCGACTGGACGGTGTGGAGAGGGTGGCTGGAATCCCTCGTGCGATTCGAGTCGCTCGTTGATAGTAGTGTGTGGAGGTAGGCACCAGACCGATGACCAGTTTGATAGATCGACGCGCTACTCTTATTCGTATCGTCACGCTCCTCGGAGGAGTCTACTTCTTCTTGCATTTTCTCCTTCCGGAGTCGCTACTCGCGGGCCTTGGTGTCAGCGAGCGTCATGAGTCGATCACCAATGGTTTTATCGTCGTCGGAGCGATGGCGATCGGATTAGGGTTGATCAATCTCATCATAGGGCACGGTGGTAAGGTTGTGTTCAAGCGATCGGGTTGGGGTAACAGCCTCGCTCTCCTTGTCGCGCTTGTGTCCATGCTCGTGGTCACGTGTGGTCAGTGGATGAATGGACTGACAACCTCGTATGACATTCGAGAGGTGCAGCTCATCGGGGAGTTTGCTACCAGAATAACAGACGACGAGCGGGATGCGGACCGGCGATCGGCGGTTCCGCCACTTGCAGAGCGCATTTCGGCGCTCGTCCGATATAGCGAGGCAAAGCTGGCTGCGCTGACTGCGCCCCCAGAGAGTTCCCATCATTCGGCCGCGGATTCCTCGGACGAAGCTCGCAAGGTCTTGGCAGCCGAATTGCGTAGCGCCGCAGAGGCGCTCGCAGTACCCCTGCAGAAGGTGCAATCAGCAGACTTTGCATCTCTGACAGAGAGCAATCAAGTTGTCTTGAAGGAGTTCGTCGATGGGGCAAACCGGCTCGGTGGGGCGTACTCGGCGCTACGGCAATCAGACCAGTCGCTGACCGTTTTTTCTCGCTTGTACGATGTGATGTACAACGGCCTCTTCGTACAGCTTGGGGCGGCGATGTTCTCACTCTTGGGGGTTTACATCGCCGCAGCAGCATACCGGGCCTTCCGGGTTCGAACCTTTGAATCTGCGTTGATGATGAGCGCGGCAGTCGTCGTGATGTTAGGCCAGATATCCGCTGTCTTTCTGATGCTCAATCTCGGCACATTCGGTGAAGATGCCTACAAGACTCTCCCCCAGGTACGACAGTGGTTGCTGGAAGTGCCAAACAGCGCGGCATTTAGGGCCATTCGGCTCGGTGCCGGTGTCGCCGGCCTCATGCTTGCCATTCGCATGTGGCTCTCCATTGAGTCGAAATCCTTCGGAGCTGGCGACAGAAAATGATTGAGAGACGCTTGATATACTTGGTGATGATAGTCGCGGTATCCATCCCGGTCATCTTCGAATTCTCGTGGCCCCCGTCGCGTCTGGTGTCCGCTGAGCGGATGTATGAAGTAGTCGAGCAAGTTCAGATAAAGCAGGGAGAGGTAGCGTTGCTTTGGATGGACTTTGGACCCGGGACGATCGCGGAAAATAAGCCGCAGGCCGAGGTCGTCATCGAGCACCTATTCCGTCGTCGCATACCTGTGGTGGTGCTCTCGCAGTACCAATTGGCAGAAGCTGTTTTGAACTCTATACCGCGTGAGGTAGCTGCTCGCCTCGAGAAGGAGATGCCTGCTCAGTCGTGGCGTTATGGAGAGGCTTGGATCAACGCAGGATACCAGCCCGGTGGCGCGCAGATGATGCAGAATCTGGCCGCTGCAAAGGACCTTTCGAAGTATTTTGGAAGAGACGTCAACGGGATGCCGTTCACGCACTATCCCGCCTTCGCGTCGATCGGCGGTATTGAGCAGGTGAAGCTCGTGGCTGAGATTACTGGACTGGTTGGGGTATTCGACACGATTATTCAATTCTTCCAGAAGAGTGGGTATCGTCCAACGATTGTCCATGGATGCACCTCTATCACAATTCCAGAGGCGTACATCTTTCTCGATTCCAAGCAGCTTCATGGATTGCTCGAGGGGGTAGCTGGAGCTGCGTGGTACTCGGAGGTATTGAAGCAGCACAACCCGCAGAGCCCGAATGAGGACCTTCTGGTGCGGAATACCGCTCTCATCATCGCGCATGTAGTGTTGATACTGCTTATCGTAGCGGGAAACATAGTCGGGTTTGTTCGAGCTAGGAGCCAAGGCGATGGTTGATGCTTCTTTGTGGTCGACGTCTTCAGTGCTTCTGGGAGGAGTAGCGACACTGGCTATCTTCAGCTTCCTCATTCGCGAGAATGCCTTCTATCGCCTCTTCGAGCACATCTTCATAGGTCTGGCAGCCGCTGTGTTGCCGGTGCTGACGGTTCGTGACTTCTTGTGGCCCAAGGTTATTGAGCCAATGCTTGGTTCGAACAGTGTAGTTTATCCGGATGGTACCGTATCGGAGCTGTATCAACCTCTCTTCCTTCTGTATCTCCTACCGATGGCATTTGGCTCACTCTACTACTTCATATATTCCAAGCGTCATGCATGGCTGGCGCGCCTTGTAATAGGTTTTTCGCTCGGCTTGTCCGGAGCTTTGGCAATCCGAGGTTTTTTTGCAGAGGCGCTGCCGCAGATAGTCGGTAGCTTCAAGCCCCTCATCGTGTATGTAGAGGGTGAGTTCTCAGCGATGGCGAGCTTCAACAACGCGCTTTTCGTAGCGACCTTGCTACTTGTATTCAATTATTTCTTCTTCACCTTTGGTAAAGAGGGCTCGATTCAAGGCAAGATAGCGCCGCTGGGTAGGCCGCTCCTTATGGTTTGTTTCGGCGCCTTCTTTGGTTCGACGGTCATGGCTCGTTTGTCTCTTCTGGTCGAGCGTGTTCAGTTCATCGTACGGGATTGGCTTTCCGCGATTCTCCAACTGGTGGGGTACGGATGACGATGAAAACGAGAATAGAGGAGCTGAAGACTGTTCTGGTAACGGACTGCGGGTCTACTACGACCAAGGCGCTACTCTTCGAGCGAGGTCCGGATCGCTGGCGTCAAACGTTCCGCGGTGAGGCGCCGACGACCGTCGAGGAACCAGTTGCGGATGTCACAGTAGGAGCGCTCAATGCGTTTGCTGAGGTCCAGGAACTGAGCGCCCGCTCGATTCTATCACCCGGAGAGAGTCCGTTCCTGTTAACTGGCAGCGATCCTGCGACTGGGATAGACCTTTATCTTTCGACCAGCTCGGCAGGAGGCGGATTGCAGATGCTGGTAGCCGGAGTTGTGGGAAACATCACGACCGAATCGGCGGAGAGGGCAGCACTCGGCGCTGGAGCGATCGTTATGGATGCGGTTTCGGCCGACGATGCGCGCGAAGACTATGAGCGGATTGAGCGAATTCGACACATAAAGCCGGATATCGTCCTGTTGACCGGCGGGGTAGATGGGGGATCTACGCAGCACGTTGTCGAGATGGCCGAGATACTTGTAGCTGCCGCGCCGCGTCCTCGATTCGGAGATACGTTGAAGCTTCCGGTGATCTATGCGGGTAATGCTGACGCCGCGGCCGAGGTGCAAAGTATTCTCTCGCGATTTGCGCAGTTAGTGGTAGTGCCAAATGTTCGACCCACGATTGAGCGCGAGAACTTAGGACCTGCTCGAGGGGCCATTCACGAGTTTTTCCTCTCTCATGTTATGAGTCATTCACCAGGGTACGGAAGGCTCATGTCGTGGAGTCCTGTTCCGATCATGCCGACGCCGGCTGCGGTTGGAGAGATAGTCGAGCGCTATAGTGCCACGAGTGGTTACAATGTCTTGTGTGTTGATATAGGCGGCGCCACGACCGATGTTTTCTCTGTTTTTCGAAACAAGGCAGGGGTTCCGACTTTCAATCGGACGGTGAGTGCCAATCTTGGTATGTCCTATTCAGTTGCAAACGTTTTGCTCGAAGCAGGCACTGAATCGATTAAAAGATGGCTGCCATTCGAGATTGAAGACTCGGAGTTGCGCGATCGGCTGCTCAACAAGATGATTCGTCCAACTTCTATTCCGCAAACGGTCGAAGACCTCTTCGTGGAACAAGCTGTGTGCCGTGAGGCGCTCCGCCTATCGCTCAAGCACCATCGCTCTTTGGCGGTGGGGCTCGAGGCTCCGAAGGATAAAGGAATAGCGGACGTATTCCGGCAGTCATCCGAGAGATACGAATTGGTCGATCTGATGAAGCTCGACGTCGTGATAGGTTCGGGAGGAGTTCTGAGTCACGCCCCTGTTCGTATGCAAGCTGCGCTCATGATGCTCGAAGGCTTTGGTCTCGAAGGTGTCACTCAGCTCTCTGTGGACTCTATCTTCATGATGCCGCATCTGGGTGTGCTCGGGTCTGTTCATCCCGTTGCAGCGCAGGAGATATTCGAGAATGACTGTCTCGTTCATCTCGGCTGTGTGGTAGTCCCGGTGTATTCGTCCAAGCTACCCCAATCATCCGTACTGGCCGAGGTCTTTCTTGATTCCCATCGAGTTGGCGAGGTTCGCGCCCACGAGGTCGTGCGCATTCCTACTCCTGCACGTGGAAAGGCTACAATTAGAGTTGTGCCGCTGAAGCGCTCGGTGAATGTTGGCGCGGGTGTTGGAGAAGTAATAGAGCGGCGTGTTGAACTCGGAGAGTGTGGAATTCTCTGTGACGGTCGGAACAGGCCCATAGTGATGCCGGCAGATACGGCGCACGCTCAAAGCCAAGTATATCGTAACCTCGAACTGATCTCGTAAACGTATGGCACACGTATTTGCTCCCGGTCTTACAGTGTCCTCACATCACGTAGTGAGGAGGCGACGCGAATTACCGATCGCGGGAGAGATACTTGTCAAAAAGGGAGATGCGGTATCCAGAGAGCAGATAATAGCCCGGGCCTACCTCGAAGGAGAGGTGCGCTTGATTCGCGTGGCAGAAACGTTGTGCGTTACCCCGCAAGAGGTAGAAAAGACTCTGCGCGTTGCTGTTGGCACATACGTAAGCGAAGGCGAGCTTCTCGCAGAGATACGAGGTTTGTGGGGACTCTTCAGGAGCACCATCACGGCACCGATCTCGGGAATCGTTGAGTTCGTCACAGAGTCGACGGGTCACCTCGGAATACGGGCGGCTCCTCGGAAGCTCGAATTGTCCGCATATCTTGAAGGGCTCGTCGTTGAAGTGGAAGGGGAGCGCGCGGTAGTACTCGAGTCCGAAGCTTCGTTTGTTCAGGGAATTTTCGGGGTAGGTGGTGAAAGAATCGGCACAGTTCAGGTGCTCGATGTCGAACCTTTCGCGGTAGTTTCGGAGTCTCATGTTCCTGCAGAGGCTCCCGGAGCGATATTGATTGGAGGTCGGAGCCCGACTCTGGGAGCGGTTTTGAAAGCGCGCGATGCCGGGGCGGTAGGATTTGTCACCGGTTCCATAGACGACCACACATTACGAGAGTATGTCGGTCGCGACATCGGCGTCGCTGTTACGGGTGACGAGAATATTTCGATGACTCTCATCGTAACCGAAGGATTCGGCCCGCTACCGATGGGACAACGTGTGTGGGAAACCTTGCGAGCTATGAATGGGGCGAGAGCATCGCTCAACGGAGCGACGCAGGTGCGCGCAGGGGCTGTGCGCCCCGAGATAATTTCAGCTGCTCACGTGCAATTTGGCTCGTCCATTCGCGAGGAGGCTGGTGCAACAGGTCTGCAGGTCGGCTCCAGGGTGCGATTGATTCGTGTCCCTTTCTTCGGTCAATCAGGGACGGTTGAGGACCTGCCGCACGATCCGCAAAGGATCGAAACGGGTGCGTGGTCGCGAGTTCTGACGGCGCGTCTGGACGATGGCCGCATCGTTACTGTGCCACGAGCAAATGTTGAGCTTCTGTAAAGAGGGGCGGCGCCGCCTTTTCGCTCCGCGCGTTCCTTGAGCAAGATGTCGAGGTGGTTCTGACTGCTTGAGGGAAGCCCGCTGTACCTCGCTTCTCCAGCAAAAGTTAGCGCCGAAAAAACTCGTCGTGTAGCGTTTTTACAGCCTGCTCGCAGGTGAGATCGTCCACGATGATGCTCAAGTTAATTTTCAGATCTCCAAAAGAGATGAGGTTTACCTTGATCCCTGCGCGATGAAGAGAGGTGAATACGCGCGGTAGAAGATCATCACATCCTGCAATCTCCGTACCGACGATACTTACTATCGCCTGTCCCGCAGACACAGACACATCTCCCAAGGCAGAGAGGTCTTCGTGCAGAGCAGGTGCGTACTTGGAGCCGTCATCCATCGTGAAGGAGATGCTCACTTCAGAGGTGGCGATGAGATCAATGCTGACATGGTGTCGCGCAAGGATCTCTCCGATCTGCCCGAGAAAACCGTGAGACATGAGCATTCTCGGGGTCGTAATTCGTACGACTGTAATGGCCTTCTTGTATGCGATTGATTTGAAGGGGTTTTCGGAGGAGGAGTGCTGTACTTCGATCAGTGTGCCTTGGCAGGTTGGATTGAAGGTGTTCAGGATACGCATCGGAATCCCCGAGTTGACCGCAGGTCTGACGCTAAAGGGATGGAGCACCTTAGCTCCGAACTGCGACAGCTCTGCCATCTCGTCGTATGAGATGCGCTTTAAAATGAAGGCAGAGGGAACGACCTTCGGATTGGCTGACAGAACGCCGTCCACGTCCGTCCAGATCTGCGCCTCGGATGCGCCAAGCGCGCTCCCGATCAAGCTTGCAGAGTAATCCGAGTAGCCTCTACCAACGGAGGCGATGATTCCGAGAGCAGTGTCTCCAAAATATCCAGGAACTACTGGCACATGCCCATGAGTTACCTGTTGTAGTGTGTCTCTGAAGATAGTCTCGACTTTGTCCCAATACTCGTCTGACTCGTAACGCAAGGCCGAAGAAATGATGTGCGCAGTGTCCACGTACTCCGCACGAGTGCCGAGAGAGTTGAGGGCCGCGACCAGCAGATGTGCAGAGAGGGTCTCTCCTACGGCTATAATTGCATCCTGCGACCTTACTGGCAGGTCCTGTATGATTCCGATGGCGGATAGTAGATTACTGAGCCGCTGCAGCTCTGTGTCGAGGGTGGTCTCGAATTTCTGGCGTTCAGAGCTCGTGATAGCTGGTGCAGTGGCAACGCTGAGGTGTCTTTCACGAATAGTGCGTAGGATTTCGAGATCGACCACCTGTTTCGTAGCGGCGCGATGCGCAGCCTCGAGTAACAACGAGGTTACGCCGCTCATGGCGCTGACCACTACTGTCAGCAGAGAGTGTTCTGCGAGGGATTTCTGAATAATAGGGCACACCTGCTCAAGAATACTGGTGCTCGAACCCATCGATGTGCCGCCGAATTTCTGAATAATCATGCGCGTCTCTCCTGAACTATTGTATAACACACAAGTGGGTTGCGATTGGAAGGGGTGGATTCAGGAGCTCTCCTTGCAGACTCACCGTGTTTCCCTGGTTTAATAGGTCGCTAAACTTTCGTGGGTATGAACATGCTTGGAATTGGACGGTCGTTGAAAACGGTCGCTTTCATCGGGGTGGCGCTCACGATTGCGATCGTGCTCACAGTTCGGGACCTCTCTCGCCCGGAGGTGTCGAGAGTCGAGCTGCCGCCTCAGATGATGAGGTTAGAGGGCTTGGAGAACGGTACTGCCGGGGTGCTCCAGGTTCCTTTGGTTCGATACGAGGGAGCAAAAGGTAGCGCTAAAGGTGTCAGGCTCGATTACATAGGAGCGGTGCACATTGGGGACGAATCGTATTACCGGGATCTGAATCGTCGCTTCAAGGAGTACGAGAGTGTTCTGTATGAGCTCGTGGCCGATCCGGCAAGATTGAAACATTTGAACTCAAAGACGGCCAGCTCAGGGCTGGGATGGTTTCAGAAGCGGCTCTCTGATCTGATGGGGTTGTCGTTTCAGCTAGAGTACATCGACTACCAAGCTCCGAACTTTGTGCATGCCGATCTATCTCCGGCGCAGCTTCAGGCGGCGATGAACGCCAGGGGGGAGAGTCTCTTGGATCTCCTGTGGAGGATGCTGACAGTGTCGAGGGATCCGAGCTTTCAGAGGAGGGCTAAAGAGATTGAGCGCACTGCAGATTCGCTCAAAGGGCTCAATCCTCTTTTGATGTTAATGCGGGGGCCAACACCTCCCGAGCAGCTGACTATCAAGCGTTTTATGGCGAGAGGCATGTTGGAGTCCGAATCCTTTCTTAAAATTATGGAAGGGGATCAGGGGCTCGCCTTGATTCACGATAGAAATCAGGCCGTTATCGAGGTTGTGAATCGAGAGCTCGCTGCAGGCAAGAGGCACCTTGCTATCTTTTATGGGGCAGGGCATCTCGCAGACCTGCACAAGCGGTTGACCGTCGATTTAGGGTTCGTAATTAAGGATATCGAGTGGTTCCCGGCCTGGACTATAGCGGCGGCGGGGCCCTCAAATCCGCCCGAAACCGAGTACTAAGAGCGCGTAACAAAAATATCCTCGTCGCGAGGCCACGCGAAAGGTCGAGGGGCAAGGATGCAGGCTCAAAAGGCGCGGAGACGTGCCCTCTGTGGCACGTTGA